>JALFZG010000065.1 GCA_022784645.1 Bacteroidales bacterium
ATATCAAAGATCAAAAAACAGATATCCGTTTAGACGGCGTGCGGGAATCGAGCCACACTTTGGCCACCTGAAATCGGACTACCGTATGCAGGATAACTATCTCTATGGCAAAGCATCGTCAACGATTAATGCCATGATGGCTGCTACTGCATGGAATCTGATGAAGATGATGAGGAAACTCAAGCATCTTTTTGCAGATTTTTGGATGACGATTTTAAACTACCTATATCAGCCTATGCTCCAGGTTGTTTACCAAAGGTAGAAATTAAGGAGCGACTATTTAATTGCTTGACGCAATCTCTACATTCTCCCTTCAAACCACTACTTTTCTCCACGCTTTCTCCACTCATTCTCCACTCTATTCCCACACTCTCTCCACGCATCCTCCACTCATCTAGCTTGCAGGTAGCTTTCACTGAGCTTGCAAACAAGCTAGATACAAGCTAGATACAAGCTAGATGAACGTGCGCTGAACGAATAATGCGAGGAGGAAATAGAGTCATAAATAGTTGTAGAATTGACTCTTTCTTTGCATCTATTTCAATAAAAAAAAGCAGTCTAATTATCCGAAAATTAGGCTGCCTTATTACTAAGAATATTCAGGTAATCTATTACGACTGGAGTAATAGATGGTGAAACTATTTGATCAAACAGCTATTGCATGCTCGTATAAGTATTCAGGAGCAATATCTATTTTGCCATTCTCCCAAGAAACAGTCCAACCATGTGGGTTCTAATAATTCCCCTATTCGAAAAGATAATGATTAATTGTGGGTAAACGTATTAAAGCCAATTTGCGAACCCACCTTAAAATTATTGGTTCATAGACGGAGGACTACGATGGCGATAGTGATGCAGTAGAGAGAGAAAATGGGGGATTTGAGTGAAAAATGCAGTAAAATAGGGAAAATATTTGCTCGAATGAAAAATAATTTGTAACTTTGCATCGATTTTACGGAATATATACTATTTGAAGACATAATATAGGGTGGGTTCTAAAAATTCCCACTTTCGATAAAATATATAATTGGTGGGTAACAAGATTATATTTCATAGCGAATTTGCGGACCCACCTAACAACTTTTGTAAATTTCTGCATGTCAGATTGATATTTTCGACGTGTTTTGCGAGATTTACATAAAAGTCAACTCTCGAAACGAATCCCATGCTTCGCGAGTTGTAGTGTGTGTGCTTGCAAAAAAAAGGTTGTTGGGCAACCAACGAAACGATGATATTTCTGTAAACAAAACACTTGTATCACTATCAACGAATTTAGTAGAAAATCATTATATGCATAGTTTCAAGCCATATTGGATTATTATTTGTATGCTTATTTTGTCGGCCATTGCCTCTGCTCAAAACGTGCAGAATGTGGCCGTTCGCCAGGTGGACACAACCATCGAGATTACGTATGATTTGGATGCGGATGCTGTTGTGAGTGTGTCAGCCTTTTCGGGTTATAAGGCGCTAAAAATGGAGCATCTTGAAGGTGCCATAGGAGAAGTAACAGCAGGCAACAAGTGTAAAATTATTTGGAACGTATTAGAGGACTACAACGATTTTGTTTTTGACAATGTCTGTTTTACAGTATCTGCTGCACCTGCAAAGGGTGGTAATCGAACGATTTTTACTGCTCAATATGGCTATGGCGCCATTCCGCAGCACTCGGGTGGTTTGCTGATTGGCCAGAAGTATAAATATGCTGGTTGGTATGCAAGTTTCCGAAGCAATTTTTCGTTTAAGCAACCTACAAATAACTTATCCTGCGACAAAGGAGGTCTCGTCAATGGAATGTTGCCTCTTTACTCTGGCTCTCGCCAACAGAGCCATATGTTGGTCACTGCCGGTTTGCTGGTGGATCTTACAGGCAACCATTGGCGCAAGTCGATGCTGGCCTTGTATTTGGGTGCGGGCTATGGGTGGCGTTATTCGCTTTGGGAAACAACCAGAGGACAACTGATTCGCTATAATCCTACTTATTATCATGGTGTAGCCGCTCAAGCGGGCGTAATGGGCAGCATTAGAGGGCTGACCTTGAGTGCTGGCGTTGCTACAATTGGGTTTAACTATTTGGAATTAGAAGTTGGTATAGGTTATACGATTAATCACAAAAGCAAGAAATGATATGAAATTCGCTCATTATATGATGATATTGCTTGCGCTTGCATTATGTGCTTGCACGCAAGAGGAATCAATCCCGGCGTTAGGCCCGGTGTGGGTAGATAGCTACGTTGAGCCACATTATACCACGGCCGATGTGTCAATCATGTGCGATATTCCAAATGGGATGGAGAATTATCTGGAGTATTATCTTTGCTATTCAAACGTTGGAATGAATAATCCTCGTGAGCAAAAGATGACCTTCAGCAATGGCATCTGCAGTTGTAAACTGACCGGGTTAGAAGCAGGAACTGATTATGATTGTCAGTTCAAGATTGTTGGTTTCAATTCAGACGCAATACAGGAAGTTCGCGCGTTCCAAACGTATCCCTTTGAATGGGCGGATGTTCGTACTGACCAAATTATTTCCTATAGTCACAACAATGCCATTGTGAGCATCTCGTTGCATTATTGGGGAACGGATATTGTTCCTGAATGGGGGGTGTGCTATGGCACTCATCCTACTGTGGAATATGAAGACAATCGAATTGAATATTCTGGCACCACGGCATATAATACTCCTAATACATGTACTATTAATGTGCCGAATTTGGAAGATGGCGTTACGTACTACGTAAGGGCTTATGCGAAGAACGGTTGGGGTGTATCTTATGGCCAAGAACTGAGTTTTACGACTATTAGTCTGTATGCTATCCCAACAGTAGAAACCATAGACGTATCATCGGTTTCGGCTAATGCAGCCATCTGTTATGGAAAAGTAGTAGAAGATGGCAGCTTTGCAGTTGAGAATAGAGGTTTCTGCTTTGACGTAACTGAAAATCCTACCATTCAGAATACGATTGCAGAGTCATCCGTTGTGGGTGTGGGCAATTTCTCTTGCGTATTGCAGGGACTCAAATCGAAAACTACTTATTACGTACGGGCTTATGCTACCAATGCCAAAGGTACAGCCTACGGTAATCAGATAACTTTCACCACGAAATAACAGCCATTATGAAAATGATTCGTTTATTTGTCTTGTTAGCAATGGTCTTTTCGGTTGGGCAGACAGTAGCTCAATCTACGGTGACTACTGCCCCTATGCGTTTTAATATCGTTAAGGAGGCCGTTTTGCCGATGTTGGAAATCGTACCGGGTTCGGTAACGTTTGTCGATTCCAACCATAATGGCGTGATTGATGCCAATGAAGTATGCTATCTTCGTTTTCTTGTGAAGAACTCCGGAAAAGGCAATGGTGAAGGTTGTCGCACCATCGTGGAGGCCACGGGTACGACGGATGGTATCGTCATCAAGGAGGCATTTTTGCCTACAATATCAAAAGGACAAGAGATAGAGGTGAGGGTTCCTATCGAAGCCAATGGGCAAACCAAGACTGGTGAGATAGCGCTGAAAATCAAAGTACGCGACCCCAATGGCTTTGAAACGAAAGACGTACAATATCGAATTGGTACACGCAAATAAAATTTTTGATAGTATGAAAATAAAGGTGATATTTCTCTATATTGGATTGTTTGTGTTTCTGAGTAATGCTTTTGCTCAGACAGTAGAAATCGATGGAATAGCATATAATCTATCTTCAGATTTGACGGCATCGGTTACGGAAAAATCCCCACGCTATTCAGGTGATATTACGATTCCATCTACGGTTACATACAATGGAATCAATTATAGCGTTACCTCGATAGGATATCGAGCTTTCCGCGATTGCGACGGTTTGACTTCGACTACTATCCCCAACAGTGTTACCTCGATAGGAAATAGTGCTTTCTATGGTTGCTACGGTTTGACTTCGATTACTATCCCTAATAGCGTTACCTCGATAGGATATGATGCTTTCCGGTTCTGCGAGAGCTTGACTTCGATAACTATCCCCAATAGCGTTACCTCGATTGGACATAGTGCTTTCGGCGGTTGCGCGGGTTTGACTTCGATTATCGTTGAATTAGGAAATTCCGTGTATGATAGTCGAAATAATTGCAACGCTATTATCAAAACATCTACAAATATGCTTATTGCTGGTTGTAAAAACACGGTTATCCCCAACAGTGTTACCTCGATAGGAAATGATGCTTTCCGCTATTGCGATAGCTTGACTTCGATAACTATCCCTAATAGTGTTACCTCGATAGGAAATAGTGCTTTCTATGGTTGCTACGGTTTGACTTCGATTACTATCCATAATAGCGTTACCTCGATAGGAGATTATGCTTTCTTTGATTGCGACGGTTTGACTTCGATAACTATCCCTAATAGTGTTACCTCGATTGGAAGTTATGCTTTCCAATCGTGCGACGGTTTGACTTCGATTACTATCCCCAATAGCGTTACGTCAATGGGGAATAGTGTATTCCCCGTCAATGGACAATTATCATTTATTTTAGTAGATAACGCTACTCCTCCTATAGTTAGTCAGACAGGCTCCTATTCGACTTCATTTTACAATAGTGTGAACCTATGTGTTCCAGCTGGTTCGATTAATACCTATAGGAATGCATCTTTCTGGGGAAATTTTCAAAACATTAATCCGCTTCCATCCGTGACCGTACAGGCTGATCATGGTGATGCAACCATTTCGTATCAATCGCTTACAGATGCGGAGGTGTTGATAACACCCCATTACGGCTATCATTTCACGCAATGGTCAGATGGTAACACGGACAATCCTCGCAATGTAATCGTTGCGCAGAATGCTACATATACGGCTATGTTTGCTAAGAATAGCTATAAAATCACTACTCAGTCAACTGTTTCACAGGTATGCGCTATTTCTGCCCCTATGCAAGCTGAATATCTTGACACTGTGGAAATCGTTGTTTCGATTCTTGATTCATCGTATCGATTTAGATATTGGAATGATGGTAATACAGAGAATCCACGCAGGGTCGTACTTACTCAAGATACAGCCTTTATTGCAACGGTTAGCAATCAATATGTACTTTCGGGGGTGTCTGAGCATGGTACCATTACAGGAGCGGGAGAATATCCTTATGGCAGTTATGTGATGCTTGCTGTTATCCCAGATAATGGATATAAGTTTTTGCGATGGAGCGATGGCACAATTTATAATCCTTATTCACTTGTATTAGAGAAGGATGTTATGGTTGAGGCTATCATGGAGCCTGTAGCTTCAGAAGTCGATGAGCATGAAAGCGATGACCATTCTGCTACGAAAATCATGAAGGATGGCGCAATTTACATCATCAAGAATGGTCAGATGTATAATCTATACGGAACGCTGATTGAAGGAACGGAATAATTGGTGACTTGTTTTTATGCATTTACTTTTTTCTATATTTAAAATGAGAAAACTATCCATATTTTTCTTTTTTATACTACTGTCAACGCTCACTTTTGGGCAGAAAATGACTGTTGAATCCTTTGAGGAATTACCTCTGGATATTATTGCTCGTACGAATGTGCGTCTTGATAATAATGATGTTCCTGCCGCTGTGGTTCGAGTAAGAATAGTTTTGCAAGATGTGGTATTCAAAGGTGCGGTAATAGGTGAACCGGTGTATGGAATAGGTGAGTACCTTGTTTATCTGGCAGATGGCACAAAAAAATTCACTGTACACCACAAAGATTTTCTACCACTTGATGTGGTTTTTAAGGACTATGGTATCGATCATGTAGAAGGAAAATCAACGTATTGTCTTACGATTATTGTGGATAACAGCCAGTTCAAACAGCAGCCAACGGGTAATTATTTTATTTTGAAGGTGCTTCCTACGACAGCTCGTGTATTGATAAATGGTGAACCGAAAACCATACAATCTGATGGTACACTAAAAGAGTATTTGTTGAATGGCAAATATACCTATACGGTTGAGGCTGAAGGGTATAGCCCACAGACGGGCAGTTTTGTCATGACAAGCGAACGAAAAGAGTTAGCAATAACCCTTAAATCGGCTAAGGCGTTATTGACTGTTAAGACCACTACTCCGGGTGCGCGTATTTATATCAATGAAGAAGATAGAGGGGAAAACCAATGGCAAGGCGAACTGATGCCTGCTACCTATTTGATTGAGGTTCGAAAAGACGGTTTTCGTTCGGTTACTCAGTCTGTAACGTTAGCCAAACAAGAGAAGAGAGAAGTGGTTCTTCCTGCTCTTATGCCTTTAAGCGGTTCATTGAATGTGGATTTTGAGCCGATAGATGCCAATGTATATTTGGATGGAAAGTTGGTAGGAAAATCACCCAATATTTTTCCAGAAATATTGGTGGGTAAGCATTCTATCAAAATTACTAAGGATGGTTTTGCTGATTATGAAGGAGAAGTGTCAGTACAGGAAAACCAACAAACATCGGTGGTTGGTAGACTCCAAAAGAAACAACCAGTCGCTAAGGAGGTTTCCGACAACAAAAGTCTTACCTTTGTAGTGCAAGGTGTTAAGTTTACGTTGGTCAAAGTGCAAGGTGGCACGTTTACTATGGGTGCTACAAGCGAGCAGGGAAATGATGCAGAGAGTGATGAGCGTCCTGCTCAGCAAGTGACCCTGAGTGACTATTATATCGGTCAGACAGAAGTTACGCAGGCCTTATGGGAAGCTGTGATGCTTGAATCGGTTGAAAGGACGGCCAATAAAAATGGTTGGGAAAATTGTGGCGTCGGTCTTGACTATCCCATGTGCTATGTGTCTTATGAGGATTGTATTACCTTTATTACTCGTTTGAATAGTATATTAGCGAACAAATTAAACGGCAAAAAGTTTGCGCTACCTACCGAAGCCCAATGGGAGTATGCTGCTCGCGGCGGAATTGAGAGCAAAGGCTATAAATATGCCGGTAGTAATCAACTTAGTGCGTTAGCTTGGAGCGAAAGTAACAGTAATCGTTCGACGCATCCTGTAGCTCAAAAACAGCCTAATGAATTAGGACTTTATGACATGAGCGGCAATGTGTATGAATGGTGCTCCGATTGGTATGGCGACTATAGCATTGCAGAAAAAAAGAATCCTAAAGGGCCTAATCGTGGTTCGTATCGTGTGATTAGGGGAGGTGCTTGGTGCCACAACGCTGGGTGCTGTCGCGTGTCTTATCGTGCCAACTATCTGCCCACTAACAAGGGGAATGGTATTGGTTTTCGCCTCTGCCTTATCCCATAGTGTGGCGCATTGACTAAAGCGAAGCATGTCTACTAGTAGACAGGAGTAAGTGTTCCGGGTTGCCGCTGAACAGCGATGAGCAGGGTTAAAGGATAGGCGTAGGTGAAAGCTTTTGTTGTGATAGCTTAGAGATTTACGTTGTACTGTAGTTCTGTCAGCCCCAATAAGTTCAATAAGTCAACTTTATTGATTAAGGCGTATTCGAAGATTCAAACTATACCCGTATGAGTTCGATAAGGGTTCTCAATGCCTCCTCAATGAGTCCTCATCGCTCCTCATCGCGTTAGTGTCTCCATCGCTGACGAATGCGAGTGCAAAGGTACTGCTTTTTATCCCTTTCTTAGAGGCCCTGAAAAAGGATAATTTTTAAGTTACGGGGTAACAGTTAACACCTTTGAGGCAAATCTCTTGTATTACACGAGCATTTGTGTACGATGGTAATGCGATGGTAATGCGATAGTAATACGATGCAGAATGTTTGGACTACTATTTTTTTTTGCGTAACATCGCGTTACGTTACGCAAAAAACGTAATTGTCTTTCCTGAAAACACAGACACTAAAATTTTGGTCTGACCCAAAACTACCGATTTGCGGAAGTAAAGTAGCCTCTTTCTCATATAAGCAGATTTTTTAGTGTCTACTTTTTTCAGATAAAACACATATTATAGCAAAATTAACGTTAACAAGTTAAGGTGGGTTCTAAAAATGAATTTGCGAACCTACCTTAAATCTTGATTAATCTTGTTCATAAAAATAAAAGTGCATGCGTTTTGATGGAGCGATAACAAATATGCATAACCTTAGTATAAAAATGCAGATAATTAAGATTTTTTAAAAAAAATACAAAAAAGATTTGTATATTTCAAATAATTGTAGTAACTTTGCAGCGTCAAATAGCATTCACTAAATATTTTTATAATATGAAGAAATTATTTGCAGTGGCCATTTTGGCCCTTGTAAGCATTGCTTACGTTAGCGCACAGCCGCGTGCTGTAGGTGTGAACCTCGGTTATGGTGCTTCTGTTTCTTATCAGCACAATCTTGGTGCAGCCAACATGATTGACCTCGCTGTTGAATTTCCGGGCTTTGGTGCTATTGGTGCTACTTGCACCTATGATTGGATCAATCCGTTCAACACCCAGATTCCTTGGGATGAGAAAGGTGAGTGGAATTGGTTCCTTGGCGTGGGTGCCGGTGCCGGTTTTGGTTTTACCAAATGGGGTTATGCCGGTGTAGTTGGTCACGTAGGTGTGGCTTACGATTTCTGGTTCCCGCTTGAGCTCTCTGTTGACTGGCGCCCGAACATTGGTGCGTATTTCGGATCGGACTATGCAGGTTTTAATGGCGCTGGTCTCTACACCGGTCTCAACATAGGTGTGCGCTACAAATTCTAATAGCGTAATAGCATTTTCCCATACGGATTTTCCTCTGGGAAAACAATCAAACTGCCTGGCTGCTGTCAGGCAGTTTTTTTGTCGTCCACTGCTCGTTTAGCTAAAAGGCGGGATTTTGCTATCTTCAGCTATCAAAATAGGAAAAATAAGACAATTTTTATAGAAAAAATCACAAATGAGTAAGCCTCTGCTGTTTTGGCACGGATTTTGATAGTCCGAATCGTCGCACTTTGGTGACGAAGAAACTTTTTTTGTGAAGAAAGTTTCCAAAATATTTGGTCAATTCAAAAAAATGTAGTAATTTTGCAGCCGTTTTTGAAAAATGGGCTATATCCATCACGAACGAAAGCGAAATTTTTCATACAAATTATTAATATATATACAACCCAGACAATGTCAATAGATACGCAAGAAAAAATACTGCGAACCGCGAGCGAAGAGTTCTATCAATTCGGCATTCGGAGCGTGAGCATCGACGATATCTGCAAGAAGTTGGGCATGTCAAAGAAAACGTTTTACACGTACTACCCCACGAAAGATGATCTTGTAGCCGCTATTCTCGACCGTGCCGTAGAGGAGATGGACAAAACAGCGACCTTCATGCTGAATGCTGATAATCTCCGAGCGTGCCTGCATCGCTTTGCCGCCAATCAAGCGCGAGACAAGAGCGATGTGAGGAAAGTGCCACTCCTGCTGCGAGACTTGAAAAAGTATTATCCGCAACTCTTTGAGGAATACCAAAAGCGCATTTTTATTTCGCAATACGAAAAAGTAAAGAAAGCGCTGCAATTGGGTATTGAAGATCACCTCGTGAGAAGCGACATCAACGTGGATCTTACCAGCCTCCTCTTCGCTAAGATACATGCCGATACCGTAAGGCATTTGGAACTGCTCAAAGAAAACAAAATCAGCGTGAGTGCGTATATCAACAACACCTCGGCAATCCTCATTCGCGGCATCCTCTCGCCAGAAGGGCTCGTCATTCTTGACCAACATGATTAGTAGAGCAGGGCTCCATTTTCAAAAGCCAAAAATTTGAATTAACGAACAATAAATACACATTAAACTGATGAAAACGAAAATTTTAACATTGCTAATGGCTGTTCTCACAATAGCAGGTACAGCCAAGGCCGAAGACCACGTAATGGCCGCTACGAAGGCAATGCCGGCACGCGAAGTGCCCGCATCGCTCAGCCTGAGCTTGGAAGAGGCGCAAGATTATGCGGTCAAGGCCAACCGCACGCTCCGAAATGCGGAGATTGCTGTTCAGCAAGCATACGCACAACGTTGGCAAACGATTGCCGCTATGTTGCCGCAAGCAGACCTTAGCTGGAGTTACCAACACTTGCGCGACTCCGCTTTCAATCCGTATAAACTCGATTTCGGCCCCATGCAGATGACCATGCCGGATAACACCACCTCCATTAGTGTGTCAATTGGTCTCAACGGACAGGCTATCGTAGGTGCCCTGCTGCAAAACGTAGCCATCGACATGCAGAAGCTGCAATTTGAGCAGAGCGAAAACGACATCCGCGCCAATATCATCAGCTCCTACGCCAGCGTGCTTGTGTTGCAAGATATCGTGGGCTTGCTCAATACATCGCTTGACAATATCAACAAGCTTTACGAGATGACGCTTCGTTCGGTAGAAGTAGGTGCTGCTGAGCAAACGGCTGCTGATCAGATCCGCGTTCGAGTAAACACCTTGCGCAACAATATCAACTCCAACAAGCGCTCTATCCAACTCGCTGAAAGTGCGCTGAAGGTGCTGCTTGACGTACCCGTAACGACTGAAATTACGCTCACCACCTCCCTCAAGGAGATGCTTTCGGTTGAGGCTATCATGAATCTCCTTGGCGAAGACTTCATCATTCAAAACAACCTCAACTACCAACTGCTGGAGAAGAATGTGGATTTGGCAAAGAAGAACGTGCATATGGCTGCTTGGGCTTACGGCCCGACCATTGGCTTCGGTTATCAATACTCCAAACCCGGCTGCTTGAATGGCGAGAAGCCTTTCTCGATGAGCCCTCCTCATGCTTTTGCAGTCAACTTCTCGATGCCCCTTTGGTCGAGCGGCAAACGTGCTGCCGGAGTGGTAGAAAAGAAGATCGCGCTCGAAGAAGCACGCAACACGTTTGCTGAAACGGCCGATAACCTCGGCATTCAGAATCAGCAACTCCGCTACAATCTGCAGAATGCTTACGAAACCTACCTCAACGAACAAGATAATATCGAAGTGACCGGCCGCGTGTTTGAGTCTGTGACCAACAAATACAACTACGGTTCGGCTTCCAACCTCGAGCTCGTAAACGCATCCAACGACCTCATTTCGGCCCAATCTACGTATGTACAAGCCGTGTTGAGCCTCGTGAATGCGCAAGCAGAACTGAAGAAATTCCTCAATATCCGATAAACAATTTTGATAACAGATTATAGAAAAGATATGAAAAAAATGGTATTATTCGCAGCCGTAGCATCGATGATGCTCGTGGGCTGCAAGAAGCAGGACGCAGCTATCGTAACCGAAGAGGAGCAGGCAGCTGAACCCGTAGAAGTAACTGTACTTCAGTCACGCGAAATCCAGCGCGAAATCTCCCTCTCTTCCAATCTTCAGGGCTATGAGACGGTGAATATTGCGCCCTCTCTCACGGGTAAAATCGAACATATTTATACTGAAGTAGGAACGCGTGTGCGTAAAGGCGATTCGCTCGTTAGAATGGATCAGCAGCAGTATAACACCACCAAGCTCGTTTATTCCAACCTGCTTGTAGAGATGAAGCGCGTGGAGGGTCTTATCCAGACCGGAAGCGTCAGCCAGCAGACGTATGACCAGACCAAGCTCCAGCTTGATCAAACGAAGGAAAACCTCGATTTCCTCACCAAGAACACCTTTGTTCGCGCTCCTTTCAGTGGCGTTATTTCAGCTAAGAACTACGAAGATGGCGAGCTTTACAGCGGTCAGCCTATCCTCGTGCTCACGCAGATTGACCGCCTCAAGGCCCTTATCGCTATCCCTGAGTCGTATATCCCGCAAGTGAAGACCGGTATGAAGCTCACCCTCCGCTCTGACGTTTATCCCGATAAGGAGTTCCCCGCAACGATTGAGATCGTTTATCCAACGGTAGATGCTACCAGCCATACGTTCCAAGCTAAGGTCGTAATGCAGAATAACGGCGGTTTGCTTCGTCCGGGTATGTACGTGACCGCAAACCTTGCTCTCGGTACGGAAGCCGTTATTACTGCTCCCTATAGCGCTGTGCTCAAGCTTATTGGCGCAAACGACCGTTATGTATTCGTAAACGATAATGGTGTAGCTCGCCGCGTAACCGTTGAGATGGGTCAGCGTTTTGGCGACGATGTAGAGATCTTCGGTGAAGGCATTGAGCCCGGTTTGGAGCTCGTAACCAAAGGTGAAGCACGCTTGATTGATGGCGTTAAACTCGATGTTAAAAACAAATAATTTCTAAGCAATTTTAACTATGGCTATTTATAAAACAGCGGTCCAAAAACCGATTACTACAGCGCTCATCTTCGTGGCTGTGATCGTCATCGGTGTGTTCAGCTACATGCAGCTGCCGATTGACCAGTTCCCCGAGATGGACCCGCCTTATGTGACGGTCATGACCACCTATCCGGGTGCTTCGGCTTCCGAGGTGGAATCGAATGTCACCAAGATAATGGAGAACAGCCTCAACTCTGTGGATCACCTCAAGGAGTTGACTTCTCAATCCAAAGATAATATCTCATCCGTAACGCTTGAGTTCGAGTGGGGTACGAACCTCGATGAGGTGCTCAACGATGTCCGCACCTATGTGGACGCCAGCAAGAACCGCCTCCCAGATGGTTGCTCCAGCCCGATTATCTTCCGTCTTTCCACCTCAATGATGCCGGTTATCCAATATTCGGTTACGGCTAACGAAAGTTACGCTGGTTTGCAGAAGATGCTTGACGATGAGATTATCCCGCAGCTCAACCGTATT
Organism: Bacteroidales bacterium; assembly: GCA_022784645.1. Lineage (GTDB taxonomy): Bacteria > Bacteroidota > Bacteroidia > Bacteroidales > Paludibacteraceae > Colicola. The sequence goes on from JALFZG010000065.1 coordinate 12,605, forward strand.
GACGGTATCGGTAATATCTCCGCAGCAGGTGCGCCCGACCGTTATGTATATATCTATCTGAATCAGCAGAAACTTGATGCTTACGGCTTGACCGTGGAGTCGGTTGGTCAGATGGTGCAGGCGCAGAACCTCAATATGTCGTCAGGTACGGTGAAGCTCCAGAAAGAGCAGTATCAGATGGAGGTGCGCTCCGAATATCAATCGTCGGATGACATCAATAATATCGTAGTTACGACCACCCGCGAAGGCCGTCAGATTTTCCTCCGCGATATCGCTACCGTAAAGGATACCATCAAGGAGCTCTCGCTCGATGAGAAGGCCAACGGCAAAGACTGTGCTCGAATCATCGTAACGAAGCAGAGTGGCGGCAACACAGTGCAGATCTGTAAAGATGTGCGCAAGGAAGTGGCTAAACTGCAGAAAACGCTCCCCGCTGACGTGAAGTTGGAGGTTATCTACGACTCTTCGGAAAACATCCAGAACTCCATCGATTCGCTGAAGGAATCCATTGGTTACGCACTTCTGTTTGTGATCCTCGTAGTGCTCTTCTTCTTGGGTCGCTGGCGTGCAGCACTTATCGTGGGCCTCACCATTCCTATCTCCCTCGTGGTGGCATTTATCTACTTGGCTATTACAGGCAGCTCGCTCAACATCATCTCGCTCTGTTCGCTCAATATCGCTATCGGTATGGTGGTGGACGATGCTATCGTGGTGCTCGAGAATATCACCAAGCATGTGGATCGCGGCGAGAATCCGCGCGAGGCAGCTATCTATGCTACGAATGAGGTATGGGTATCCGTAATCGCTACTACGCTTGTGCTCGTGGCTGTATTCGTGCCGCTTACAATGCTTACCGGTATGGCTGGTATCATGTTTAAGGAGCTCGGCTGGATCATTACCATCGTTTGCTGTACTTCTACCGTCATCGCTATCTCGCTCACCCCGATGCTCTGCTCGAAGATTCTCAAACCGCGTAAGATGCACGTAGATGAAGAAGGTAATCTGGTTGATGATGATAAGAACAACAAGACGTGGTACGACCGTACGGTAGTGCGTTTCCTCGACTGGTTCGACCGCAAGTATGCTCAGATCTTGGGTTGGTGCTTGCGCAATAAAGTGGCTACCTTCGGCATCCTCCTTCTGTTCTTCGTTTTGACCCTTATCCCAGTATTCACGGGCGCTATTGGTACGGACTTCATGCAGCAGCAGGATAACGGCCGTATGACCGTAAAAGTTGAACTCCAGCGTGGTACCCGCATTGAGGAGACCCTCAAGACGGCTCGTGCTCTCGAGAAACGTTTTGCTTTGCTTGCTCCGGAGATTGAGCTTATCTCTACCTCGGCCGGCTCCAACGATGACGATGGCATGGGTGCACTCTTCTCCTCTACGATGAACAATACCATCAGCATGACCATTAAGTGCAATAAGAAGTACGAGCGCGAACGTTCGATCTTCGAGATTGCCGAAGTGCTGCGTGAAGAGATGCGTAAGTATCCGGAAATCACTGACTTCAACGTCAGCACCTCGGGCGGTAGTGCTGCTGACAACACGGTAAAAGTCGAGATCTTCGGTTATGACTTTGATAAAACGAGTGCGCTCGCAGAGCAGATTCAGTATATCTGTAACCACAGCGTAGAGGGAGCACGTGATGCTACCATCTTGCGCGACGACGAGCGTCCGGAAATCAATATTGTTGTTGACAAAGAGAAAGCTTCTCGCTTGGGTCTCACTTCGGCTACCATCGCTACCTACTTGCGCAACCGCGTAAACGGTATGGCTTGCGGTTACCTCAAGGAAGATGGCTCGGAGTTTGATATCGTCTGCCGTTTGGAAGAAGACGACCGCAACTCCATTCAGAAGATCCAGGACCTCACTATTCCTACTCCGGCAGGTACCACCGTCAAGCTCTCTGAGATTTGTACCGTTGGTGAATATTGGACACCTCCTACCATCGACCATAAGAGCCGTCAGCGTTACATAGAAGTATCTGTAACCCCATACGAAACCTCGTTGGGCGAGCTCGCTCAGAGGATTGAGAAAGAGGTCTTCCCGCAGCTTGAAGTACCGCAGGGCATCACCCTTCGCATCGGTGGCGACTACGAAGACCAGCAAGAAACTTTCCGCGATATGGGTATGCTCGGTGCACTCATCATCCTGCTTGTCTTCATCGTGATGGCATCGCAGTTTGAGAGTTTGAAGAAGCCGTTCGTAATCATGTTCACCATCCCGTTTGCCCTCTCCGGCGTTATCCTCGCCTTGTGGATGACTCATACCTCGCTCGATATGATTGGTGCCCTCGGCCTTGTGATGCTTATTGGTATTGTGGTTAAGAATGGTATTGTGCTCATTGACTATATCGACCTGCTCCGCGAACGTGGTGTAGCGCTCAACGAAGCTATCCAGCGCGCTGGCGAGAGCCGTATCCGCCCGATCCTCATGACCGCTATGACGACCATCCTCGGTATGGTGCCGATGGCTGTCTCGAATGGTGAAGGTTCGGAGATGTGGAAACCAATGGGTATCGTTGTTATTGGCGGTTTGCTTGTTTCCACCCTCCTCACGTTCTTCATCGTACCGACCCTCTACGGAGCGATGGTGCGCCACGGTAAGTTCATCCTTTCCATCTTCTTCGGCCTCGTTATCCTCCTCATCGGATTGGTGCTGCTCAAGAGCTCCTTCATCATGGGCTTGATCTTCATCATCATCGGCGGTGCCCTCCTCGGCAACTGCATCTACGAGATTGTGAAGATTGTCCGCACCAAGCGTCAAGGCGGCTCGTTTGACGAACCCAACAAGACCGACGAAATGCGCAAGAACTTCATTTTCATGAATATCAACGTTAAGAAAAACAAGAAATAAGTATGCTCAAAAGTGTAATGATCGTATATAATCAGGCCAACACCGAGCGTGTTGAGTACCTGTTGGACACCCTTGGTGTACGCGGATTCACGTTCTTTGAGAACGTGCAAGGTCGCGGCACCAACGGTGGTGAACCTCGCCGCGGCACGCATGCTTGGCCGGAGATGAACTCTGCCATGCTATGCGTAGTCGATGAGCAGATGGTAGAGCCCCTGCTGGAAGGCGTAGAGAAACTCGATGCCCGCAACAAAGAAGTGGGCGTAAAAGCCTTCGTTTGGGCTATTGAGCAAATGGTTTAATTCTTCCGATTGACTGTCCCTCTTCTGACGATTGCGCCAGAGTGGGGCAGTCTTTTGGTTTCAAATACGAGCGTTCCTCCGTATGAACCACACATCCCTCTTTTTAATACTATTCATTTCGGATTGAAATTTCAAAACACCCAATTTAAAATTATGCTACCCATTATTCTTCCAGAAGGCCGTCGATTAGTCTTTTACCTCGCAGCCGAGGAGTATTTCTCTCAGCATGCAATCCCCAATTCTGATGGTGGTTTCTTTCTTTGGCAAACGCGCCCGACCGTGATTTTCGGTCGCCATCAGGTGATGGAAAACGAGGTGAACATCCCCTATTGTGAAGAGCATAAAATCGAGTGCTATCGCCGCAAGAGCGGTGGCGGCTGCGTGTATTCCGATGAGGGTAATCTCATGTTGTCGTATATCTCTCCCTCTAAGCATACGCAGGAGGTGTTTCAGGAGTTTCTGGATAAGTTCTGCGAAGCGCTTCGCGCGATGGGGCTCCCTGCTGTGAGCAGTTCGCACAACGATGTGCTCGTAGATGGACGCAAGATCTCCGGTTGCGCTTGTATGCTTACTCCAGGGGGCAGTATCGTTCATGGTACCTTCCTGCTTGCATCCAACGTAGAAGCACTCCAGCATGCCATCACCCCCAGTCAGGAGAAGCTGCAGAAACATGGTGTAGAGTCCGTCAGACAACGAGTGGTGACCGTAGAAGAACTTTGTAAAGAGAAAGGGCTTCCGTGGATGACTGCCAAGGAAATCAAGGAGTACCTTATTGGGCATTTCTGCAACAACTGCAGCTTGGGATACTGCCCCTCGCCTGAGGAGATGGCGGCTATTGAAGCCATCGAGCAAACCTATCTCGACCCTGCCTTTATCCGCAATCCTATAACTGAATGACCGGACGTTTTGCTCCTTCGCCTACTGGACGAATGCACATAGGAAATATCTACTCCGCCTTGCTCTCTTGGTTGTCGGCCAAGGGGCAGGGTGGCGAGTGGATATTGCGTATAGAGGACCTCGACCCGCAGCGCAGCCGCAGGGAGTATGCCTTGCAGATAGAAGACGACTTGCGTTGGTTAGGGCTCCAATGGGATAGGGGAGGAACGGCCGACTCTGCCGATGGCGTAAAGTACATGCAGTCTTGCCGCACGGATATCTATGCTCATTACCTCAATGAGCTTGAATCCAAAGGGGTAACCTATCCTTGTTATTGCACGCGCGCCGATATCCTCGCGGCCGTTCAAGCCGCTTCGGGAGCTCCCCACGAGTCCGATGGCCGCATCATTTATCCCGGCACCTGCCGTCCTTCGACCAAGGGGGAAGCAAAGATGGAGCAGGAAACAATCGCACAAGGGGAGATTCAAAAAAAGAAAAGCACAAGTGGGAATTCTTCCGGCAAGGCTTCCACTCGCCTAATCGTGCCGGACCGAACGATACACTTCATCGACCGCCATTATGGTCCGCAAGCGGTTAACCTCGCTACCCATTGTGGCGATTTCGTGTTGCGCCGTGCCGATGGTGCATGGGCGTATCAGTTGGCTGTGGTGGTTGATGATGCGCTGATGGGCGTCACCGAAGTCGTACGCGGGCGCGACCTCCTGCTCTCCTCTGCGCAGCAGATTTACCTCTACGAGTTACTCGGTTTTCCCGCACCTTCATTCGCACACTTGCCGCTCCTCATCAACGAGCAGGGACAACGCCTCTCCAAGCGCGATCGTTCGCTCGACATGCAGCATCTCAGGAGCCTATATACCCCCGAGCAACTCATCGGCATCATCGCCCATGCCGCTCATCTCATTGACCGTCCCGAGCCCATCTCCCTCTCCGAACTGCTTTCTCTCTTCTCTTGGTCAAGCATCCCCACTGCCGACATCCTCGTTCGGCCGTAGTCACATTAAGCCGAAAACGCGCTATCAGATGCACGCCAGCAGCACATACAGCAGATTGCAAATACCGGCTGTCAGGAGGCAGGTGTTATACGCTTTGCCGTTGGCGTCTCTTACGTTTTTCCAAAGAATGAGCAGGAAAATTACCATGGAAAACATCCAATAATCATCAAAAGCGAGATAAGCCAATAGCGGACAAAGCAGGACGTACACGAGCATTGCTATCTCTCCTGCTCGTTTGCCAAACCGCACCACAAACGTGCGTTTCCCTACCGCGCTATCTGCCTCTCTGTCGCGTAAGTTATTGATCATCAATACGCACATCGAAATCAGTCCGCATACGCTTCCGCCTGCGAAAGCCGGCCAATAGAAAAACGCATTCCCCTGCAAATAACAGGTTCCCATAGCCGCAATCACGCCATAATAAAGGAATACAAAAATATCGGCTATGCCCAAATAACTGAGCGAGAATCTCGTAGCAGTATATAGCCATGCAAACAGTAGTGCGGTCAGTCCGATAAGCAGAATAGGCCATCCGCCTATGCAAACGAGCCACAAGCCGGTGCCCAACGCGATGGCCAGCGTTATTCCTATCGCTACCAGCATCTGCTTCGGCCCTACTTCGCCCTCCGCGAGCGCGCGCTTGAAACCGGCTCTGCCGGCCTTGTCAGCGCCTTTCTTAAAATCATAATAGTCGTTGATCAGATTGCTCAGCACCTGCAGCGCAATAGCGCAAATCAACGTGATAATGGCGATGCGCCAATCGCATGCCAACGGACTGACTATCAGTCCGATACATACCGGACAAATCGATGCAAATAACGTCTGCGGACGAATAATGCGAAACCAAAGTAATAGCTGCTTCATACGAAAGATAGGGGCTTAGAACGCCCCACTCGAAAGTGTTAAACCACGTGCAAAGGTACTGCTTTTTTCTAAAATATGCAAAAAAACGACTGATTTTCATGTTTTTTGAGCATTTTCTTGCTTTCCGGCGAAAAAATCGAAGAAAAATGCAAACTCGTACCTTAGGGCAACTTGCGCAGTTCGATTTTTTGTTGTACTTTTGCAGCGCAATTGACAATTATCCTGTATTATCCTGAAATAAGTAGACACCCTTACTCTAAAATGTGTAACGTTTGTAACGTTTGTAACGTTTTGATATAAATGCCAACACATTACTGCACTGTTTGTAATGTTTTGACATAAATGCCAACACATTACTGCACTGTTTGTAACGTTCGCTCCGCTCACTGCTTCGTCGCTGCGCGCCTCGCTGCTTTGACATAAATGCAAACGCGTTACTGCATTGTTTGTGCGTTTTGAAGTAAATCTTTCAGATTTCTGCAGATACTATCAGCAGCCAACAAACAATACGCCGGAGCTCGCACTCCGGATTGGCTACATGCAGCAGAATCTGCCGCATCTCTTGCTCCCCGCTCTCTGCTTCGCGCAGCGGCTGCGGTATCCCAAATTAGCGGATGCGATTGCCTAAAATGGTATATTCTTCGTTGTTTCTTACGATAACAATCTGTCCATCTACCATGCGTTTCTCAGCCGCTTTTTGTTCTGCATTCTCTTGTAGGGCTGACTCGGGCTCCTCTGAGAAGACCATGCCTTCGATAACCACATTACGCAAGGCGATGTACTTACCGCTCTTGGCTTCTGAATATTCGTGCCAAGGGAGGATGCGAACATGCAACGTTTGTCCGGCAGGGATTGTGATGGTGGGCGTCCATGATTCCGAATAAATCTGCTTGTTGGTCATGTTTTTCTTCTCCGCAATGGTCGTCACATCGTCCATCGTATCGTTCATGCCCGTGTTTACATGCAAGCACATATAGCCGGTGGAGTGGGCGGCCATGTCCATGCTGATGCGGGTGATGCGCACTTGTGCTTCAGCAGGGGCGGTGATGGCGAAATCCACATATCGGCTCACGTTCTCGTCAATCTCATTTGCGGGCCAAGCCGTCTTTGCACCCGCATCGTCAGCATTGTGAATGCGCACCATGGATATGGTCGATTCGGTGCCATCCGTAAATTCCGCCTTGGAGTCAGTGGCAAGCATGTGTTGCATCGTGAGGGCTGCGGCGATAGGGCCAACCGTCACAACATCGGTGATAGTAGCCTTGTCCGCAATTGCCCAGGTGGCAGAAACTTCCATACCGCCATCAAGTGAGATCACGTTGGCTGTAACATCCACCACATTGCGTTGGTTGCCGCAAACGAACACCACACTGTCTGTTTGTTGCCCTGCGGCAGCGTAGAGCGCCTGCACTTTGATGCGCTGGAAAAGGGAGCCACCGGCGTAGCTGAGGGAGAGCGAGGGGCTGAACGTCTCGCCATCGAGCGAGAGTAGCAGATTGCCCGAGGCGGTTGCCGTGATCGTGCCGGCTTCTGGCGTGAGTCCCGAACCCGAGAGCAACACCTCTTTCAGCTGCGCAACTCCGCTGTACGTGTCGCCCAATTGGATGGATGCGGGAGAGACGGTCATCGAGGTGGGGATGGTGATGAACGAAGCAAGAGCGGGGATACTGTCTTTGAGCATCTGCGCTCCAAGGCGACCTACTTGCATCGCTCCTCCGGCCTTCAGGTGGGTGTTGTCGCCATTGCAGAAAAGGGTGGAGGTGCAGGTGGCTTCGCCCAATTGCAGGTAGAGGTTTTTGGTGGCTTCTGTGAGGTTGATAAACGGCACGTTCTTCTCTTGCGCTACGATACGCATGGCTTCAACGTAATCCATCGTGTGGTCAGAAGCGGGCAGTGATTGGCTCTTCAGCAGTTGCCCGTTTTCGAGTTTCCAGAAATTATCACCAAGGTCGTGCTGGCCATTGCGTTTGATGGTGTTGCCGTTGAAATACTTACGGCAGATAGGGCCCACAAGAATGGGGTTAACGCCCAAAGCACGAGCTTCGTCGATGTAGAGGCGGAGCATGTCGCGGTAGGTGGAATAGGGGCAAGTGCCGCGAGCATCGGTGAGGGCCGGCAAACCATTGGCTGCGTTGTAAGCGGCCAACTCGAGGTTGTCCGTGCCGTACGTTACGGTGCCTTCGTCGTTGTGTGCGAACTGAATAAGCAGGTAGTCGCCTGCTGCCATCTGACTCTTTACCGACGGCCAGTTGTTGTTGTAAAACTGACGGGTGTCAGCACCGGATTTGCCGCGGTTATTGATGGTGATGCTATCTGCGTCAAAGAACGACTGCAGGTATTGGCACCAGCCGCGTTTGTCGGTGGTGTTCTCGTCGTAATCAGCCATCGTGCTATCGCCGATAGTGTGAACTTTTATTTTTGCGCTTGCCGTGCTCAGCAGCAGCAATGCGGTGGTTAGAAGAAGGATATATTTTTTCATTTGTGTTTTTTCTATTGATTTACCTTTGCGACTGCAAAGGTACAACAAATTTTTGACATATACAAATCTTAAGGCAAAAAAAATGAAAAAAACTGCCAAAAACTGTTTATTTTCTGCATTTTGCACTATTTTGTGTTTTATATGATAACGCAAAAAGCGCATCTGTCACTCTCCTCTCGCAAATCTTACAACTGTCAACAAAATTAGGAAAGTGTCAATATTTGCGGAAAGTGTCTGCTTTCTTAGGAAAAATAGTATTAACCTGTCTACTTTTTGCGGAAAAGACAGTGATGCGAAGCAGCGAGCTAAACTAAGCAGCGACGAAGCAGCGATTTAAAGAGAGCGTTACAAACAGCGAAGTAGCGCGAAGCAGCTCGAAGAGCGTTACAAGCAGCGAAGTAGCGCGAAGCAGCTCGAAGAGCGTTACAAGCGTTACAAACATTACACATATGAGAGTAAGGTATCATCAGCTATGCTTTTTTCGGCCATTACTACCTACTTTTAGCCACCTTACTACCAACTTTTCGGTATTTTATATGCCATTTTCCCATAAGTTTAAATGATAAATTTGGGGGGATGTATCGTAAGGGGGGAGTATTATATTATACTATATGCGCACACGCGCCTGAGACTCAAAAATGTGTAACGTTTGTAACGTTTGTAACGTTTTGACATAAATGCCAACGCGTTACTGCACTGTTTGTAACCGCTCGCATGGCTCGCTGTTTTGACAAATATGCCAACAAGTTCTGAAATAAAACACAACACGAAATATTTGTAAATATGCAACTCCTCTGTATTTTTACAGAGTTAATCGCATTTTTTTCAGATTTCGTGCATTTTACTTTTTTTTTATCCAAATTTTTGCAGTAATTTTGAACCGCAATTCAATATAATCGCACGCTCATCGCACGTTCATAGCGCAGTCATCGCACACACTTACACGAATAACCGCTGAGAGCCCTGCAGGCGGTCCAGATGCGCTTCGCGCGTTCCAAGAGCCCTTCGGGCGTTCCAGGAGTTCCAAGCGCCAAGGAGCAGGCTAGAAGCCTGCGGCGTTCCATTGGCCGAGGGCCGTTCCAGAGGAAATAGGACGGAGATAATATCTCCTGCCAATAAACAATACAAAATAGCTCTGCGGGCGTGCCACTGCCGCGTAGAGCCTTGCGGGCTGTTCCAGGGGCTGAAGCCTGTTCCAATTGCCCTTTGGGCGTTTCAGCGGATATCTGACGGAGATAATATAGGGAGCTATCCCGTCCTGCCAACGAACAATACGAGAATCGCAGGCTGCGATATCACTACACTGACATCCACAGTAGGAAAGCTGCTGCATGCAGCCTATCTAGAATGCGAGCTCCGGCGTATTGTTTGTTGGCTGCTGATAGTATCTGCAGAAATCTGAAAGATTTACATCAACATGTACAAACAGTGCAGTAACGTGTTGACATTTATGTCAAAACGTTACAAACGTTACAAACGTTACACATTTTAGAGTAAGGATATGGCGCTGCGCGGCGTTCCAGATGCGCCAAGGCGCGTTCCAGCGGCTGCAGCCTGTTCCATTTGCGCTTCGCGCGTTCCAGTGGTCGGAGGTGGCGGATAATAGTGTCTACTTATTTCAGGATAAGACGGGGTGTATGATGTGTTTTGTCAGTAAGAAGATTTACTGGTATATAGGCACGCAAACAAGTCAGGCGCTGAATGCGTCTGACTTGAGAAGGAAAACGTTATGCTGAAAAGTATGCGCTTATTCCTCGGCGGGAGCTTCTTGAGCATCCTCGCCAAACGCATTTGCATTCGTATTGGCAGCTGCCTGCTTAGCAGCTTCTGCTGCATCGGTAGCTTGCTCCATCACCTGGCTCTCTTCTTTCACGGTAGCTACATCCGTCTTATGGATGCCGGCAGCAAATACAGAAAGCAGAGCAATAACTGCAATAAGGCCCCAAGTGGTTTTCTCAAGGAAGTCGGCCGTCTTAGGAGCACCCATCACTTGGTTGCCGCTTGCGAAACCGCTTGCCAAACCACCACCTTTAGCGTTTTGAACCAATACGAGCAGCGTGATCAGAATAGCTGCAAGTACGATAACTACAGTAAGAAAAATGTACATATTTGTTGTATAATTTTTGTTTTGAATGAATTTCGGGCTGCAAAGGTACTGCTTTTTTTTGAATTGACCAAATATTTTGACTTAAAAATGCTTTTTTCGGCTTTTCTGCTATGCGTTGTATTCGCGAAGGGAGATGTATCGCTTGCGGATTTCGTCGAACGAGAGCCCCTTTTGTTCGGCCACTTCTTTCATTTTCTCTATCATATCAAAGTATGACTGCGTGTGGCTTTCGCCATAGCGCTTGTATGCGCGTTGCGAACGTTTAATCTTACGCGGATGAAGGAAGAGATAGATGGACGTTTGGGGCGGTACGGCCAACATGGCTCGGTCAAAATCTTGTGCGTTTATTGGATTTCCATCCTTCTGTTCATCGTATTGCGCTTTGAGCAGCAGCAGTCGCGCAGAGGCGCAGTAAGGCGCATATTGGAGCAAGTCGCGCAAAGCCTCTGCTTGCGAGGCATCTACCGATGTGGGCGCTTCCAGTAGTTGGGTGTATTCTTCTAAATCCATGATTACCAGCGTGCTACAGTGTCGTTATAAATGTTTTCGGCAATCTCCTTAATCATAAGGTTGCAGAGCTCTTCCTGCACATCGCTAAGCATCTGGGAGGATTCGAACGTCTGATAGGCTGAGTAGGTTTTGTCAAACGACTCTTCGGGGTTGACGTTGTTCGTAAACCGCACTTTCACCGTGATGGTGAGTTTGGTTTCTGCCGAATAGGAGTCAGCAGAGATAGCCATCGGCGTGAGGGCATAACCCGTGATTTCGCCCTCGAGTTCGAGGTCGCCACTCTTGCGGCTCACTTCGAGTCGTGTTTGACGCTGGTAGATATCACGAATGCCTTGGGTGAGGTCAGCCGAAAGGGCTGGATAAACGAGTGCGGCATTGTTGGGGAACTCGGAGATGGCAATGGAGCGAATCTTCGAGTAGTCGATGGATGCACCATTGAACTTATACGAGATGGAGCAGCTCTGCAGCCCCAAGGCGCAAAGCAGAAGTATGAGAAGTCGATACTGTTTCATTGTTTTGGACTACGGAAGCCGATTTAGAGCCCGTATTGCTTGATTTTTCTGTAAAGTGTGCGCTCGGAAATACCGAGTTCTTGTGCTGCCAACTTACGCGAATTCTGATGCTTGATGAGTGCGCGGGTGATGTTTACTCGTTCGATTTCCTCCAATGAGAGCGGGTCTTCTACCACCTCAGCATATCGGTCTTCATCTCGCCATTCCTCAGCGGGAGCATACGCATCGTGTGAGCCCGACGAGATACGGATAGGTTGCGTCTCCTCGGCGGGGAAAACGGAAGGATGGGAGAGGGAATGGATAGGATGCGTCTGCTTCATGTCATTCAGTTCTTGCCTGAGATCATCGATCTCATTGCGCATGGCGTTAAGCAGGTGGAAAAGCTTCTCTCGTTCGCTTGCTGAGATGCCGCTTGCACCATTGCCGACTGCTTCTTCTGAAGCGTGACGGAAGAGTGCGGGCGTGCGGTTGAGTTCGTTGTCCGGCAGGTAGTGGCGGAGTTGTTCAGCTCCTATCTCTCTGCCCGTTTCAATCAGGCAAACCTGTTCGGCTATGTTGCGAAGTTGACGGATATTGCCCGCCCAATAATAGTCTTTGAGCAGCTGATTGGCATCGGGGGTGAGGCGAACGAGCGGCATCTGATTCTGTTCGGTGAACTCCGCTACGAACTTGCGGAAAAGCAGTGGGATGTCGTCTTTTCGGTCACGCAGCGGGGGCATCTTAATCTCTACCACGTTGAGTCGATAGAGCAAGTCCATACGGAAGCGCCCCTCTTGTACAGCACGCTCGAGGTTGACGTTGGTAGCAGCCACCACGCGCACGTTGGTGTGCTCCACCTTCTCGCCGCCCACCTTGATATACTCTCCTTTTTCCAATACGCGCAGGAGTTGCGCCTGCGTAGCGAGCGGCAGCTCGGCCACCTCATCGAGGAAGAGCGTGCCCTTGTCGGCCAACTCGAAATAGCCCTTGCGGTCGGCTTTGGCATCGGTAAACGAGCCCTTGACATGGCCGAAGAGTTCGGAGTTGATGGTGCCTTCGGGCAGCGCGCCACAGTTGACGGCAAAAAACTGATTATGCTTGCGCGCGGAGAAGTCATGGATGATATGGGAGAAAACGTCTTTACCCGTACCGTTTTCGCCCGTAATCAGCACGTTGAGGTTGGTTTTGGCCACCTGAACGGCTATCTCGATATTTCGATTCAGAACAGCGTTGTTGCCGATAATCCCGTAGCGCTGCTTGATGACTTGTGTGTCCATTGTTAATCTGCCATTTTGTCAGTTTGGGCGGCAAAATTAGTGTTTTTTTTTGAAATGAGCAAATATATTTGCGTTTTTATTGAAAATATCATTTATTTTTCGTAACTTTGCACCCAAATTGTCAAATTTGGCGTCTATGACAACGATTGATATTCAGCATCTGAGTAAAACGATAGGCAAGCAAACGATCTTACGCGACCTCTCGCTTCGGATAGAAGCAGGCGAGGTGGTAGGTTTGCTTGGGCCGAATGGTGCGGGCAAGTCCACGTTGATGAAGATCCTCACGGGGCTTTGGCCGGCATCATCTGGTCAGGTTACTGTCTGCGGTATCGACATGCGGCAGTCGCCCCATTCTGTGGCTCCGATGATAGGTTATCTGCCGGAGAACAATCCGTTGTATGAGGATATGTATATCCGTGAGTATCTCGTTTTTATGGCCCAACTGAGTGCCCACGTGCCCAAGAGCAGGGTGGACGAGGTGATAGCGCTCACAGGGCTCCTGCCGGAGATTCACAAGCGTATTGGTCAGCTCTCGAAAGGTTACAGGCAACGGGTGGGGCTCGCGCAAGCGCTCTTGCAAGATCCTCAACTGCTCGTGCTCGATGAGCCCACCACCGGGCTTGACCCTAATCAGCTTGACGATATCCGCAGTTTGCTTCGTGAATTGGGCAAGAACCGCACGGTGATCCTTTCCACGCATATTCTGCAGGAAGTGAAGCTGATGTGTAACCGCGTGCTGATCCTGCACCAAGGCGAGCTCAAAGCCGATGTGCGCGAGCTGCAAGACGTGGACCTCGATACCCTCTTCCGCGAGCATACAATCGCGGCTTCAAAATAGTATATGGAAGACTTCGATATAAGAAAACAATCACTATCGTCTGACGAGATTGATAAGGCGTTGCGCCCACTTCGATTCGACGATTTCAGCGGCCAGACGAAGGTCGTGGATAACTTGCGTATCTTCGTAGAAGCAGCTAAGTTGCGCCATGAGAGCCTCGACCATACCTTGCTTTTTGGCCCTCCGGGATTGGGCAAAACGACCCTGTCCAATATCATAGCCAACGAGCTTGGAGTGGGCTTTAAGGTGACCTCCGGCCCAGTGCTCGACAAACCCGGTGACTTGGCCGGTTTGCTCACTTCGCTGGAGGAAAACGATGTGCTGTTCATCGACGAGATCCACCGCCTGAGCCCTATCGTGGAGGAGTATCTCTACTCTGCCATGGAGGATTATCGTATTGATATCATGATTGATAAAGGGCCGAGTGCGCGCACTATTCAGATTGACTTGAACCACTTCACGCTCATTGGTGCCACTACCCGCTCCGGCTTGCTCACTTCGCCGTTGCTCGCTCGATTTGGCATTAAATCGCATCTCGAATATTACGATGCGGATACCCTCGGTAAGATTGTGCGCCGTTCGGCCGGACTGATGGGCGTACAGATTGACAGCCATGCGGCAGATGAGATAGCACGACGGAGTCGTGGTACCCCACGTATCGCCAATGCGCTCCTTCGTCGTGTGCGCGATTTTGCCCAAGTCAAAGGCAACGGCAGTATCGACCTTGACATCACTCGTTTTGCCCTGGAGGCACTCAATATCGACACCTTCGGGCTCGATGAGATTGACAATAAGCTCCTCAGCACTATCATCGATAAGTTCAAGGGTGGCCCTGTGGGACTCAATACCATCGCTACGGCCATGGGTGAGGATGCCGGCACCATCGAAGATGTGTATGAGCCCTACCTTATCATGGAGGGGTTCATCAAACGTACCCCTCGTGGACGAGAAGTGACCGAACTGGCATACCGCCATCTGGGAAAGAGCCCCGTAGGCAATCTCAAATTCGATATCAACCCCACGCTTTTTGACTGAAAAATGCGTTTATAAACACCCAAAATGAAGCAATACAAAGCGATTTTTATTGATTGGGACGACACGATTGGCGATTTTATCAATGCCGCGCATTGTTCGCTTCAGGATATGTTCACCAACCATCAGTTGGATGTGCATTTCCTTGATTTTCAGACGTTTTACAATATTTATCACACGCATAATATCTCCCTATGGGAGCGGTATGGCCGCGATGAGGTGACCAAAGCATACCTCAGTTTCGATCGATTCTTCTACCCACTTATGATGGCACCCGTACCGTATTCGCTTGCGGATGCAATAGCTTTGGCGCCCGTTCTTGGCGCTGAACATTTGGAGCATACCACAACGTATTTCCGTCTGCTCCCTGATGCGGAGGAGGTGGTAAGAAAATTGGCCGAACGCTATCCGTTGACTATCGTGAGCAATGGTTTCATCGAAGTGCAGTACCGGAAGGTGGAACTGAGCGGTTTGCGCGACTGCTTCCAGCATATTGTGCTCTCGGAAGAGGTGGGCGCGCAGAAACCCAATCCGAAGATTTACGAGGAGGCGCTGCGGCTTAATGGTTGTCAGCCGGAAGAGGTGCTGATGATTGGCGACTCATGGACGAGCGATATCCAAGGCGCCATCAATGCAGGCATCGACCAGCTATGGGTGCAGTCCGGCATTGTGAAAGACCCCAATCTGCCAGCAACGTACAAAGTGGCACGTTTACGGGATGTTTTACCTCTTTTACTATGACTTTTTGACCCGTAAATATGACAAAATGGCACGCGCGTACGTTTTGGCGCGCTAATTGATGTGGGGTAAACAAACATTTTAATAATTCGATTATGAGCAAAAAAGATATGAATCAAGCAGCCGAGCCACAGGCTACTGCTGCTGAAGAAACGAACGCAGCTAATGCAGCTGCTGCAAATGCAACTACAGCTAATGAAGCTGCCGAAGTTTGCGATGCTACTAATGCAGCTGCTGAAGATAGCGATGGCGCTGCTGAATCTGCTGAAGAAAAGATAGAAGAACCAGCTATCGAGACGCTGCTCGAGCAAGCCAATCAAGAGATTACCGACTTGCGCGATAAGAACCTGCGCATGATGGCGGAGTTTGATAACTTCCGTCGTCGCACAGCGCGTGAGAAACTCGACTTGCAGAAGACTGCCGGCGAGCGCATTTTTAAGGATATGCTCCCGCTTATCGACGACTTCGAGCGCGCTAAGCAGGCTATGACGCAGACCGACGATATCGAGGCTGTGCGCCAAGGTATTGATTTGATTTATCAGAAATTCGTAAGCTTCCTCAAGCAAAACGAAGTGGTGGCTATCGAAACCGAAAATGCCGATTTCGATACCGAATACCACGAAGCAATCACTACGTTTGCGGCTGGAGACGACAAGAAAGGTAAAGTGATTGACTGCACGCAGAAAGGGTATAAGCTCGGCGATAAGGTCATCCGTTTCGCGAAAGTGGTAGTGGGCGAATAAGCATTTTTCCTGCATTAGCAAATAGCGAAACGTAACAAATAAATAATGACGATGGGGTTGGTAACCCATTTTAAGGTATTATGGCAGAAAAAAGAGATTACTATGAAGTGCTTGGGGTGGATAAAAACGCCTCGGCAGATGATATAAAGAAAGCCTATCGCAAGAAAGCGATTCAGTATCACCCAGATAAGAACCCGGGTGATAAGCAGGCTGAGGAGAAATTCAAGGAAGCAGCAGAAGCCTACGAGGTGCTGAGCGACCCGCAGAAGCGTCAGCGCTATGATCAGTTCGGTTTTGCCGGAATGGGTGGCAATGGCGGATTCGGAGGCCAACACATGGACCTCAACGATATCTTCTCTCGCTTTGGTGATATCTTCGGCGGCGGTGGCGGTGGCTTCAGCTTTGACTTAGGCGATTTGTTTGGCGGTGGCGGACAATCAGCCGGCCGCAGACAGCGTCGAGGTGGCGACTTGCGCGTGAGGGTGAAAGTGACACTTGAGGAAGTGGCTACCGGCGTGGATAAGAAAGTGAAAGTGCGCAAGAACGTAACGTGCCCCAATTGTAATGGCTCGGGTAGCGCAGATGGTGTGACGGAGACCTGCCCCAATTGCAAAGGCAACGGCTATGTTCAGCGTTCGGCTCAAGGGCTCTTCGGCGTGCGCTACATGCGCGAAGCGTGTTCTTTCTGCCAAGGCGAAGGCTCAATTATCAAGAATAAATGTACAACCTGCCACGGCGAGGGCGTAATTCGCGACGAGGAGATTATTCCTATTCATATTCCCGCGGGCGTGCAGGAAGGCATGCAATTGACCGTGCAAGGTAAGGGCGATGCAGTAAGGGGCGGCATCCCCGGCGATCTGCTCGTTTTGATTGAAGAAGAGGAGCACAAAGAGCTCATTCGCGATGACTCCAACCTCATTTACAACCTCCTCCTCTCCGTTCCTACTGCTGCGCTTGGTGGACAAGTGGAGATTCCGAGCTTGCAAGGGCCGCTGAAAATCACGATCCCGCAAGGAACGCAACCCGGTAAGGTGCTCCGCTTGCGCGGAAAAGGACTCCCGCAGATTGATGGTTACGGCCGTCAGATTGCGCAAGGCGATCTGCTCGTGAATATCGGTGTATATATCCCAGAGCGCCTCTCTAAGGATGAAAAGAAATGGATGGAAGAATTCCAAAAATCGGCTAATGCGGCTCCCTCGCAAAACGATAAGAAAGGCTTCTTCCGTAACTTATTCGGTGGCTAACAATATGTCTAAACTGCAGCCCTGATACCATGCGTTTTGCCTCGGCAGTGAGCCGGGGCATTGTGCGTTTTCTTAGGGCTGCCATAATTCCCATTAAAAACAACCATGATTACCAATTTTGGCAAGACCATCAAGCATGCTTTTCTTGCTTGCATGACCGCAGCTCCGCTGCTTTTTTCCGCCTGCTCTGCGCCTCAGCAGAAAGGTGCTGAACGAGACAAAGAGATGGACCGTTTTGTGACGGACCTGCTTCAGAAAATGACGCTCGAGGAGAAACTCGGGCAACTCAATCTCCCCGTAGCGGGCGATATCGTAACGGGCGGAAGTGCCTTGCAGAGCGATATCGTGACCCCTATTCGCGAAGGCAAAGTGGGGGCTATGTTTAACCTCAAAGGGGCTGAACGCATTGCGGAATTGCAACGCATTGCAGTAGAAGAAAGTCGATTGGGCATCCCCATCATTTTCTGTATGGATATTATCCACGGCTACGAGACTATCTTCCCTATTCCGCTCGGTTTGGCGTGCTCTTGGGATATGGAGGGCATCCGTCAGTCGGCTCAGGTAGCCGCTACGGAAGCTACGGCTGATGGTATTCAACTCACGTTCTCCCCGATGGTGGATGTCTGCCACGATGCTCGTTGGGGACGTATCTCGGAGGGTAGCGGCGAAGACCCTTATCTGGGCAGCCGTATTGCAGAGGCGATGGTGCGAGGTTATCAAGGTGATGACTTGGCAAACGACCATACGATCATGGCTTGTATGAAGCATTTTGCAGGTTATGGTGCTCCCCTCGGCGGCCGCGATTACAACACGGTTGACCTCGGGCGCTACCACCTCTTCAACGAATATATGCAGCCGTATAAAGCCTGTGTGGATGCCGGTGTAGGGTCGGTCATGGCTTCGTTTAATTCGCTCGATGGCATGCCCTCTACATGTAACCCCTATCTGCTCACCGAGGTGCTCCGCAACCAATGGGGCTTTACCGGTTTCACTATGTCTGACTACAATGCCGTGCAGGAGTTGATGAGCCATTGCGCTACTGCCGACCTCATGACTTCGGCTATTCTCTCACTCAAGGCCGGACTCGATATGGATATGGTGTCAGAGGGCTTGCCCAACCTCAAAGAGGCTGTGGAGAAAGGCCAAGTGAAAGAGGCTGAAATCGATCAGGCTTGCCGCCGTATCCTCGAGGCGAAATACAAACTCGGTTTGTTTGACGACCCCTACCGCTACTGCGATCCGGAGCGCCGTCCAAGGGAGATCCTCTCGACTGAGCACCGTGCGTTTGCCCGTAAGATGGCTACCGAGTCGATGGTGCTACTCAAGAACGACAAACAAATCCTGCCATTGGAGAAAAAAGGCACGATTGCGCTTATCGGCCCGCTTGCAGACGCCCGCACGAATATGGCCGGCACTTGGTCGGTGGCTGCTGTTCACGACCGCTATAAGACCGTGAAAGAGGGTATCGAAGATGCGCTTGACGGACGCGCTACCCTGCTGTATGCCAAAGGATGCAACCTTATGTACAATGATAGTGCTGAGGCTATCGCCACCCTCTTCGGCCACGAGATTCGTGACAGCCGTTCGGTGGAAACGATGCGAGCTGAGGCCATCGCTGCCGCACGCAGAGCCGACGTAATCCTGCTCGCTATGGGCGAGGCTTCGGAGATGTCGGGCGAATGTGCCAGTCGAGTGAATATCGAGATGCCCGATGCACAACACGACCTCATGGTAGAACTCACGAAATTGGGCAAACCGATGATCCTGCTCCATTTTGCAGGTCGTCCGACTGTGCTCAATTGGGAAACGGAAAACCTTGACGCTATTCTCGAAACCTGGTTCTCGGGTAGCGAGACCGGCGATGCGATTGCCGATATCGTGTTTGGTGAAGTGTCGCCATCCGGCCATCTATCGGCAGCCATGCCGCGTCATGTGGGGCAGCTGCCGATGTCGTATCGTCAGTTCAATACCAGCCGTCCGATGTGGGGCGAGTATGATGGCTTCGTGAAATACAACAGCTGCTATTCTGACGTGAAGAAATCGCCGCTATATCCGTTTGGATATGGCCTTACTTATACCACGTTCGAGTATTCTAATTTTGCTTTGTCAGATACGGCAGTGGCGTTGGCTGATTTGGATAAGGGCGAGCTTACGGCTTCCGTGACGGTCACCAATACCGGTTCGTATGCGGCTGATGAGGTTGTGCAGCTCTATATCCGCGATATGGTCTGCCTGCCGGTGCGTCCGATCATCGAGCTTCGCGGCTTCGAACGCATTCATCTGGAGCCGGGCGAGAGCAAACAGGTAACCTTCCCCATCAACTCCGAGACACTCGGATTCTACCGCACCGAGACGGAGTGGGTGGTTGAGCCGGGCACCTTCCGCATTATGGTAGGCACCAACAGCCGAGACCTCCAGCGTCTTTCCCTCGAAATCTTATAAAATGGGGTTATCATTCGTCTTGTATTTAATTGCATTGCGACTGCATAATTAGTATTTAAGAGAGTGGAATTTTTTCCCCGATAACCAACTGCTTCGGCGGCAATCAAGTACCTCCAATTCCCATCAGTCGGCAGGCAGCCGATATATAATCAATGAGAAAAACAAACATATTGCTTTTCACCTTCCTGTGTTTGCTGCCGATGCGGGCACAGGGGATAGGTGAGGATTCGTCGGCTGAGAAGTTCAGCGAATGGTATCAGACGTCTTCGCTCGTCAATTATATCAATTACATCAGCGAAGACATGCTGTGGGAGTCAGAAACGACTGGCAACTGGGCGCGCCCCGACCGGATGCTGTTCTCCATTCGCGGCAACTCGTATGAGTGGAACCGTTTTTACCTCAACGGTTTCCGCCTCGACTCGCGTTTCCTCTCCGGCAGTATGCTCTATGTGCCCGATATGATGCAGACGGCGCTTCATACGGATGCCGAACGCGGGGTGCTCTACCTCCGTACGCTCGGTTTCGAACGCAATCAGATATCGGTGGAGGGCAATATGGGGGGACTCGCCAATATAGGTGGAGAAAACGGCATTGGTGGCGTGAGTTGGGGTACACGTCAGCTCATCAACCTCTTTCATTCGTCGGCTCTCGAGCGTTTGCATAAACCTATCGAACAACGCAATAGGCAACTATGGGCGGGCTCATTGGATGCCGGTTTTAGTATCCCATCGAATAGCGGAAAGCGTTATCACCAGCGCTTGTATGCAGATTTCGGCAACCGCCGAATCGTAACCTTTGATGAGGGTGGGGAAAATGGTTTCTACGATGCAGCTTATTACAAGATTCAGCTCGATGGCGAACTGCCGCTCGGACAAAAGGCGGCTGCAGATGGGCTCTCGCTTCATTATCTCTTCAACACCCAACACCGCCCTGACCTCTACTCTGAATTGGGATATGGCGCGGAGGAGGTAGCTGCGTATCAGGCGTATAGCGCATCGGTGTATCTCAAGCGAGAGAACAACTGCCAGAAAAAAGCGAACGCTGACAGGTTACAATTGGATGGTCATACGCTCACTACCGGCATAACGTATGCCATGCACGATGCGGAGCGACATAACCGCAACTACGAACGCAATATCGTAGATCAAGACGGTGAGGGATTCGATCCGTGGTATGCCGACGGACAGCTACATGAACTTTCGTGGGCTGTCAATTATGCGTTTCAGCCGAAGCAACATAAGCCGTTGACCTTGCGATTGGATACGTATAACTCCCTGCTTTGCTTTCAGCAGGCGGCTAACGAATGGCATCATAATCTCTATATCCGTTATCCAGATCAGCCGCGCGAAGATTGGTACCGATACGATTTTTCCGGCAATGATTTCGCAGCCGGCATGCTCGAGAACACCCTCGCACTCGATTACGAGATGCCAGCCCGCAATCATTGGTTCTCTTTGCGTGCGAGCGCGGGCGTTGCGTGCGATGGTATTATAATGAGTAAGAAGACTATCCTTACACCTTCCGTAGAGGCTGAGCTTCAGATGCATTTCCATCCCACTCGCTGGTTTGATGCGCAAGTGATCCTCGGCCATTACCGCACCAAATACACCTGGAATCAAGTACGTTTGCTATCGGATGATTATCAAAATGGCACACTCAGCGGTCCGTATGCCCCCTATCCGTATTATGGCGGCAAGTACCTCTCGGTGCGCAAAGCTATTCAGCAACCCCAATACGCCTTGCTCGACCTCCCGATTGTGTTCAAGGTGAAAGAGCGCCACTCCTTCTCTATCCTCACTACTGCCCGCTTGTATTACCATAACTGGACGATCACGAATAATCCCGCAATCTATCCCACTGCCGCTACAGATGCTACAACGGCTAACGATAATACACGACCCTATCTACTAACCTATCAGGAACCGGTGAAAGGGGCGGGACTCTTTGCATTGCCGCTCTATCTGAGCAATACGGTGAAGTATCAATACGATGGTCGGCATGTGTTTTTCTCCCTTTCGTGGCAGAGTTATCAAATGTCGGGACTCACAACCTTTGGCAATGGAGCAGAAAACAACTCCATCTCCACTCTCCAATACGCCATGCTCAATCCTACTTTGGGTGAGAACCTCAGCAACGCCGAATCGCCAGTACGCAGGCTCGGACGACTCGATCAGGATAAGGCGTTTATCTGCCGCCTGCAGATGGGAGCAAATATCACGCCGAATTGGCAACTGATGCTCAATTTTCACTTCCAAGATGGCACCCCTATCACCAAATACGTTACGAACTCAGGCAAGCTCTATGCCCTTACGACCAAGGGTATCAATCCCGCTGACGGACATTTTGGCCAACGAAAAGATGCATTCTTCAATCTCGACATGCGATTGGCGTATCGCGGAAACATCAATTGCCGCAATCAGCAGCTTGGTCTAAAGGGCGCTATACCCTTCTCCGTAGAGCTTTTAGGGTATAATCTCTATGATTTCGGTACCGCATGGTATGAATATTCGTTTGATCAATATATTACTGAAACTCGCCGCACATTATCGCTCTGTATTCCTCGCGGACTGAATTTGAAGTTGTGTATTGGACTTTGTAAAAACGAATAATTGATGCAATAAATGTTGCAAAATTGTAGATTTCCTGCATATATCGACTAGTTTTTACTGTGTTTATGCATTTTTTTTGCAATTTTATAAAAATTTTGGAAAAACGAAAAATGCAACCCATTTTTCTGATTTGCAAAAACAAAACCCCGAAATAGGACTATCATTTTGCCGGAATAGGACATATTTTTCCTGTAAAAGCAGTAATTTTGCAGCGTCTTAGAAATAAGACACTTACTACTACTAATTTACTACTACTTACTACTAACTACTACAACACTATTAAATCGAAACTCCCGCAACCGTGAGGCTGCGGGAGTTCGGTTTATATACGATTGGTATATGCGTTTATATACGATTGGTATATGCACCCTGTCTTTGCCTAAAAAACACGTAGATAGTTTTTTTTAAAAGAAAGTAGATAGTTTCCTAAAAACAGTTATACTTGTCCTTAATCAACGCATTTTCTGAAACAATTATTAGCCTAATCCAAATAAAAACGGAAATAATGCGATGGAAGGCATATGCTAAGGTTTAAATAATCATAGCAGCTTGCTATAGGCTATTAATATTCATAACAGCCTGCATCGGGGTGGTGGTCGGCGAAGCGGTCTCGGCCGCGGCGGTCTAGTGGATAACGGGTGGCGATGACCGAATCAGCAATATCTCGGGCTGGAGAGAGTGAGTCAAGTCTGAAATCATAATAGCGCTCCTTATCGACATAGTAATCGACTACAAAGAGGGAGGTGTCGCGGTGACTGGAGTAGATGTTGTCATGCGCAAAACGGTCGCTGAGCGTGTCGGTTTGGAGGTAGGAATAAGCAAATGAGCCGAGGTAATACGAGGGGAGTGGAGTGGCGAGCATGAGGCAGTTGTGCTTGATACCCGCGAGGATGGAATTGAGAAAATGTACCTCGGTTTTATGTTGACGCTTGGAGAGGTTACTGATATACAGAGGCGACACTTGGTCATCACGCAAGACCGTCTGAATAGCGTATTGTGTGTGATTGAAGAACGAAGCGACTGTGGTGTGTATAAACTGATGTTTGCCTCCAGCCGAATAGATGCAGTATTGGGCACAATTGGAAATCTCAGTATTTGCGACGAGCGCGTTAACGTCTTGCAGCACCAACCCATATACGGAGCAGTTATGGATGCGGCTGTTGAGCAGGGTTAGGTGCTCGTTGCCGGTGCCGCTCAAATACAATCCGATACTGCCCGACACGATCTCGGTATGCGAGAAAAACGCGCTATCGGGTGCCGAGAGGTAGATGCCGTTCCATTTGCCTCCCACGTAGAGGTAACGGATGCCTTCGTAAAGATCATCGAGTCGGTCGCTCTGAAAACGCACGGGAGCATCCAATGTGCCGCAAGCTGAAATACCTCCAAGACATACAACCTTAGCGGTATCGTGCATAAAGAAATGGCAACCCGGAGCAATCGTGAGGTGTGCGCCCTTGTCAATATAGATGCCTCGGCTGACAAGGTACGGTTTACGCCCTAGCAGGGTGGTGTCGTGCCCAATATACAAGCTGTCAATGAGTTCTACATCCCAGCCATAGGCTTCAATCACCAGTTGCTCGGCATGATTGCCTACTTCAAGCAGCAGTTTATCTTCGATAAAAGCTGGCTGATTGCGGTCCTCCGGACGGATAGTGGCGCGCACAAACAAAAAGAGGCTATCTCCGCCATTGATGCGCAAATCGCTGATAGCAGACAGCGTCTGCTCGCCATCGAGGTTGACCTTAAACGACTCCCCATTCTGCATCTTTACGGAGCGAATCTGGATGGCTCGACGATTGGGATTATAGATGCGCACCTGCCGCGTGGCACTCCCCGCAGAGGTGAAGACCGTGTCGAAACGGAGGGTGTCAACAGAAAACATAAGCCGAGCCGATGGGTCGTCCGTAAGTTTGCTCTCGCATCCGGAGAGGAGGCAAAGCATACATGCAATCATCGGAACGATGCGCTTCCATATTTTCAATCGGGATAGCACCATTTTTTGAGGGGATTTACGAAACTATTTGGCGTATATAAAGATAATCGTCTGTGTAAAGCGAAACTAATTGGCGTATATAAAGATAATAGTCTGTGTAAAACGAAACTATTTGGTGTATATAACAAGAAAATCGGAAGTATGCGGTTGCATTATTCGAAATTAAAGACGATGCAGATGGCATGCGAACGCATGCGGGAGATAGCTGCACTATTGAGCGGTTCGCCTTGCGGATAATGCTCGGGCGCGAGGTTGGCGAAACCGAGTTGGTACTTAATTTGCGGACAGAGTTTGAACCAACTGAAATAGAAATCGCAGCCGGCACCAATCTCCATGAAATAGTCGAGCCGTTTGGGGATTAGCGGTTTTTTGCGATCTTCCAAGCAGTTGTAACTCACGCCTCCACCGATGGTGCAATAGGGGCGGACATTGCCGTATCGCTCAGCTGACCATTTGAGTTCGAGTGGAATGGCGATGGGGATGCTCAGCAGGGTCGTTTTGTATTGGTCAGGCGACTCTATCCATTCGCCATTGTCGTTGACTGTTTCGTATTTATAATAAAACTCCCTATCCGCAAAATGCAACTGCGGAATAAGTCGGAGATTGAGGTAGCGGCAGAGACGGACGTCAGCGATGAAGCCCACCGTGAAACCCGGCACCATATAGCTGCAACGCGTATGGATATACGCATTCTCCAAATCGGTAGGCATATCCTGCGCATCTTTGATGGCACCGGTGAGGGGCTGGGGAACGTTTTGAAACGAATAATCCATGAAATTGACGCCCAACGAGAATCCGAAATGGAAGACCTTATCATCAATATAGGGCCTGTTCATTCCCCTCTGCGCCATGATGGTGCAGGGGAGCAACGAAAGGAGAAATATGAAGAACTTTTTTTTCATGTAATCATTTTGAAATGAGCCAATCGATAGCTTGCCGGTAGCCGTCTAAGCCTTGGCCGATGATGGTGTGGGCACACACGTCGGTGAGCAGGGAGGTTTGGCGGAAAGGCTCTCGGTGGCTAATGTCGGAAATATGCACCTCTACCACGGGTGCCTCGATTGCAGCGATGGCATCACGGATGCTGACGCTGGTGTGGGTGTAACCGGCAGCATTGAGAACGATGCCCTCCGCTTGCCCCAAACCGAAGTCTTGCAGTAGGTCGATGATGCGGCCCTCGTGGTTGGTTTGCTCATAGCGGAGTTCCACCTCGGGGAAGGCGGCTCTAAGCTCAAGCAGATAGTCGCTGAAGCTGCGATGACCGTAGATCTGTGGCTCGCGCGTGCCGAGCAGATTGAGATTGGGACCGTTGATTATCAATATCATAACCTACACTTTTCACTATGTAAACAACAATACCATACTGCAGAGGTTTTTGCTACGGAAAAATAACATATACTACAGAGTTTTTTTTTTCTTAGAATATTGCAATAACGTGCCGTATGGGGTGTTGTTTAGCGTGCTTTATCAGGAGTTCATGGAAGCGAGAAACTCGTCGTTGGTGCGGGTGCGCTCCATGCGATCTTTTAGGAATTCCATGGCTTCTATGGGGTTCATATCTGCAAGGAAGCGACGGAGGACCCACATGCGGTTTTGCCATTCGGGCGAGAGCAGGAGATCGTCGCGTCGAGTAGAACTTGCAAGGATATCCACAGCGGGGAAGATGCGCTTGTTGGCAAGGCTTCGGTTGAGCTGAAGCTCCATGTTGCCGGTTCCTTTAAATTCCTCGAAAATTACATCATCCATCTTGCTGCCAGTCTCGGTGAGAGCAGTCGCGATGATGGTGAGCGAGCCGCCGTTTTCGATGTTTCGTGCTGCACCGAAGAAACGCTTTGGCTTATGTAATGCCGATGCTTCCACACCACCGGAAAGCACTTTACCGGAAGCGGGCGCTACCGTGTTGTAAGCGCGTGCTAATCGCGTGATGGAGTCGAGCAGAATCACTACGTCATGACCGCATTCTACCAATCGTTTGGCTTTCTCATGTACGATATTTGCCACTTTGACGTGGTTTTCGGCGGGCTCGTCGAAGGTTGAAGCAATCACCTCAGCCTTAACCGATCGCTGCATGTCGGTTACCTCCTCGGGGCGCTCATCGATGAGCAGCACGATCATGTAAACCTCGGGATGGTTGGCAGAAATGGCGTTGGCTATATCTTTAAGCAGCACGGTCTTACCCGTTTTGGGCTGTGCCACAATCAAACCTCGCTGCCCCTTTCCGATGGGCGCAAAGAGGTCGATTACACGACAGGAGAGTGGGTCGTTTTGTCCGGTGCAAAGGCGGAATTTGGAGTCCGGGAAGAGGGGAGTGAGGTGCTCAAATGCTACTCTATCACGCGCATTCTCGGGCGTCTGACCATTGACCGAAGTGACGTTACTCAAAACGAAAAACTTATCGCCCTCTTTAGGCGGACGGATAGTGCATTGCACCGTGTCACCTGGGCGGAGACCAAACTGCTTGATTTGCTGCTGGGAAACGAGGATATCGTCGGGCGAAGCGATGTAGTTATAGTCCGATGAACGGAGGAAACCGGAGCCGTCTTTCTCCATCTCAAGGGTACCCACACCCGTAATGAAATCCTGAAAATCGTATTCTGGTGCGGCCGGTATTTCTGCTGAGATAGCCTGTTCATCGGGCGCGTAATTAGCCTCGCGTGCGGGGGTATTGCTGACGGGCTCAGCCGTTTGCGTATTGGCGTTTTGCGTATTGGCCGCTGCTTGTTGTCTGTCTTTCTTATTCTTGCGCTTATCGCGTTTTTTCTTCCACGACCAATCATCTTCAAATGCAAGCATTGCTGCTTCTCTAGCGGCTTGACGCGCCAACTCGCGGCGGAGTTGCTCAGGATCAATAGCCGGCTGCTCGGGCTGGTATTGTTCGTTGGGATAGAATTCGTCTTGTGCCTCAGCATAATCGTTGCCCTCAAACGGCTGATAATCCGCTTGCGCATCGCCTTCATATGGGGTGTTGTACGTCTCAGTTGATTGCTGATAGGGCTCTGCATTTTCTTGCAGATAGGGCTCAGCAGCAGCTTGATACGGCTGATCGTCAGCCTGCTGATATGCGCTTTCCTGCTCATATTCAGGAGCGGCTTGCTGCTCGATATAAGGCTGCTGACGGAGTTCGTTGGCTGCTGCCTCGAGCGAGGCTTCGTTGAAAATATCTTCGTTCGGGTTATTCTGCATCTTGCGCGCTTTGCGCTCCATGAGAATAGCCTTCTCTTCCTCACGTTGCTTCACTTGTTCTTCGAGCTGCTGTGCCTCCGCTGCGGCACCTACTACCTGCGGCCCGTTTTTCCGCTGACGAAGCGCTACTCGCTCCGGCTGCTTGGCGATACGGACGCGTTTCTTCTTCTCAGAGGCATCTACTTTGGCCTGCACGCCTTCAGCATGCATCTCAGCTTGCTTGTCCATAATGGCATAAATGAGGGACTCCGGAGTAGAACCATGCTTCACTCTCATACCCAATTCTCTGGTTAATTTTTTTAGCTCGTCGAAACTTAGTTTTTCCAGTTGTGCTTTACTGCTAATCATCTTATTGAGTGGTAAAAAATATACTATGCACGCAAAAATGGCATTAGTGCCATCTCATTCCCCATGCGGGAAAAAACATGTACAATACGAAAAATAAAAATGGGAAAAATATGTGTTAACTGGCTTTTCTTGAAAAAGCATGCAAAGGTACGAAAAAATCTTCGAACGACCAAATTTTAGGTATAAAAAAATGCAAAAACGCGCATTTTTTTTGATTTAAGCACGTTTTTAGCCGATTTATTGCTGTTTTTGCGCATTAAAGCACACATCGCAACATCCGCATGCCTCAGCGGTTGTTTCGCCAAAATAGCCTACGAGTACCTGCTGCCGGCAGAACGAGGATTGTTCGGCATATTCGAGCATCTCCATCAGTTTTTGCTGATATCGTTGTTGTTTTTTCTCAAACTGTTCTTCTGAAATGGTGAGCATTTCGAGCGGCAGACGGTCTTGCAGATAGGTGATGAATGGCGTTTTTCGCTTCGGAATATAGGTGATGATGTCGTCTTGAGCGAGCTTCACGAGCCATTGGTGGAGGTTTTCTGGTGAGCAATGCAACTGCGTGCAAATGACATCCGGATTAAAGATTACGGGATTGGTGAATAGGCCGGTGTAATGTCGTAGGAGGAAATTGAGCAGGAGCTCCTCATCGCTGGAAATCGACTCCTTATATAATTGCTCGCGCGTGACGCGTATCTGTACGCGTGGGGGCGTTTCCTGCTCTTCTGAAAAATCCCAATAGCCGGCTTGCGCAAGGAGGGTAATAGCTGAAAACGTTTGAAGCATCGGGAGTTTTTTCTCTTTGCAAAACTCTGTGAGAGAGAAAGCAAACCGCTGTTCTGCTCCAAAGCCGATGGCAACCTCGTAGTAGTCACCTACAGCTTCATATACGCGCTTGAGAAAATCACGTGGTGGGAAACTGTCGGCAATTCGTTTCTGCACTTTGGCGTGGTCGGAATCATGATAAAGGAGCACGGCATACGCACGTTTGCCATCTCGTCCGGCTCTTCCCGCTTCCTGAAAATAGGCTTCGATAGTGTCAGGTAAGTCGATATGAATGACCGTCCGCACATCGGCTTTGTCGATGCCCATACCGAAGGCGTTGGTAGCCACCATCACGCGTGTCTGATCGTTTTTCCACGCTTGCATTTTCTGATCCTTATCGGCGTTCATAAGGCCCGCATGGAAGAAATCGGCGGAGATGCGCGCTTTGTTGAGTAAATCGCTTATCTCTCTGGTTTTCTGTCGGTTACGAACATACACGATGCTACTTCCGGGTACGGATTGGAGAATATGCAGGAGCATGTCGGTTTTGCTCTCGCAGGGGCGCACCACATAGCTGAGGTTGGAGCGGATAAACGACTGCCGAAAGACGTTTTTTTCTTTGAAAAGCAGCTTCTCTTGAATATCGTCCACCACTTCGGGGGTGGCTGTAGCGGTGAGGGCAAGCACGGGCGCATTGGGAAAAAACTCACGGACGGCCGCAATCCTGAGGTAGGATGGCCGAAAGTCGTATCCCCATTGCGAGATGCAATGTGCTTCATCTACGGCAATCATGGCGATTGGCAGGAATTTAAGGCGCGTACGGAAGCGCTCCGATTCCAATCGTTCGGGACTGACATAGAGGAATTTCACGTGACCAAACTGACAGTTATCGAGCAGCTCGGCCGTCTCTTTGGCCGTTTGTCCAGCATAGAGACACACGGCTTGGATGCCGCGTTCTTGCAGATGCGCCACCTGATCTTTCATGAGGGCAACGAGGGGAGTGACAACGAGGCATATGCCATCGGGCACACCCGTGATGGAATAGGTGGGTTGGTCTTTGCTAAATGCCATCGCCATGGCAGGCACCTGAAAACAGATGCTCTTACCTCCGCCTGTTGGCAGGAGTGCGAGGGTGTCTCGTCCGCTACCAATACTATGGATGATTTCCGCCTGAAGGGGGCGGAAATCATCGTAATGCCAATATTGGCGTAGTATGGACAGATAATCGGTCAATTTTTTATTCGTTCATTATTCGTTCATCGCTCGTTCATCGTTCGTTCATCGCACGTACTTTTACGTGCACTGCAAGCTAGATACAAGCTAGATGCACGTAGGCAGAACGTATAAAACACGGTGCCAACGATGAGGACTCATTGAGGAACCATTGAGGAGGAAGCGTGGAGGCATTGAGGAGGAAGCGTGGAGTCATTGTGGAGGAAGCGTGGAGGCTTTTTGCGGAAAAAGGAGGTATCAAGCAAGTCGCTCGATGGCGGTATGGAGGCGACGGAGCGTCTCTTCTTTGCCGAGGACGTTGGTTATTTCCCAAATATGCGGTCCGCGAGCAGCACCCACGAGGGTGATACGGAAAGCGTTCATCACCAAACCTACGCCATACTCTTTTTGCGCAATCCAATCCATCACAATCTTGTCGAGCGTCTCGGCATTCCACTCGTTGATGCCTTCAAGCAGGGTGTAGAGTTCACGCATGTGTGCAGGCGACTCCTCTTTCCAGCGTTTCTTGAGCGATTTCTCGTCGTATTCCGCGGGGGCAACGAAGAAGAAGGCGGCTTGCTCCCATAATTCCGGCACGAAATTAACGCGCTCTTTCATGAGGTCGATTACATGTGCAATCACGTTTTCGCCCTTTTTCAATACGGCCTCCTTATGCTCAGCCGGCACAGCTGCGAGGAACTGCGGCAGGAGTTGCTCGCCGGTGTAATTCTGCAGATACTGATGGTTGAACCATTTGCCTTTCTCATAATCGAATTTCGCACCCGACTTGCTCACGCGGTCGAGCGAGAATTGTTCGATGAGCTCCTGCATGGAGAAAATCTCCTGATCGGAAGCGGCATGCCAACCGAGTAGGGCAAGGAAATTGATGACTGCTTCGGGGAGATAACCGCTCTCTCGATAACCTGACGAAATGGTGCCGTCTTTCTGGTTGTGGAACTCGAGCGGGAAAACGGGGAAGCCGAGTCGGTCGCCATCGCGTTTAGACAATTTGCCATTGCCATCGGGCTTGAGGAGCAAGGGCAGATGGGCGAACTGCGGCATGGTATCTTCCCATCCAAAAGCGCGATAAAGGAGCACGTGGAGGGGAGCGGACGGCAGCCATTCTTCGCCACGAATCACGTGCGTCACCTCCATCAGATGGTCGTCAACGATATTGGCCAGATGGTAGGTTGGGAGGTCGTCAGCCGACTTATAGAGCACCTTGTCGTCGAGGATGTTGGAGTTGATGACAACCTCACCTCGGATGAGATCGTGAACGTGCACGTCTTCATTGGGTTCAATCTTAAAACGAACGACATATTTGTCGCCTCGTGCGATGCGTGCCTCCACCTCTTCTTTGCTGAGTGTGAGGGAGTTAACCATCTGCGTGCGGGTGCGGGCATCGTATTGGAAATTGCTGATTTCATTACGCTTGGCTTCGAGTTCTTCGGGGGAGTCAAAAGCAATGTAAGCATGTCCGCTATTGAGGAGTTGATCTACATACTGATGGTAGATTTCTCGGCGCTCCGACTGACGATACGGCCCGTGAGGACCTGCCTGCATGGGCAGTCCTTCTTTGGGTTGCTCCCACTCGCGTGTAGAGCCTTCTGCGGGTTGGCAACCGATACCTTCGTCGATACCAATGCCGAGCCATTGGAGGGCTTCGATGATATATTCCTCAGCTCCCGGCACGAAGCGGGCAGAGTCCGTATCTTCGATGCGGAGGAGCATGTCGCCTCCATGCTGACGAGCGAAGAGATAATTATAGAGGGCGGTACGAACACCGCCAATGTGAAGAGCTCCGGTAGGGGAGGGTGCAAAGCGCACGCGTACTTTTCTTTCCATATATAATTAATATAATGAGTTGATAGTCTATTTATTGGTTGCTGATGGAATGCTCGTAGATGTCGAGTTGCTGAGCCATGAGTTCGCGTCCGCGATCCATGATTTCAGCGGCTTTGTCGAAATCGAAAGTGGTGTAAGCATCCTGCGCCATTTCAGCGAGGATATCGGGCTTGGTCATAGCAATCATCGTGCGGCAGTTGGCTTGCAATTGAAGGTCGAAGGTGCGGTTGACCATATTGAGGTAGTTGATGTTGCGGGTGAGCTTCGTTTCCTCGAGGTCGTCCGCCAACTTGTTCCAAAGCTTCTCCGCCTGACTGCCGAGTCGTCCCATCTTTTCGAACACAGCAGGTGAGGATGGCAAGAGCCATGCGGGCTCAATCTCCGATCGTCCGGAGATATTGACAGCCGCAAGGATATCGCCTTCTGTTCGAGCAATCTGATTAAGCGGGAGGGGGTTGACGAGTCCGCCATCTACGAGTAGGGTATTGTTGTATTCAAGCGGCTCAAAACACATGGGGATGGAGATGGATGCTCGGATGGCTGTGAAGAGACTGCCGGAGCGGAAAACGACCTCCTCGGAGTGGATGAAATCGGTAGCCACAAACGCGCACGGGATGGGTAAATCTTCGATATTTCGGTCGGGCACCCATTCTTGGATAGCCTGCAAGACTCGGTCGCCTTTTACCAAATGCGACAAGCCAAACGAGAAGTCCGTTAGGGAGAGGATGTCCCGTTTGTCGAGCGAGCAGAACCAATCACGCGCCTCGCTTATTTTGCCGGCCGCATAAATGCCGCCTATGAGGCTGCCGATGGAGCAACCTGCGATACTGCTAATCTGATAACCGCGCGACTCGAGCTCCTCGATGGCTCCGATGTGCGCCATGCCGCGAGCACCTCCGCTCGCCAATACCAATGCAACCTTTTTTGCCATTTTAGAATATTTTTTGCAAAATTACGGCTTTTTTTTGAATTATGCAAATCTATTTGCTATTTTTCTAACGAAAAATGTAAAAAAATTTTTTTATGTGAAATGTTTTTAGTAATTTTGCCGCGGTTTGGGAAAAGTATGCCCGAACGTTAACAGAAACTACAAAAATCTAACAACAGAAAAATATGGCAAAAGAAATTAAATTCAGCCTCGTCTATCGTGACATGTGGCAGTCCTCGGGTAAGTATGTCCCCCGCAAGGACCAGTTGGCAAAGATAGCTCCCGTGATTATCGACATGGGTTGCTTTGACCGCGTGGAGACCAACGGTGGCGCTTCGGAGCAGGTGAACTTGCTGTATGGCGAGAATCCGAATCAGGCTGTTCGTACGTTTACAAAACCATTTCACGAGGCAGGTATTCAGACGCACATGCTCGACCGCGGCTTAAACGCGCTTCGCATGAATCCGGTGCCGGCCGATGTTCGTGAACTTATGTATAAGGTTAAGCACGCGCAAGGTACGGATATCACGCGTATCTTCTGCGGCTTGAACGACCCTCGCAATATCATCCCGTCAATCAAGTGGGCTAAGGCAGCCGGCATGATAGCGCAGGCTACTATGTGTATCACCTACAGCGAGGTGCACACGGCAGAGTATTATATCAACCTGGCCGAGCAGCTGATTGAAGGTGGAGCACAGGAGATCTGCTTGAAGGATATGGCTGGTATCGGTCGTCCGGCGATGCTCGGCACGATTGTAGCTGCTATCAAGGAGAAGCATCCTGATATCATTATTCAATACCACGGCCATACCGGTCCGGGCTTCTCGGTGGCTTCGATGCTCGAGGTGGCTAAGGCTGGTGGCGATATCCTCGACGTAGCGATGGAGCCGCTGAGCTGGGGTAAGGTGCATCCGGATGTGATCACCATTCAAGCCATGCTCAAAGATGCCGGTTTCAAGGTGAAAGATATCAATATGAAAGCCTATATGGAGGCTCGTTCGCTCACCCAATCGTTTATCGACGATTTCTTGGGCTATTGGATTGACCCGAAGAACGCGTTGATGACCTCACTTTTGGTGGGTTGCGGTCTTCCGGGCGGCATGATGGGCTCGCTCATGGCCGACCTCAAGGGTATGCACGCAGCTATCAATATGAACCTCGCTAAGCGTGGTGAACACCAATATACCGAAGACGAGTTGCTCGTTGAGCTCTTCAACGAAGTACAACGTATATGGCCGATGCTCGGTACGCCATGTCTGGTTACGCCGTTCTCGCAGTATGTGAAGAATGCCGCTTTGATGAACCTCTACAGCCGCTCGATGGGCGAGGCTCCGTTCACGCGTATGGATCCTGCTATGTGGGGCATGATTCTCGGCAAGTCGGGTAAACTGCCCGGTAAGCTTGCGCCCGAAATCATCAAGCTCGCTGAGGAGAAAGGCTTTGAGTTCTACACCGGCGACCCGCAAGCGCTCTATCCGAACCAGCTCCCGCATTATATCGAGGAGATGGAGAAACTCGGTTGGGACCGCGGTCAAGACGACGAAGAACTCTTCGAGTTCGCTATGCACGAGAAGCAGTATCGCGAGTATAAGTCGGGTCAGGCTAAGGAGCAATTCAATAAAGACTTGCTCGAGCGTATGGAGAAAGCCGCACAGGGTGGCAAGCAGATCGTGTATCTCTCGGATGCCGACAAGCGCGCCATCCTTCACCCGAACGCTGATCCGATTGAGGCTCCCAAAGCCGGTACGGTATTGTGGGAACTCGATTTCAACGAGGCTTCGCATGCCCCCGCATTTGGCACGTTCTTCAAGAAAAACAGCCCAATCTGCTACTTGCAGACGCAGAGTGGTGTGGAGGCTATCCTCGCTCCCGAGCATTGCCGCGTTGTGAATATCGAGAAGCAGCAAGGCGCTAAGGCTACCAAGGCAGATGTGATTGCCTGGGTGGAGAAAGCTGACTTGCTCGAAGAGGCTGCTGAGGGCATCAAGAGTGCTGCAGAGAAAGTGAAAGATGCAATTCAGGACCTCACTCGTAAGGCTGACACCAAGCTCGCGGAGAAGGTGGAGCAAAGCAAATGGAATAAAAAAGGACAACTTAAATAATATACAAATATGAAAAAATATCTTTGTCTGATTACGCTTGTATTGGCAGGGCTAACAAGTTGCGATCGGCCCAGAAAAGAGTATTGGGATGTGGAGATCAATTCTAACTGCGAGGTATGGGGAGTGAATGACCCCGCTCATAATGTAGATTGGATATGTAGAGATATCGATGAACGTATAAACGGAGTCATAGTACTTTGGCCTTCTCGTGCTGGATATAAGGAGTTTTATACTATTTGGACGAACAAAGAGGATTCTGAAAACCAATTGGTTGCCTTGACGCGTAGTAAATCTGCGAATGAACAGGGGGCGGCCTATTCGCATTGGTTGTTGTTTTGGGATAGTGAGTACAAAATAGTTTTTGGTGAATCACTACCCCAGCAAATGATTGAAGACGATTATAACTACATTAATAATCATTACGCATGTACGGATACAATATGCGTAATGACGTGCATAAAATAATTCGCGAAATAGTCATAATGTTAAACCCTAAAATTTTAGTACAAACAAACATGAAAAAGCAGTACAATTTCAATGCGGGTCCGTCTATCCTCCCGCAGGAAGTAATCAAGCAAACGGCTGATGCCGTAATGGATTTTGAAGGCCACGGCCTTTCTATTCTCGAAATCTCTCACCGAGCTAAGTATTTCCAGCCGGTAGTTGACGAAGCAGAGGCGCTCTTCAAGGAGCTCTTGAACATTCCCGAAGGGTATCGCGTGATTTTCCTCGGTGGTGGTGCTTCGCTCCAATTCTGCATGGTGCCGTTTAACTCCGTCAGGCTCAAGATGCTGCTGACCGCATGCAGAAAGTGTACAAAGAGGGTGGTGTGTCGGAAGTCCGTTGGATGCAAATGCAAACGGATTTGGCTAAGGCTGAGCAAGCGGCTGTTACGACCGCCAAGAACCTCGAA
>JALFZG010000008.1 GCA_022784645.1 Bacteroidales bacterium
CTTATCATCGGCTCTGACAACATGGCCATCTTCCATAAATGGAAAGATTGGCAACGCATTTTGGAGCATTATCCCATCATCGTCTATCCGCGTGAAGGCGATGATATAGCCGCACTCAAGCAGCAATACCCGATGATGCACGTAATAGAAGGAGCACCGCTGCTGCACATCTCCGCTACCGAGATTCGCGCTCATTTACAAGACGATACGTTGCTTAGAGAATGGCTGCATCCAGACGTGGCTACATACTTAAGAATGCATAAAGATGAAAAAAAATAAATTTTTTTGACATTTTTCTTGCATAATTCAAAATTTAATAGTAACTTTGCATCGTCAAACGAAATTATTAACTCAAAAATATATAAATATCATGATCACTACCACTTTCAACAAACTTCGTCAGGTGAAAGACAGCCTGCCGAAAGGAAGCTCAGCTAAAATTGCAGAAGAACTCGGTATCACCGCAGATGACGTTCGCGCGTTCTTCCACGGCGGTAACCATATTGAGCAAGGCCCAGACGGCGGCATCGTAACGATTGAAGACACCCGCATCTTGGAAGTGGCTCTGAGAATGGCTTGGGAACAGAATGCCTAATGGCTCTCCTTACATATTAGCTGCATTGCGCAAGCGCTATCGCACCATTCGCCAATAGCAGATGATTCTTTTACGGAAAGATCGCTCTGAAACACGGAGCGGTCTTTCCGTGCTTTTGTCCTGCGGGGATAAATATACCCCTATGCAGGGCAAGATTTTTTTGTATGCTTACATGTTGGAAAGCAGATTGAAAGCAGATTGAAAGCAGATTGAAATCAGATTGAAAGCAGATTGAAATCGTTATTTCTTTTCAAAATGGATTATCAACTTTTTCCCTATTAATAATTATTTACTGACAAAACAACTTTTAAAACTTTTTCGGAAATGAAAAAACTTTTTTCAGCAGTTTTGATTGGTTTCTGCGCCATCCTTACGGCAAAGGCAGAAGTTAATTTCGCGTATGAAGCAGGTGCAGAAGTCGTATCCTCGTATCTTTGGCGCGGGCAGTACAATGGTGGCCTCTCGTTTCAGCCTTACGCTTCGGTAGGTTACGAAGGCGAAAAAACCTCCTTCTCTTTCGGAGCATGGGGTAGCGTAGGTGCTTCCGATTGGCAGCTAATCGGTAAGCAAGATGGTTATCAAGCTTATTTCTTGCCCGAACTCGACCTCTCGCTTTCGTTTACGTTCTTCAACGTAACCATTGGTGCAACCCATTATTATTACTTTGGCGGCAGCCGTTTCTTCTGCTGGGATAAAGTCGCCAATTGGGATGATGATGCTGTAGAAAACAACTCCTCCACCACCGAGCTGCAGATTGGTTACAACCTCGCAGATTTCCTCCCTGAGAATCAGAATGCCTATATCAATTGGTACACGATGATAGCCGGTAATGACTTTGTATATGGCGATGATGATGCGGTAGAAAAACGCGCCTATTCGAGTTATCTCGAGATTGGCTACGACTACACGTTTGACAATATCGGTCTTACGCTCGGTGCGCAGATTGGTATGGTGCCTTGGGCGAGCGATTATTATGGCACCGAGAGCTTTGCTGTAAAGAACCTCTCGCTGAAAATCAACAAAGCTTGGGAGTTTGACGCATGCGAGCTCGACCTCTTTGCGCAAGGCATGATTGATACCCATCAATTGAGCAAAGAAAACGCATTTATCAAGGCCAACACAGGCGAAAAACTGTATGGCCAGAAGCTGAATGGCTGCATCGGATTGGGTATCTGGTTCTGATTTAGCACGGTTTTTGTAGTGCATTCTGTATGACACAGAAAAACAAGCAAATTATCATGAGTATCATGGGCGCTATCCTCGTGATAGCGCTCTTGTTGCTCTCTATACATCCGCATGCCGGGCGGCAGAAAAAGCAGTATTTTACGAATCAAGGGAAGATTTTCGGCACGTATTACAATATCCGTTACGAAGCCGATAAGGACCTTCATGAATCGATTTTGCAAGCGCTACTTGCGTTCGATGCGTCAATGTCAACGTTTAATCCCACATCCACTATCTCGCGACTGAATCAAGGTGTGGACACCGTACTCGACACGTATTTTCTGACCATGTATCAGACTGCCAAAGAGGTGTCAGAGCTTACGAATGGGGCGTTTGATATTACGGTTGCGCCGCTCGTGAACGCTTGGGGATTTGGATTTAAAAACAAAGAAAATATCACGCCCGAGATGATCGATTCGCTTCGGCAACTGGTCGATTACCGACGGCTTTCATTAAGGGATGCTGCTGACGGGCAGCATCTTGTTAACCCCCTTGCGGGCAGAGGTGCTATCGATGCTTCAGCTATTGCCAAAGGTTATGCATGCGATGTGATTGCCGACTTGCTCAGAAGCGAGGGCGCAGAGAATCTGCTGGTGGATATCGGTGGCGAAGTGGTGCTGCAGGGCGTCAATCAAGAAGGCAAGCCTTGGCGGGTAGGTATTACCAAACCCATTGATGATATTAGTGGTCAGCAAAACGAGATTCAGGAAATCATCGAATCCACCAACATGTGTATGGCCACCTCGGGCAACTATCGGCAGTTTTATTACGAAGGCGGCATGCGACGCAGCCACACTATCGACCCGCGCACGGGCTATCCGGCAGAAAGCGACCTGCTTTCGGCAACCGTAGTGAGCACAAGTTGCATGCGAGCCGATGCCTTGGCTACCGCTTGTATGGTGCTCGGTTCAGAAGCAGGTATGGCACTTATCGAGCAGCTTGACAGCACAGAATGTTACCTGATTATTGCCCAATCAGGCGACTCAATGGCGGTCAGAACCTCCAGCGGTTTTCCGCTCAGCGAAAGTCGATAATCGCATTTTCAAGCGCTTGGGCGTAGCGTACGCATTCGTCTGCATTTTTGCACAATTACACGCACTTTCGCGCTTTTTCACCCATAAACAGCTCTTTTTTTAAGAAAAAAAGCATAAAAATCGAATATTATTTGCATATTCCGAAAAAATGTACTAATTTTGCAGCTCATTTTGTAATATGGCAAAAAAGGGAATCATCATATTAGCATTGGCGTTGTTTGCTCTCACGAGTTGCAACGAGTATCAGAAATTGCTTAAATCAACCGATCCGGAGTTAAAATACGAGAAAGCTATCGAGTATTTCAACCAGAAGAAGTATGTAAAAGCGCAAACGCTGTTTGACGATGTTACGGCATATTACAAAGGAACCGAACGCTCGGAGGATGTATTGATTTACCTGGCTCGATGCTATATGGGGCAGAAAGACTATGCTTCTGCATCAGAATATTATGCGGCTTACGTGAGGAACTACCCCAAAGGTCGCAGCATCATGGAGGCCAGCTTCATGGTGGCACATTCCTACTACATGGATGCTCCCGAAGCCAAACTGGATCAAGAGCAAACGCGTCTCGCGATTGAATACTATACGAAATTTACGGAAAATTATCCCGAAAGTCAATACGCGCAACAAGCTTACGATGAGATGACCGAGATGTATGACCGTTTGGCGGAGAAAGAACTCTATTCTGCGCAGTTGTATTACAACCTTGGCACCTATCTCGGCAATAACTACCTCTCTGCGGAGATTGTGGCTAAAAACGCTATTAAGAAGTATCCGTCAAACAAGTATTTGGAGGAGTTTAACTGGATTATTCTCCAATCCAAATACCAGCAGATGATCAATAGTTACGACCAACTCAAAGCCGAGCGTGCTCGCGAAGCGCAAGATGAATACTATAGTTTCATCACGGAGTATCCAGACTCCAAGCACAAGAACGCGGCAGAGAACATGGGCAAAGCCATCAAGAAAGTGCTGCAATCCGAAGAATAACAAATTGTCTTTTCGCCTTCAAACGGCTCTTAGACTTTTTGACTCTTAGGCTCGTTGTCTCGTTGACTCGTTGTCTCTTTGACTCGTTGTCTCTTTGACTCGTTATCTTTCGGACTTTTAGACTTTATTATTTCGATATTTTTGACAAAACAAGATATGGATTACAAGAAAACAAACGCACCTCATAACACGATTACTCGTGATATGAATCAGCTCTCTGAAGAAGTAGGCAACATCTATGAAACCGTAGCAATTCTTGGCAAGCGCGCCAATCAGATTGGTATCGCTCTCAAGAAGGAGCTCGATGCAAAATTGCAGGATTTCTCGATTCCTCAGGAGGGTATCGACGAAGTATTCGAAAATAAGGAACAGATTGAGATTTCCAAGAGCTATGAGCGTCTGCCCAAGCCCACGCTTATTGCTACGCAGGAACTTATTGAGCATCGCCTCATTTATCGCAACGGTTCGAAAGACGCGGCACTTCGCGACGAGGATTAATCACACGGGTAGCACGCCCATTAACGCCCCCTCTATATGTTGAGAGGAAAGAAAATTATTGTAGGAATCTCAGGCGGTATTGCAGCCTATAAGATTCCTGAACTCATCCGACTGTTGAAAAAAGCCGGAGCAGAGGTGAAAGTCACGACCACCAACCATGCGTTGGAGTTCGTGACTCCGCTCGTATTAGAGACCCTTAGTGGTAACAAAGTATATACCGATGTATTTGCCACTGGCAACGATCACACCACCGAGCATATCTCCCTACCCGATTGGGCGGACTTAATGATTGTTGCACCAGCTACCGCCAATATCATTGGTAAGATGGCCGCAGGAATAGCCGATGATGCACTCTCTACGACGTTTCTTGCCATGCGCAAACCCGTATTGGTTGCTCCTGCAATGAACGACAAGATGCTCGCGCATCCGGCCGTAGAGCGTAATTTGCAGATTATCAGCGGGTATAGCAACTGCACGGTATTGCCCACGGCCGAAGGATTCTTGGCTTGCGGCACTACCGGAAAAGGACGTATGGTAGAGCCCATCGCTATCTTTGAAGCAGCAAAAGATATACTTACGCCCCAACCACTGCTCGGCAAAAAATTGCTGATTTCGGCAGGTCCTACGCAGGAAAAAATCGACCCTGTACGGTATATCTCCAATTATTCCACCGGCAAGATGGGCATAGCAATAGCCGAAGAGGCTGCACGAAGAGGTGCACAAGTAACGCTCATCTTAGGGCCTACCGCCCTCCGTCCGGAGCACAATCTGCTCCACCCCATCGAGGTTGTGGATGTATGTAGCGCTATGGAGATGTACGAAGCAGCTATGGCGCATTTCCCCGAGCAGGATATGGCCATACTTTCAGCTGCCGTAGCCGACTACAGAGTGAGAGAAGTAGCAGAACAAAAGATGAAGCGCGAGCATACCGAAGAAATGACGCTTTCGCTCGTGCAGAATCCCGATATCGCAGCTTCACTTGGGGCTATCAAACGCGCAGATCAGAAGCTCATCGGTTTTGCGCTCGAAACGCACAACGCCATGCAACATGGAGCCGACAAACTGATACGCAAAAACTTAGACATGATTGTCATCAACTCCTTGCAAGATACTGGTGCTGGCTTTGGTTGCGACACCAATAAAATCACCCTGCTCTTCCGCTCAGGAGAGGAGAAAACGTTTGAGCTCAAAAGCAAGCAAGACGTAGCCAAAGACATTCTCGATCATATCGTATAATGCATATTAATGGGGCTTCGTAGTGCTCCATACGCAATAATATATGCAATTAGCGCTTTGGGAACTACCCATGCATATTATTTGAATAGAATATCGTCAGACGGAAGTTTGGCGATATTTTTTGTATCATTTATTCATCAGAATGTATCTCCACACCTGCAAACCGCTGTTTTTTAAGAAAAAACTTGTCCATTTCAAAATATTTTTGTACCTTTGCACCCAAATTGGAACGATATTTGTAATGCGCGCGCCCGCATGCGCTTCGAACACGCGTTATGCATACGCCCAATTGCCCGCACATGCGATAAATAAAGAAGAAAAAACGATATGATTAACAGAACATTAATTAGAACGAAAGTCGTACAGACGTTGTTTAGTCATTATTACAACGAGGAAGGAAATTCGCTTCTCAGCTCCAAGAAGAATCTGCTGGATAGCTTTGACGACACCTACAGCTTATACATGCTGATGCTGGACTTTGTAAACGAAATAGTACGCGCAGCCGATGATAAGATTGCATTTGAAGAAGAGCGTGCCAAAGTGCTTCACCAACCCTATACAGCCAACGTCAATTTTGTAAATAATCGTTTTGCAGCACAGATTTTCAACAACCGCGTGCTTCGTTCGTATGTGGATGAGCATAAATTGAGTTGGGATGCAGCCCACGAAAATGTACGTCTCTTATGGAAGCAAAT
Source organism: Bacteroidales bacterium (assembly GCA_022784645.1). GTDB lineage: Bacteria > Bacteroidota > Bacteroidia > Bacteroidales > Paludibacteraceae > Colicola. Next base: position 6,274 of record JALFZG010000008.1, read on the forward strand.
TCAAGAATCCAACTGCTATAAAGAGTATATGCAAATCGAGCAGCCTACGTATCAAGACGATAAGACTGTTTGGCGGAAAATCGTATCCGATGTATTGGCTAACAACGATGATTTATGTAGTGCATTGGAGGAATTGGAAGTGGCGCTCGACCATAAAGATTGGACGACAGACTACAATGTGGTGCTCTCGTATATCGTAAAGACTATCAAGCGTTTCCAAGAAGATAATGGTGCCAATCAAGCACTCCTTGAGATGTTCGATTCTGAAGAAGAACTGAATTTCGGCAAGCAACTGCTGAAGGCTGCCATCGACCATTACGACGAATACACATCCCTCATAGAGGCGCACTTGCAGAATTGGGACATCAACCGCATTGCGTATATGGACAAGATTATCCTCCTTACGGCGCTTGCAGAGATTCTCACTTGCCCCAATATCCCGCTTGAAATCACGATGAATGAATACATAGAGATAGCGAAAGATTATAGCACAGAGAAAAGTTATCAGTTCATCAATGCGATACTCGACGAAATTGTACGCAAGCTCAAGAAAGAAAACAAATTGCTCAAAGCCGTGGTAATCGATTAAGGCAAAACGGCAACGTTTTCATGAGAGCCGCTGTCGTTCATACATGAGAGCCGCTGTCGTTAATACATGAGAGCCGCTGTCGTTCATTCGGTAGGGCAGCTATTAATAAGTAAAACAACGTAATAACAAAAAAAATAGAAATAATTATGAATGTACTCAGTATTTTGCTTCAAGCAGAAGCACAGCAACAAGGAAGTCAATGGAGTTTTTGGGTGATGATGATCCTCATCTTCGTAGTGATGTGGCTCTTCATGATTCGTCCGCAACAGAAAAAGCAGAAAGAACTCGAAGAACAGCGTAAGCAGATGCGCGCTGGCGATCGCGTTGTTACTGCAGGCGGTATCCATGGTAAGATTGAAAAAGTAAAAGATGGTACGTTTGAGGTAAGTATTGCTAAGGGCGTGAGCATTGAGATTGACAAAGCTTCGGTATTTGCAGAGGCTCAGCCGGAAGTAAAGAAACCCACCAAGAGCGACGATAAAGCCTCAAAGCGCGAGGAAGAGACCAAACCACTCAACGAACAGAAATAATGGCGTATGCCAAGTCTTAGAAACATATTTCATCGAATATTTCAGCAGATGGGTGCGTTCCTTTTTTCGTGGGACGCCCTCATCTTCTGCTTCTTTTGCTTGCTGAGCACCGGCATTTGGTTTGCTTCCAATCTGAATAAGTCGCGCGAAACAAGTAAGTCAACCGATTATTCTGGCATCAACGAAACCATCGTTTATACGGAAAAAACAATCGAAACCCCTATCGTGTGCACCAATGTGCCCGCAAGCGAAACGATGATCACGTTCCCTGAGCATGTGAAGATTACTGCTCGTATTCCACTTTCGGATTACAGCTCCCTCTCGGCTACCGATTTCCGATGCGAATGTACTTATCCCCTGCATGATGCGGACCAAATAAGTGTCCAAGTCACATGTACCAACAAAGAGGTGGCTTCGTTTCGATTTGAGCCCGAGGAGGTAGAATATCTTATTGAAAAAACCGTTTATTGAGAAATCCACTCTCTCTTTGAGGAATCCCTATATTTAAAAACGCACGTGAAACAGATTCAGATGGTAGATCTGCAGACGCAGTATCAGCAGATCAAAGCAGACATAGACCGCGGCATTCAAGAGGTTATCGATTCGGCTTCGTTCGTTAAGGGACAGGTAGTCAAAGACTTCGAATCGGAGTTGGCATCGTATCTTGGCGTGAAACACGTGATAGCCGTAGGCAATGGTACCGATGCGCTCCAGATTGCGTTGATGTCGCTTGGGCTGCAACCCGGTGACGAGGTCATCACGCCATCGTTCACGTTTATCGCAACGGCTGAAGTGGCAGCGTTGATGAGGTATAAGCCCATCTTGGTGGATGTGGATTTTGAAACGTTCAATATCGACCCTGCTGCCATTCGAAAAGCCATCACGCCCAAAACCAAGGCAATCGTGCCGGTGCATCTTTTTGGCCAATGCGCCAATATGGAAGAGATCATGGCGATTGCTCGTGAGCACCATCTCTACGTAGTAGAGGATGCTTGTCAGGCTATTGACAGCACCTACACGTTCACTAATGGCGAAGTACGCAAAGCGGGTTGCATCGGAGATATTGGTTGCACTTCGTTTTTCCCTTCCAAGAACTTAGGCTGTTATGGCGATGGTGGCGCAATCTTCACGAACAACGATGCCCTCGCTTCGCAAATGCGCGCAATCGCCAACCATGGTATGGTCGTTCGTTACCACCACGATATGGTAGGCGTCAACTCGCGTCTGGACTCCATTCAAGCCGCTGTTCTCCGCGCCAAACTGCCGCATCTGAGCGAATACACAGCAGCACGTCAAGCTGCAGCAGCGGCTTATGATCGCGCTTTTGCCCATCATCCGCGTCTGCTCATCCCCGCTCGCGATTCGCAATCCACGCATGTGTTTCATCAATATACGCTTCGCTTAGTGGCACCCGATGGCATAGATGCCGCCACTTATCGCGATGGCGTAAGAGAGCAGCTCATCAGCCGCGGTATCCCCGCAATGGTGTATTACCCCGTGCCGATCCATTTGCAGAAGGCCTACAAAAGCGAGCGCCACGCAGAAGGCTCGCTCCCCAATGCCGAACGCCTCGCAAATTGCGTGCTCTCAATCCCTATGCACACCTGCCTCGAACCGCAGCAAATTGATTTTATCACCAGCAACCTGCTCGAAATCTTAGGATAAACAATATTCAAAAAAATACGTTCCACTGTGGCAATCAACATGAACATATCAACCGATCTTCGGCAAACAATGCAAACTCGCCTGACTCCCGAACAGATTCAGGTGATTAAGATGATTGAGTGCCCGAATATCGAGCTTGAGGAACGTATTCAGAAAGAATTGATGGAGAATCCAGTGCTCGAAATCGGCGAAGACGAGCCGGAAGAAAAGCAGCAGGAAGAAAACGACTATTCGCAAGACGATGATTTGGAAGACATCTACGGCGACAAAGAAGACCGAGGTGAAGACCCCCTTCAGAACGAGGATTTTGATTATAATACCTACGTAAGCGATGATGATCCTTACGACGAGCCAGACTATAAACTCAAGCAAAACAACGCCTCAGCAGATACCGATTACGAGCAGATGCCCGTTGCTCAAGGGCAGGATTTTCACGAGTATTTAGAGGAGCAAGTAGGCTTAATGTCGCTCTCAGAAGAGGAGCAAAAAATCGCTCGATACGTGATTGGCAATATTGACAACCGCGGCTATTTGACTCGTAGTGTGGATCAGATGGTTGACGACTTGGCATTCAGCGGTGTGGCGGAGGTGTCGTTTGAAGAAATGTCAAAAATTGTAGATATCATTCGGCATCTCGACCCCGTAGGAACAGGCGCTTATGATTTGAAAGACTGCCTGTTGATGCAGCTCACGCGTCAAGAACAAACGCCGGCCGTGAAATTGGCTATTCAATTGGTGGAGCGCAATCTCGAAGATTTAGAGAAACATCATTTCGACCGCCTTCGCAAGCGCTATAACCTCACCAAAGAAGCGTTTGAGCAAGCCCACGAAGTCATCACCAACTGCCGCCCCCACCCCAGCACGTCTTTCTCCAACGATATCTACGAAAACCGACGCAATCATATCACCCCCGACTTCCGAGTGGAGGTCATAGATGGCGAAATTTTCGTATCGCTGACTGACGACCACGTGTCGCCTATCCGTCTCTCGCGCGACTATCAAAACATGCTCGCGCAGCTGCAAAAAGACAAGCACACCAAAGCCGAAAAAGAAGCCGTAAGATTTCTGAAAGAGAAATTCGAATCGGGTCGCAACTTCATCGATGCCATCCGGCAGCGAAACGAGACGTTGCTCAACACCATGCGCGCAATTGCGTTTTTCCAAAAAGACTATTTCCTCATGGGCGACGACTGCTATCTAAAGCCGATGATTTTGGAGGATATCGCCAAGATCACGGGTACCGACCCTAGCACCATCTCGCGCGTGAGCAATTCCAAATACGTGCAGACAGACTTCGGCATTATCCCGCTCAAGCATTTCTTCTCCGAGTCGCTGAAGAACATGGAAGGCGAGGACATATCCACTAAGGAAATCAAAAAACAATTGCGTTTGATTGTTGACCAGGAAGATAAGATGCATCCCTACACGGATGATCAATTGGTAGAGAAACTCAAAGAATTGGGTTACAACATCGCTCGGCGCACGATAGCCAAATACCGCGTTCAGATGAATATCCCCATAACCGGTCAGCGCAAACGACTAAAAAATTCATAATATGGAGTCTCATAAAGCTTTACCCGACAAATTGGCATACGCATTATCCGTGCTGCTGTATCCGCTATTTGTGAGCACATACGTGATTATCGTTTTCTGCCAGCTGTTCAGCCGTCACGTGCTTCCGCTTACGTGGACGTATCAGTTGTTGGCTATTGGCGGCACTTTCTTATTCACGTGCCTGCTTCCGCTGGCTATCCTCGGATGGATGATCTGGCGCGGAAAGGTGAGCAATCTGGATGTAACGAACCGTTCGGAGCGCAACCTGCCCTATCTCTATGCCATCGGATGCATCGGCTGCTGGTGCTATTTCCTTCACGTTATTCACATGCCTAAATATATGGTGTGGTCGGCTGTTGCTTCGCTTATCATCTTAATCATCGTAACGCTCATCACCCTCCGCTGGAAGATTAGCGCACACCTGAGTTCGATGGGAGGAGCCACCGCCATGCTTATTGCCATCATGGCACAATGCGGCATCTACAGCCCGCTTACAATCCTCCTCTTGATGCTCCTCAGTTGGCTCCTGATGCTGGCACGTATCCGACTGCAAGCACACACACCTGAACAGACAGTAGCAGGCTATCTGCTCGGCTTTATTGGGGTATTAATTCCGAATATCATCCTATTATATGCAGCATAAAAACATATTGATAATCAGCTTGTTGGCTCTCTTGATAGCAATGCCCACCTCGGCACAAACGCTATCAGAAGACGCTATTGTCTCGCTCATGAGTTGCTCCCCGGCCGAGCCGCTCTACTTCCATTATGGCCATTCCGCCATCCGCATTCAAGACCCCCATTATGTGGGGCCCGACGGACGAGAAGGGGCGATCGATTGGACGTTCAACTATGGCGTTTTTGATTTCCGCCAAACGGGATTCTACGCAAAGTTCGTAAAAGGCCAAACCGACTACATGCTCGGGATGGAACACACGGCTGAATTCCAAATGAGTTCCTCCTATGCCGGCAGACAAGTATATTACCAGCCGCTGCTGCTAACGCAAGAGCAGAAGCAGGCTATCATGGATGCGCTTGCTGAAAACTACCTCCCGCAAAACCGTTATTATCGGTATAATTTCGTATACGACAACTGCGCTACCCGTCCGTGGCGCATTATCCGAAAAACGCTCGAACTGCCACAAGCGGAAGGAATGGCCGGCCTAACATGGCGCGAGAATATCGACCATTTCTCCGGCAAATGGACCTGGGGAAAATTCGGAATCAACCTCGCATTTGGCTATGAAGCCGACCGGGAAATGACGCGTGAGCAGTCGCTCTTTCTGCCCGAAAATCTGATGAATTACGTATCGGAGCAAGGACTCAGCGAAGACGAATATATTGCGCCCTTTACGCCGCGAGATGGCCAATTCTGGACGTCACCCGAACTCGTAATCTTGCTGCTTTTTCTCCTCATCATCGGGTTCACGATATGGGATGTTTGGCGCAAAAAACAAACATGGCTATTGGATGGCATCTTGTTTGGCATTTATTTGATAGCGGGTTGCATCCTGTTTTACCTCTATTTCTTCTCCGAGCATCCGTTTGTAGGCAGCAATCTTAACGTGCTATATCTCAATCCGTTATGGATTCTACCAATTGCCTTATGCTGCTATAAAAAAGGACAGCAATGGCTGATTCAAGCATCCCCCTTCCTGCTCGGATGGCTGATTATCGCCATGATGTGGATGCTCCTCCGCCATCAATCGCTTCACCTGATGCTCACGCTCGTTTTCCTCCATACATGCCGATTGGTTTATATTCGTAAGAAACAATGAAAAAACAGATTCGCACCTTATTTATACTTGCATGTACGCTCGCGTACACGATGGCGCAGGCCACCCCTCGCCTCACCGTAATAGTAGCCGTAGATGGTATGCAGCAAGAGGAACTCTCAGCCATGCGCACGTTTTGGCCGCAAGGCGGACTCCGTACGCTTCAAGAGGAGGCTTTTCAGGCAGAAATATCGTTTCCACACCTTGTCTTTGGTGGTGCAGAATCGGTGGCCACACTAATGACGGGCGTTAGTCCGCAAGAACACGGCATCAGCGCAGACGGCTATTTCTCCCGATCAGATAGAAAAGCGCATGCCATATTTGCGGATGCCGATTTTAAGGGGATTGGTACGAAGCAAACGTTTTCTCCCAACGATTTACTCGCCACGACCCTGAGCGACCGCTTTCGGCGTATGTCAGGAGAAAAAAGCATGATCTATGCTGTGGGCTTAGATCCGTACACCACGCTGTGTATGGCAGGGCATAGTGCCAACGCCTGCTGCTGGATGGATGCCAAAGAAAACCGATGGGCAACCACCTCTTATTACACAGAAGGACTGCCTGCTGCAGCGGATAAGATGAACACCTCCGACCGCTTTAACGAGGCTGAATCGAAAGTGTGGACGCCCCGAATGGACGTGCTCCAATATATGCACCCCACCCCGCAGGAGAAGAAGAAATCGTTTTCTTATACCGGCCTGCAGAAAGGGCATGCGCCTATCGCCAACGAGCTCATCATCGAGCTCGCACTCGCTATTCAGAAAGACCGCAAGATGGGCGAAGACCCCTTACCCGACCTGCTGCTCTTGCAACTCACCACCCTCTCCCCCAAGGCGCAATCCGACCATATCGAATCGGCCGAGCAGGAAGAGATGTACCTCTCTGTCAATCAGAATATCGGTTTCTTGATGGAGCAGTTGGATAAACGCATCGGTAAGGAAAACTACCAGATTTTGGTAGTAGGCTTGCCTCGTTTGGGCAGCAGCCAAGCGCAACTCCAGCTCTCGGGCCTTCCGCGCAAAGCCTTCAACCTAGACCGCGCGATAGCGCTCGCAAGCACCTATCTGATGGCGCTCTACGGTCATGAACGATGGATAGATGGCGGTTACGGACATGCCATTTACCTCAACCGCACCCTCATTGAGCAGAAGAAACTGCCGCTCGAAACCATTCGCAAGCAAGTGAGCAATTTCATGCTTGAGTTCAGCGGCGTACAAGGTGCTTGCTCGGCTTCTGAACTGCCGCTTATGCAGGGCAATGCGGAGGCGGTGAGGCTCAGAGAATCCATGCAGAAACGTACGATGGGCGATGTGGTGTTTTGGCTGGAAGAGAACTGGGTGGTGATGAATGCTGACGACCAACCGGTGGATTATGTGGTGGACCGCAACCCGCTTGTGCCGCTGCTGTTTTGGTCGGGCACTTTGAGAAATTATCCGGACCGCAAAGCCGTACATATTACTACTATTCAAGACTTACTATTCGACTATTAATTTATGCAAAATTTCGCACTTATAGGTGCGGCTGGCTATATTGCTCCGCGCCATATCAAAGCTATTGCTGACACGGGCAACAACCTGATGGTTGCCTACGATAAATTCGATTCGGTAGGGCGCCTCGATGCCAGTTTCCCCGACTGCAATTTTTTTACCGAAAACGAGCAGTTCGACCGCTTCTGCTCCAAGCAGATGCGCAAGCCCAATCCCCTCCATTGGCTCTCCATCTGCACGCCCAACTACACCCACGATGCCTTCATCCGCTATGGCCTCCGACTGGGAGTAAACGTGATCTGCGAGAAACCGCTGGTGCTCAATCCGTATAATATCGACAACCTCTTGGAGCTCGAGGAGGAGACCGGTCATCAAGCCTATACCATCCTGCAACTGCGCCTGCACGATAAGATTCGGGCGCTGAAGCAGAAGGTGGACAACGGGCCGAAAGACAAGGTGTATGACGTAGATCTCACATATATCACTTCTCGCGGCAAATGGTATTATTCGAGTTGGAAAGGCGATGTGCATAAGTCGGGCGGTATTGCTACGAATATCGGCGTGCATTTCTACGATATGCTCCAATGGGTGTTTGGTCCGGCGAAGCAGAATATCGTTCACGTGATGTCGTTCGATCGCGTGGCCGGCTACTTGGAGTTGGAGAAAGCGCGCGTGCGCTATTTCCTTTCCATTAATGCGGCTTGCCTGCCGGAGAATGCCGTGATAGGAGAAAAACGCACCTACCGCACGCTCTCTATTGATGGCGAAGAGTTTGAGTTCTCAGAGGGCTTCACCGAGCTCCACACGGAGAGTTACAAACAAATCCTCAGCGGCAATGGTTTCCGCATCTCGGAGGCGCGTAACTGCATTCAGATGGTGAGCGAGATACGTAATGCGCAACCTATCGGACTGAAGGGAGACTACCATCCGATGGCGCGTTTGCCGCTCGCTCCCCACCCGTTCGGATGGTCAGAGAAATACTGAGGCAGCCCCTTTCTGAATCATTCCGTGAAACTACTAAATTACTATGGCAATATCATGATCACATTTTTTCTTTCAATCCTTGCGCTCGTGTTGGGCTATGTGCTGTATGGCCGCTTAGTGGAGCGCGTGTTTGGCATTGAGCCGGAGCGGTCAACGCCTGCGCTTACGCAGACCGATGGTGTGGATTATGTGCCCCTGCCCGCGTGGCGCATTTTCTTGATACAGTTCCTCAATATCGCGGGCTTGGGCCCGATTTTCGGAGCTATAATGGGTATTTTCTATGGCCCTGCTGCTTTCCTATGGATTGTATTGGGGAGTATCTTCGCGGGCGGCGTACACGATTATATGTCAGGTATGCTGTCTATTCGAAAGAACGGTGCCTCGCTGCCGGAGATTGTAGGTAGTGAGTTGGGAATGGGTATTCGTCAGTTCATGCGTCTGCTCTCTATCGTGCTGCTGGTGCTGCTCACCACCAACTTCATGACCTCCCCCGCCACCCTCCTCGCCAAACTCTGCAGTTCTGACCCGCTCAGCACCAGTATCTTCACATCCAGCCTATTTTGGCTCTGCATCATCTTCCTCTATTATGCCTTAGCTACCGTGCTACCCATCGACAAACTGATTGGTCGCTTCTACCCCATCTTCGGCGGCCTGCTGCTCTTTATGGGAGTAGGTATTGCGGCTGTGATGGTTGGGGCTCATTCGGGAGATATGCTCGAACTGACGGACGGTCTTCAGAATCGTCAAACCAACGGCTTGCCGCTGTTCCCGATGATGTTCGTTTCCATCGCATGTGGCGCACTATCGGGCTTCCACGGCACCCAATCGCCTCTGATGGCGCGCTGCTGCACCTCCGAGCGGCAAGGCCGACATATCTTCTATGGCGCTATGATTGCCGAAGGTATCCTCGCGCTTATCTGGGCAGCAGCTGCCGGCTCGTTCCGTTTTCCCGACCTGGAGGGCAACGCTTGCCTCACTATTCAAGAGTATGCAGCTATCCATCCGGGGGAGAATATCGCAGCCTTGGTGGTGAATGAGATCAGCCGCAGTTGGCTCGGCATCGTAGGCGGAATCATCGCCGTGATAGGCGTTATCTCCGCTTCCATCACTTCGGGCGATACGGCCCTGAGAAGCGCACGATTGATCGTAGCAGATTTCCTCCATTTGGAGCAGAAAACCATCTGGAAACGATTGGTAATATCCGTGCCGATGTTTGCCGTGGTGTTTGGTATGTCGTTTGTGGATTTCAATATCGTATGGCGCTATTTCGCATGGACGAACCAAACCTTGGCCGTATTCACCCTTTGGGCGGCAACGGTGTATCTCTATAAGCAGGAGCATACAGCAGGTGCACCCTATCGTTGGGGGTATCTGATGACGATGGTGCCGGCTTTGTTCATGACGATGGTGTCCGTATCGTATATCCTGATTGCGCCAGAGGGCTTCCATCTGCCCTTGCAATGGCGTTGGATAGGCTATGCGGCAGCTGCTGCTGTCAGCATGGTGCTGCTGATACTGTTTGCAGTATGGTCTAAGAAATGCCAAACAAAGATTGCAAAATAAGCGCAATTTTTACACACAAATGCCATAAAATCGTGAGAAAATGTATTTTTTCATGTTTTTATGGCATTTTTCTTCTAAAAAATTTGGTCAATTCAAAAAAAAGCAGTACCTTTGCACTCGCTTTCGGCTAATGAAGTCGAGAGGGCGTTTAGCTCAGCTGGTTTAGAGCATCTGCCTTACAAGCAGAGGGTCGGCGGTTCGAATCCGTCAACGCCCACCACCATACATACTTCGTTTAGAAGGGCGTTTAGCTCAGCTGGTTTAGAGCATCTGCCTTACAAGCAGAGGGTCGGCGGTTCGAATCCGTCAACGCCCACCACAAAGACTGCATCCGCAGTCTTTTTTTTGTGCAACTATCCCCGAAAAACAGGCTGTTTTGCACTACCAAAAGACTAGTTTGTATGGTGTTTTCCGCGTAACATGGTGTTACGTTACGCAGAAAACGCTCAATATTAGAACCCACCTCAATAGATTCTGGGATTAGGGAGGCGGTTGGCAATCCATTCCGATTGGGTATAGGTGAGCTGGGAAGCAGAGGTAGCAAAGAGATGTTGAGCAGCCGCCTCTATGCCGAAGACACCATTTCCCAATTCTACCACATTGAGATAGACCTCCATAATGCGATTTTTGCCCCAAAAAAGTTCGATAAGTACCGTAAAATAGGCCTCAAACAGCTTGCGGGTATAGGTACGATGAGGCGTACAAAACACGTTTTTAGCCGTTTGCTGAGAGATAGTGCTACCGCCTGCCATAATGTATCCACACCGCCTATTCAACAGATAAGCCTGAAACATATCTTCAAACGAGAAGCCACCATGCTGATAGAATTGCGCATCTTCCGATTCGATTACCGCACAAATCAGGTTGGGCGAAACCTGCTCGAGGTTTACCCATTCCTGATGTATGTCTAATGAATAGCCTTCTCTGAACGCCTCGGCTTTTCGGATAAGCATGAGGGGCGTATAGCGCACCGGAACAAACCGATAGAGCACCACCAAAGCTATGCTTGATGCGAAAAAGAAAGCTGCACAGATGGCGCAGATATTAACGAAGCGCTTTACCATGGTCGTCAATTAAGGTGCCGAAGCGGTCAGAATATTCTCCGAAAGTAGCAAAAAACACGTGTTTGGTTTGGGCCTCAATCGAATGGAACAGAGGCGGCGTAAGCACCTTATAATGCTTATCCATCAAGCCGCATTTATCGTTATAATCTCTATAAACATAGCAGTCGGTCAGGTCGTAGATATCCTCGTTGTCGGCCGTCTTCCGTCCGGTAGCATACATAAGGGGCTCAATACGCTGGAAAATCATCTTGTAGAGCAAGTTGCCCTTGTAATCATACAGACGCTGGATGCCATCGTGTTCGGTAACGACTAAGCCCTCCGTCCAATCGATTTCAATCGATTTATAAGCGCCACGAAGAATAGGTTGCAGTTCGGCATTATAGACAATACATTCATCGCCCAAACGCGTGTTATATAACCTTTGGTCGTATTGTATGGTAATCATCGAGTATTCGGGTTCAAGCAGCCAATGCCCGGCCGTATCGAGCATACCTACATGGTCGTAATCCGTTTTGACAATCAGATGATCGATATAGTAGAGATACTCATATTGGTTCGACGCCCCTATTGGCATGGCCGTTACGAGCGAGCCGTCTCTGCGGAAGATGAAGATGGAATCCGCCCGAGCCATCACGCCTCGGTTGCAGGCAAACTCCCAAGCTCTCTCAAAAGCAAGAGGCGTAATCAGTTGGGCGGTATTGAGGTTGATAAATGCACGACGATGATTCTTGGCGAGAATGGCTATCGTATCGCCCGAGCTTACATGCAGCCAGGTGATGCTGTCAAGGAGTACTTCACCCGTTTCGGGATCATAGATATGCGAACCATGTTTGTAGCGGAGGCCGTTTCGCCCAATCTCCTCTCCATACAGATGTTTTTCAATGGATTGAGGACTCGCATTGAGGCTCCTAATGAGCGCCACAGCAGCTGCTACTACAACGATACATCCACACACAAGCAGCACCTTACGAGCTGCAGAACGAGACCGCCAATAGGCGGTCGTTTTAGCCTTACAAGAGGCCATAAAAGAAGAAAAACGATTCATAAAAACGTATAATTTTTAGGGTTATTAGGTGTCCATTGTGAAAATTTTGATGCAAAATTATACATTTTTCTCCTTTTTAGCAAGTTTTTAGATGGGGAATGTATGAAATAGAAACCAGCGTGTATGAACTGATGTCATACACGCTGATTCGTACATTCTTAGCCAATAAATGCTTCGGCTAAACGAAAATTAATGCTTCGGCCAAACGATAAAATTAGTGTTCTTAAACGGTTTGCATTCCTGAAATCCGAATACGGCAGTCTGACCTTCAAGATCGGTATATCCGCAAAGAGCAGCCCCACCTACGAGATAGATAGCATGCTGTGCGCCCAAATCCACGAGTGCTTGTGCGAAATCATGAAACGACTCCGGCGATTGGCTTTCCACTACGGCTATCTTACCTTCTATTTCCGCGAGCGCACGTCTGATGGACTTGTTTTTGGGCTCGTTTTCTACCAACTGGCCGTTATCCACCAGCGGGTATTGACGGAAGAAATAGCCGTTTTGCTCAGTTGCTTGCTCAAAAAGTGGCGAGTTTTCGGCCACTCCTACCCTCACCTCATCCCCAATGATAGCGCAATAGCCACGTTTGCTCAAGCCGCGACTGAGAGGCTCTCCTTGCAGGACAAACGCACCAACAATCTTCTTATTATCGGCTCTCACGTCAGCTGCTTGGAAGAAAAGGATAAAGTCTTCCGGATGCTTAACGGTAGCCTTACCAACGCCCAAACGAGGCGTCGAGCCGAGCGGCACATATACCGTAAGGGGGATATCGTTGATGGTGATCTCATGCAAGGCTGTACCGCAGGTTTGGATAGTGTCTAAACCGATTATCCATTCGCGTAGCGGATGCGGTTGCTCGCGCACCACAATCGGTTCGTAAACGCTTGGTTCTGAGGCGGTTACCGATTCTTGATTGCGAGAGCACACTACGGCTAAAACGACTATTACAACCCCTGCGATTACCGCAACGGCCAGGAGGAGCCATTTTCGCTTTTTATTCGATTCGCGATGGGGGTTTTCTTGCCCTATCACGCGAATCTCAGACTCGGATATGTTTTCGATATTTTTCATAATTGTTGCTTCTCTATCAGTTCTTTGAGGGCCTTGAGCGCCTCCTTGCTCGCGGAGAGCGAATAGCGGTTTAGCTGATTGTCCACGAGCACAAGTTTCTGCTGGGTTGGGTGAATATAATATACGTAATTCAAATTGATAATCAAGCTTTTACCGATTCTTATGAAATGCTGACTGAGCTCCGGTAGTTGTTCGGCGATCATGCGCTCCACCTGCCCAAGCTGGTACGTTACAAGGCGCATTTCTCCTCCCGTCTGAAAGAAATTGCAGTAGTTTCCCTCTGACGAAATATAGAGAATATGGCTTGCTGCTATACGAAGCAGGTCATTGGACGTGGATATGATCAAATGCGTACGCGTCATATTTCAAATGATGCTGCAAAGGTACTGCTTTTATTTCAATTACGCAAGCACCAACGCAAAAAATGTATGAAATAGACTCCAGAATGTATGAACTGGCTGTTTTTCGTTCATTGGAACGATACCCTTACTCTAAAATGTGTGAACTTTGTGAACTTTGTGAACTTTTGGAAAGAAAAATCCCACCGCTTTCGCGATGGGATTTTCTTATTTATCCGCAGCAGAATTTATTCGTTGCCTTCGGAATCTTTGGCCGAGTCAGACTCTGCCTTTGCAGAGTCGTGAGACTTTTTGAGCGAGCCTAAGAGGGCTGCGAGGGCTTGAAACACGGCTACTATGATTTGCCATGCGTTCACTTTCTTATTCTTTGCCATGAATTTTTAGAACAAAATAGACAGGTTGGTTTTTAATAAAGAACAAAATTAAGCAAAATTATTCAAAATTATTTCTCATTGTCGTAAAGAAATAGAGCTTGCTCGTTGTTTAATCTTGAATAATCTTGTTTTTTTTTAACGCGCGAAGCGCAATTGGAATAGCCCGCAGGCTTCTCCGCGGTCCTTGTGTTGTTTGTTGGCAGGAGATATTATCTCCGTCCTATTATCCGCCTCTGGAACGCCCGCAGGGTAAGCCGCCGGGCTACTGCCCCGGAGGCGGCTTCTCCCTATAGCGATAGTCAATACCTATGAGCGCTCCTACGAAGGTGAGGGTCTCGCCATAGGCGGTCAGAACGGTTGGGTCGATGACCCCACGAGGTGGCATAAAGAGTGCGAGACCTACCAGCGTCAGCCCAAACAAGGTGGCGATAACTGCTATCAGCAGC
>JALFZG010000053.1 GCA_022784645.1 Bacteroidales bacterium
ATCTGTGAGTTACCGCCCGTAATCTCAGACTGTACGGTCGGGAACGAATATACATAACCATCGAGCACAACAGCTACAGACTTACCAATATTCTCCTTGGTAATGCGAGCCCAGGTCTTAGCGCCCTCAGCGTTCATTGACTACCTACACGGCCGAGTTTGAGGGTAAGAAAGTGACTGTCTCTACTGCTGTTGGTTCTAATGGTGGCGGTTCTGTTAGTGATGGTGGAGCATACGACTGTAATTCTAGCATTACCCTTAAGGCTACTCCCGATGCATGTCATCAATTTAAGCAATGGAGTGTGACCCAAAATGGCCAAACAAGTACAATCACGCCTAATGGCACCACTTGCCAAACGGATCCCACGACCGGTATCAATACTTTAACGGTTACCGTTGATGGCCCTGCTACCTACACGGCCGAGTTTGAGAAGAAGCAAGTTACTATCACTGGCATCGTATCAGGATGCTCGGGCAACGATGACTGCGGTACGATAGTGGGCGCAAATCAAGACTATCCCTGTGGGGAGCCTGTTACCCTTACGGCCGTAGCGAGAGGGTGCTACGACTTCTCCCATTGGGCTGATGATAATAGCAATACGAATCCACGCGAGTTTGATGCTCCTGCTGAAAATGCAACCTATGAAGCTGTGTTTGTACAGAAAGACCCCTTCTATATTACGGTAGCTGTGGATCAAGATAATCATGGTGAGGTATATATCGAGACCGGAGCAGAAAACCCATTGGAAAATCCAGTAACCGAAAAGCAGTTTTATTGCGATGAAGGTTTTGCGGTTTTGGTTGCCGTTCCGTATGAATGTTCTACTTTCAAAGAATGGCATGACTCGAAGGGGAAGATTTACCGCCCGGGTACAGGAACAGGTTCAGGAACAACATGCGTAACGAATGCTGATGGCTCCAATACGCTTACTGTTCCGCTGGAAGGTGCAGAGACTTATACAGCCGTTTTCACCGGAACTACGTATAAGATTGAGGCCTCTATTCAAGAAGGAAGTAAAGATTTAGGAACAATCACGATTATTAAGGATGACAATTTCTGCCAAGATCCTTTTTATTATACCCTCCGAGCAGAACCTGATGGCTGTGCAACATTCGTAAAATGGATAAATACTGAAACTCATGAAGAGTTTGTTCCCGGCGATTCTCACGACTGGAGTATTGATGCCGAAAACGGGAAATATGATCTTATTATCCATCAGCCAGCATCTGCCACTTACGAAGCGGTATTCGAAGAAAAAGACCCTGTGAAAGTAACTGTTTATACTGCGGATTCCGATAAAGGAACCGTTTCTATTGAATAACTAAGCAACCATAATATTAACTCTAAATAATAAAAAAATGAAAAAGTTTTTATCTGTAGTTTTCATGGCTCTTTGCGGCATTACCGCAATCCATGCTCAAGATCAAGATCCGGCCACTGTAACGCCGACCCTTCAAGGTCAGCGGGATAATGTTGCTTGCGGTACGACGGTAACCATGCAAGCAACTCCAAAACCCAACTATCATTTCTTCAAATGGGTAAAGCAAGATGCTAATGGCACTGAAAACATTGATGTTAATAGTTCTTCTTATAATTGTACAACTGACGCAACAACAGGAGTAAACACGTTAACAGTTACCTTGACTGGTGACATGATTGATGCTGCACAGAATAATATCCTTACGTTCACCGCATATTTTGAGGAGAACGACAAGTTTACTATTGGTGCTATGGTTGTAGATGAGACGGGTACACCTGGAGCATGGGGTACAGTATCAGGTACCGGCTCTGGTTATACTGGTGATGTGATTACGCTTGTTCCCAGCAGTGAAAATAATCCGTGCTATGAGTTTGACCATTGGGAAACTAGTAATGGTGTACCTGTGGATCCTGCTAATATGCAAGGCCTTGTTCTGGAGGGCAATAATCTTAAGGTTACGGTTGGAACTGCTGATGCAACTTATAAGGCTGTCTTCAAGCAGAAGAAGGTTACTATCAAGGTTATGACTGCTGATCAAGATAAGGGTACCGTTAGTATTATTTCTCCTTCTGCCAACTAATTAATCATTCAGCTATTTCATTTGTACTAAACGGCTTCTGCCAATATTGATGATTCTCAAAGGGGAACGGCTTCGGCTGTTCCCCAGTGAGAATTGAGTCAGTATATGCGCAAATCCTTACGTTACATATTACTTCTTGTTTATTCGTTTGCTTCGATTGGCTCGATGCACGCGAATCAGCAGACTGTGGTCAATTGTGGCGATTGGGTAACGATTAAAGCGACCCCATTCGAAGGCTATCAGTTTGAGCACTGGTCCGATGATGACCTCAATGCAGAGCGCACGATTCAAGTGTTTGAAGACGTAACGTACATCGCTTATTTCTCAAGAAAATGTGAGGAATACGCAAATTGGCCAGTGGTGGCGCTATACGATTGGTTGATGATGCTCAACGTGAAGTATATCAACGATTCGTTGGGTTACTATTTCGGGCCAGAACAAGTGACATGGTATCAAGTAGTAGGCGAGCCGGATGATCTATCTAATCCTGACAGCTGGAACGATATACCTATAATCAATGGCTCCTATTATCTCACCTTAGGGCAGAATCTGACAGGCACAGGCGATTATTATGCTTTAATCGATGTATCATCGAATTCATCTGGGCACCTGTGCTCGGGCTATATGTGTTCGGAGCTTATCAGCTATTCCTCCAGCTCGATGACAACGGGGGATAATGGTATGAATGCACCGAGTAGGGCGCCCAAGCTGATGCCGTCGGTGGCTAAGAATGGCGAAGTGATTCGCTTGACTAACCTCGAGGTGAACGAGCTTACAGATATCACGATTTACGACCCCAACGGTCGCAGAGTTAGCATGATGCAGACCGAAGGCGAGCATACGGTAGTGATCGATACCGACTTCATGCCCGGATGCTACCTCGTAAAAGTCGATTCGCCTTCCGGACATTTCTCTCTTAAATTTATTCTCTCAAGATAATGCGCAGGTGGTTTTTTCTTTTCATTGTATGGTTTACGGTTGCCCTCTCGGCAATCGCGCAATCATCGCGCATATCTTTTATTGCCAAGGGCGGTATGACCTCTTACATGCCCTATAAAGACCTTATCGAGCCCGCGCCATTAGGTGAGCATTTTGGATTAGAGGGAAGCTACACGTTTATGTGGCCATTGCCCTATAGAAACGAAGTGGGCATCCGCTTTGGCTTGCACATAGCGTATGGATCACCGAACATGCGTATCCCCGAATCGTTTGCGCCCTATCAATACACCAATGTGGATTACTTGGGCAATCAGATTGATTATACCATTCATGTGAATCGCGCTAAGCAGGAGATTCAGCAGTTTCAGGTAGGCGTTCCCATTATGGCTGCAGGCGTGAGCAACCGCATCTTCTGGTCGGCTGGATTCCGGGTGATGTTTCCTTTTGCCCTCCAATATGAGCAAACGCTCGATGCGGATATATCGGCTTTCTATCCGGAGTTTGGAGTAGAAGTGCCCAATGAATTGGTAACGGGTAAACTCAACGAAAACAAACATTTCCGCGGCAAAACGACTTTGCCTAAGATGTATCTTCAAGTGGGTGGCGAGGCAAGTTATCGTCTCTACTATAAGCGTCCACGAACGATTTTTCAGCCTTCACAAGCTGTATATTTAGGCGTTTTTGCCTATTTCACCATAGCCTCTTCGGCTATGAATACCAATCCCGAAGACTATCTCGTATTGGTCAAACCAATCGAGAAGGAACCTCCTGCCGAGGTGGTGGTGAAGCCGCTCAATGAGGTGCTATCGCCTAAGTTGTTTCCGTTTGAGATTGGGTTGACGGCTTCATTCGACATTACGTATTCTCACCGATACAATTCTATTCGTCATCACTCCCGCCATATCTTGTTCCGCCCCTAATCAGCGCGCGGATTCATCCTGCGGGAACTCATCGGAGAGGAAGCGCTCATTGGCTGCGAGCAGCTGCTGCTGGCTCAAGTGCATCTGCTGGAAAGCCCGCATCTGGCGCATCAGTAAGACAGCCGCCAGCATCGATGCACATGCATCGGCGATGGGCCATGCCCACCATACGCCATCCAGCCCCCATACGCCATCGCCCACGGGGATAAGCGGCAAGAGCATGCAGAGGGGCACCAAGATTAGCACCTGTCTGCTCAGCGAGAGGAAAATGGCTTTCTTAGCCATACCCAAGGCCGTGAAGAGGTTGGTGACGACCGCCTGAAAACCTACCACGAAAAACGCGCACACGATAATCCTCAAAGCATACGAAGATGCCTCTATCAGCTCCTCATCGTGCGTGAAGAGTTGCACTACCAATTGCGGACATATCTCGCCGAGAAGCGTGACCACCGTTGTGATGATAGAAGCAGCATAAGCCGTGAGCTGGAATACGCGTTTCACCCTATCCATCTGTCGCGCTCCATAATTATAGCTCGCGATAGGTTGCATGCCCTGGTTCAAGCCCATCACGATCATGAAGAACACAAACACCAACCTATTGACCACCCCAAAAGAGGCAATCGCCAAGTCGCCACCATAGCGCTTGAGTTGGTTATTCAAAATCACCATTACGAAACAGCTGGCCAGGTTCATCAGAAACGGCGAGAGACCGATAGAGAGCATGGTGAAGGTGAGCGAGCGGTCGAGCGACCATATCCCCTTCTGGAAATGGATGGGTTCTTTCGTATTGAAAAACACGGTCACCTGCCATACGATAGCTGTACATTGGCTCAATACGGTAGCCAATGCAGCCCCCCGCACGCCCATATCCAAGCCGAAGATGAAGATCGGGTCGAGCACCATATTGATTACCACCGCAAGGATGGTGGCCGTCATGGATTTCATGGGGTGACCGGTGGAGCGGAGCATGTTGTTGAGCCCGAAATAGATATGGGTGGTCACGTTGCCGTAGAGGATAATCGCCATGTAATCATGAGCGAAAGGGAGGGTGTCAGCCGAGGCGCCAAACGCGCAGAGAATGGGGTCGAGAAACAGGAGCCCCACAACCATCACGAGCACACCGAGAAGGAGGTTGAGCATGATCACGTTGCCCAAGATCTTATTCGACGAAAGGAGGTCTTTCTCTCCTAATTTAATCGCGATGAGCGTGCCCGCGCCCACGCCCACGAGCGAGCCGAAAGCCGCACAGATATCCATCAGCGGTTTGGCGATGGTGAGGCCTGACAACGCAAGTGCCCCGACCCCATGGCCGATGTAAATCGAGTCAACGATATTATAAATCGAAGACGCGGTCATGGCGATGATGGCCGGCAACGCATACTTGAAGAGGAGCGTACGAATACGCTCAGTGCCTAATTCAGAGTGAGTCATAGTGTAGAGGCGCTCGGAGAGCGCAGGGATTGTTGGCTGCGGCTATCGCATCTGGGATCTCATACCATCCCTCTACCGTAAAGAGCCGGAAGACCGAGTATATACTATTGAGGGGCGTAGAGAAAAAGTCTGCGGAGGTAGGTCATGCTATATTTTTATTCTTTAAACGAAAAACCAGCCGACTGTCATGGTCAGCTGGTTTGTGAAAGGATAGAAAGCGTTCGGCTTACTTACGGATACCAAGAGCCTTGATGAGCGCACGATAACGCTCGATATCCTGCTCTTTGAGGTAGTCAAGCATCGAACGACGCTTACCAACCAATGCAGAGAGGGCACGAGCAGTACCTACATCCTTGTGGTTGTTCTTCATGTGCTCGGTAAGATGTTTAATGCGGAAAGTAAAGAGGGCTACCTGGCTCTCTACTGAGCCGGTGTTCTTGGCGTCACCGCCGAACTGAGCAAAAATCTCAGCTTTCTTTTCAGAAGTCAAATACATAATGTAGTATAAAAATAAGTTAAACGATCACTGCTTTGCAAGATTTAGCATGCAAACAAAGCAGCATTTATTGCCGATTGGTGAGCTGCCTACGGCAGGCAAGCGCACAAATCAGCTGCAAAATTACTGCTTTTTCTTGAAATGACCAAATTTTTTCAGAAAAAAGCGCCTATTTTTTGCATATTTGGAAAATAAAGTGTATCTTTGCAGCAGTTTTTCAGCCATATCAGTATGTCTGCTGTGTATGCATACGATAAGCTCTATTCGCGATGCAGGCCGCTGGCAGATTGGATCATTCGTCATTCCTTCCGGCAACTGCGCTACATAGGGCTGGAGCGCATTCCTCAAGATGGCGCCATCATCTTCGCGCCAAATCACTGCAATGCGCTATGCGATGCATTGGCCGTATTGGTGATGGATAAGAACCCGAAAGTGTTTGCCGCAAGGGCAGATATCTTTCGCAACAAACGGCAAGCCGCTCTGCTCCATTGGCTGAAGATAATCCCCATTCGGCGGATACGTGATGGAATAGATGAGGTGCGCAAAAACGACGAGACGATAGCACTGGCGGTAGAAACGCTTCAGCATGGCGTAGGTTTCTGCATGATGCCCGAAGGCACGCACCGCACCAAGCACTCGCTTCTGCCGCTCTCCAAGGGCATTTTCCGCATCGCCCTACAAGCTGCGGATGCGATGGATAAACCCGTGTATATCGTGCCTGTAGGGCTCGAATATGCCGATTATTTCCGGCTGTGGGACGCGCTGACGGTGCAGATTGGCGAACCGATAGACGTGAATGTTTTTCGTGAGCAACGCGCCTCGTTGGATCGGCCACAGTTGCTGCTCGCGCTCCGCGAAGAGCTCACGCTCCGTATGCGAAAAACCATTCTCTGGGTACCAGACGATGAACACTATGAAGAAAACTACCGCAAGCTGCTGATGGATCCGCCATCCCCTTATGCTGAGCTGCGGTCGACTACGTTTCCGAAAGGGTGGATCCGCTTGTTTCTGCTGCTTAGTTTGCCCCTTTTCCTGCTCTCTGCAACGCTCTCTCTGCCGATTTGGCTTACGCAATGGGCAGCATGCCGCAAGGTGAAAGACAAGGCTTTCTTGAACTCCGTAAGGATAGTCATCAACGTGCTGCTGATGCCGCTCTTCTTGATGCTCCCATGGCCTTTCTGGGCCTTCACGCAGGAGTGGCTGTTCCAGAGGCGGTGCTGCCGGGGCTTGGGGCGATAAGGGATGGAGGCGCGTCCCACGCGCCCCTTATATAAACGCTCACGGTGGTTTCAGGGCCGGAGGCCGTTCCATTAGCGCTTCGCGGCTGGTTCTATATAGTTCCAAGCCCCTTCGGGGCGGGTATTGTTCGTTGGTAGCTCGGGATAGCTCCCTATATTATCTGCGTTCAACTGCCTCCGGCAGCAATCAATTGGAGCAAAGCTCCAACAATCAATCAAGCTCTGCTTGACAATCAACCGGCCTTTGGCCGACAATCAATAGGAGCTCTGCTCCCAATCGGCCTTTGGCCGCTATGTTTAACCTTAACTAAAATGATTATGATTCAAGTGTATTTTGTACTGGCAATGTATGTGTTGATGCCAGTGGTTATTATCCAAATTTTCAAGCGCTGGACATGGGCGCAAAAGATTGGTACGGTACTGATGGCGTATGCTGTTGGTTTTATATTGGCGTTTTCGGGCGCCTGTTCGTTTGAGATGTATTCGCCAGCGGAGCAAACGCTGAGCAGGATGCAGCAGTTGCTGATGAGCGTGAGTGTGTCGCTTGCCATTCCGCTGATGCTATTCAACTGCGATTTTCAGTTGTGGGCAAAGTCGCTTCCAAAGACGCTTTGGGCCTTGGTAGGTGGTGTGCTGGCGGTAGTTATTGCGGTGGTGAGCGGCTATTGGGTGTTTCAGTTTACGGACATCCCCGAGTTGGACAAAGTGGCAGTCATGCTTACGGGAATCTATACGGGCGGCACGATGAACTTCAACGCTTTGGGGTCAGCCCTCGGTGTGGATAAATCGGTGATGGCTATCGTGCTTGCGTTTCAGATGCTGATCACCACTCCGTATATCGTGTTTGTGCTCGCGGGCGGCTATAAGGTGTATAGGGTTGTACTGCCGTATGACGATGGTATCAGCATCAGCGAGAGCATTCACCGAAATGGCAAACGTGCTACCGAAGTGGAGCGATACGACGGCATGATGCGCAAGCGCAATTTCTGGAGCATGATGCAGGCATTGTTGCTGAGCGTGCTTTTTCTGCTTGCGGGAGTGGGACTATCGATTTGGATAACGGGCACCATCAGCGAGATGGTGGTGATTCTCACGATTACGGCATTGGGCATTATTGCTTCGTTTTTCAAACCCGTTAGGCAACTGAGAAAAACGTTTGAGTTAGGGATGTTCTTCATCTTGGTGTTCTCGGTGATAGTCGCCTCGATGTTTGATTACCGCAGCGTGAACGCGGGCTCGATGATGATTGGCGCGTTTGTAGCCTGGATAATCGGCGTGAGCACCTTGCTGCATTTGGGTTTCTGCCGTATGGGCAAAGTGAGCGGCGACCTCTTTACGATCAGTCAGGTGGGGCTCTTGTGCTCGCCTCCGTTTGTGCCTACCGTAGTAGGGGCTATGGGCAACAGGAAAGTGCTGATTTCTGGCATGGTGGTAGGGCTGATGGGCTATGCCATCGGTACGTATCTTGGTATTGGTATCTACTATTTGTTTGACCTGCTGTTCTGACTCGTATGAAACGCTTTTTCCTATCTCTTGCTGTGCTTCTGCCTATGCTGAGCACGGCAAGAGTGCAGCCTGATGTGGCTGCTGATTCGATAGCTCAGACGCAGAAAGAGGGTTGGAACATAGGCGTTCTGCCTTCTATCGCCTACGATGCTGACTGTGGTTTTCAGGGCGGTTTGTTGGCCAATCTCTATGATTACGGCAGCGGTGAGCAATATCCGGAGTATATCCATTCGCTATATTTTGAGGCGGCTTATACGACCAAGCATACGGGCATTTTTCGCTTTAACTACGATTCGAAATACGTGATTCCTAACCATCGTCTGACGATTGACCTCGCATATCTTCGTGATGCGCTCTGTGATTTTTATGGATTCAATGGCTATCAGGCTGTGTATCAACCGCTTTTCCACCATTCGGCTTATATGAAGAATGCGGCAGGCGATAAGGTGTATGACCCGCAGAAAATGGATATAGCGGCTTACCGGACGCGCGCTTTCTATAAGTTCAAGCGCGATTTGGTGCGGGCAGCCATCGATTGGGAAGGCCCTATTCGGCGCCATTGGCATTGGAACGTAGGCATTGGTTTGCTAGGCTATATGTGCGATACGGTGCACACGGCTATGCTCAACCGCGGGAAAGAGGGCGACCGTCGATTGCCACCTCAGGAAGGGCTGTATGAGAAGTACCGAAAATGGGGCATTTTGTCAGCTGAGGAGGTGCGAGGAGGTTGGCATCCATATCTCAGGGTGGGTGGCTCGTTTGATTCGCGCGACCAGCGACAAGGCCCCAACAGCGGCATCTATGCCGATGTGTTTCTTACGTATTCGGCCGCTTTTAATGCTGGATTTGGGCAACAAGCCGATGCGGGCTACAATCATCTGAGGCTGAACGCCACCTTCCGGCATTACGTGCAGCTTTACCCCAAATGGGTAGTGCTGGCGTATCGGATAGGTGTGCAAAACACGATAGCTGGCAAGAGTCCGTTTTATCAAAACACGTATCTGAATACGCTGTTCATGCAACGCGTGATTTACGAGGGATTGGGTGGTGGCAATTCCATCAGAGGGGTGCTCCGCAACCGTGTTCTTGCGAATGGAGTAGGCTTTGCCAATATCGAACTGCGCTGTAAGATTGTGCCGTTTGATATCGGAAGGCAACATTTCTATATCGGCTTGAATCCGTTTGTGGACATGGGTATGGTCTTGCAGCCGTACGACATGGATGCGCTGGTGAGGCAGCATACGGATGGCCGCTATCAGACGGTGGCGGAAGCCGTAAGGGCGAGTGGCGAGGAGCCAGATGATTTCTTCCGTTTGGATGCGAATAGGCAGTCGCTTTCGCCCAAAAGCAAGGATGTTTTTCGCCCGCATCTCTCCGCTGGCATAGGACTGAAGATTGTGATGAATGAAAACTTCTGTGTTTCGGCGGATTGGGCGAAAGCCCTGCATGCCCAAGATGGCGCCTCCTGGACCAATTTCTACGTGAAAATGGGGTATTTGTTCTGAGGATTGCTCGGCTATGTATGGAACGTATGGCATACATGAACACCTCGCTATCGGCCACAAAGCATAGGCTGCGTGCAGCCGATAGCGATTGTTCAAGAGCAATTGTGCTCCGTGGTTCAACTAATAATTTTGTTTAATTTTGAATAATTTTGTTCTTTTATTTTGTTATTTGAAAAAATCTTCGTACCTTTGTATCGTTTTTACGGAAGGATTTGGCTTTTCTTAGTTCATCCTTAGTTCATCCTTAGTCCAGTATTAGTTAATTAACTAACAATTAACTAAGGATGACTTATAATTGACTTATAACTGACCGCTTGTAGGCAAGCAAAAATGATTCATATCTACTCCGACATAGACCGCATCGAGGCAGCGGCATGGCGTGCGCTGGAAGCTTCTGAGACAGCTAATTGGTTTCAGACTCGTGAGGCGTATGCTTTCTATTCGGCAGTGCCGGAAGAGATGCAGCCTTTCTGCTTTGCAGCCGAGGAGGATAGTAGGTTGGTAGGCGTCATGCAAGGCTATCTGACGCAAACGGGCAGTAGGTTGAAGCAGTGGTTCACGAGGCGAGCCATCATCGTGGGTGGCCCGATGCTGAGCGATACCATCTCCGATGCGGCCTTGGAGCAACTGCTCCTTACCGCAAGGCGGCAACTGAGCAGCCAAGCTATCTATATCGAAACGCGCAACTTCAACGATTACAGCCGTTGGCGGCCGGTGTTTGAGCGCTGCGGCTTTGCGTATCAGCCGCATCTGAATTTTCATGTAGATACCTCCTCGGCTGAGCAGATGGAAGCCCTCATCAGTAAGAGCCGGAAGCGCGATATCAAAACCTCGCTTCGCGATGGCGCTACATTGGTGGAGCAGCCTACGTTGGAGCAGGTTCATGCTTTCTACGCCATTCTGCAGCAGCTTTACCGAACCAAGGTTAAGACTCCGCTGCCATCGTGGCGTTTTTTTGAAATGCTTTATCAACAACCCCATGCGCAATTTTTGTTGGTGGCTTTTGAGGAACAAATCATCGGAGGTACGGCTTGCGTTTGTTTGCCCGGAAAGGCTGTATATGAATGGTATGTATGTGGTAAAGATGGCCGTTATGAGCATATTTTTCCCTCCAGTTTAGCTACCTATTCAGGCATGCGCTATGCTGCAGATAATGGCTATCCGCGGTTCGATATGATGGGCGCAGGTAAGCCGAATGAAACCTACGGAGTGCGCGATTTTAAGGCTCGCTTTGGAGGTAAAGAGGTGGAGCACGGACGCTTCCTGCATGTATGCAAACCGCTGCTATATGCAATTGGTGTATGTGGTGTAAAATGGATAAAAAGATAAGTATGAAGAAGATACTGTTTATGATCAGCCATCCCGCGCATTTCCATTTATTCAGATACACTATCCTGAATTTGCGGCAGCATGGACATGAATTGGTAATAGTTATCCGTCCGAAAGATGTTTTGGAGCAACTCTGTATTGATGCAGGTTTCAGTTATATCAAGGTGAAAGACCGTCCAGACAAAGGAGGGCTGATCCGTCTTGCGTTTGGATTGATGGAGAAAGTCGTTGAGGTGATGCGGATTGCTCGCAAAACAAAACCAGATCTGCTTATGGGGTCGGATGGAGTATTGGCTTACGTGGGCTCGCTATTGCGCATTCCTTCGTTCGTTTGCGATGAAGACGATGCGGAGGCAACGCCCCTTTTCGCAAAGCTGTTTTACCCTTTCTTTACCGCTTTGATAGAGCCGGACTGCACGAGCGCAGGTAAGTGGAATAAGAAGAAAATCGGCTATCCTTCGTATCATGAACTCAGCTATCTGCATCCGCATCAGTTTAAGCCCGATAAGCAGGTGGTGGCCAAATACGGCATTGATCCCGAGAGCCCGTATTTCGTGATTCGGTTCGTGAAACTCTCTGCTCATCATGATGTGGGCGTACATGGCATAAGTACGGAAGTGGCGCAACGGGTGATAGAGATGCTGAAACCTTATGGCCGCATTTATATCACTAGCGAGCGTCCCTTGGAGCCATCTTTGGAACCCTACCGCATTCGCATCAGTCCGCTCGATATGCACCATGTGATGGCGTTTGCATCGCTCTATATCGGTGATAGTCAGACGATGGCCGCTGAGGCAGGAGTTATGGGTGTGCCATTTGTGAGGTTGAATGATTTTGTAGGCCGATTGTCGTATCTCCACGAACTGGAGGTACCTACGGATTATATGCCACGGAGCAATGGGTTTGTGCCAACGGTAGATCCGCATGTGCCCGAAGAGAAGCATTACTGCTTAGGCTACGGCCATAAGTCGGCCGACATAGAGGGCTTCTATCAGTCAGTAGAGAAATGGCTAGCGATGCCCAATAGAACGGTCGTTTGTCATGAGCGTATGCAGCGCATGCTTGTAGAAAAAATCGATTTGGCTCAGTTCCTCACTTGGTTCATAGAGCACTACCCGCAGTCGGCAGAAGAGGCCAAAGGCCGCGATGCCCATGACCCATTCTGGGACGCATTCAGATAGTTCCCATTTTTTTGACCCCACTTATTTCTAAATATCCTATGCAGATTACGTTGATAGCGGGTGCCCGACCCAATTTCATGAAGATAGCGCCGATTATTCATGCTATCCAAGCCGCCGAGGCGGTAGGGAGGAATGTGCATTATCGACTGGTGCATACCGGTCAGCATTACGATAAGAACATGTCTGATACGTTTTTTGAAGAGTTGGCTATTCCAGCACCCGATATCAATTTAGGTTGCGGTGGGGGTACGCAGGCGGAGCTGACGGCACACATCATGATGGCGTTTGAAAAAGAACTGATGGCGCATCCTGCAGACTTGGTGATGGTAGTAGGCGATGTGACTTCCACGATGGCTTGCGCTATCGTGGCCAAGAAACTGCATACGCAAGTGGCGCACGTAGAAGCAGGCATCCGCAGTTGGGATCTCACTATGCCTGAGGAGATCAATAGAATGGTCACCGATACGTTGACCGACTGGTTCTTTACAACGAGCGAGGTGGCTAATCAGAATCTGAGGAACTTAGGCATAAGCGAGCAGAAGATCCACTTTGTGGGTAACGTGATGATTGATACACTACTCGCCAATCGGTCGCGCTTGCGCAAGCCTGCCGTATTTGATGCGATAGGGTTGCAAGCGGGGCAATACGTGGTACTGACGCTTCATCGGCCGCAAAACGTAGATGAAGCCGCCCACCTCCGCTTATTGATGGAAGTCATCATCCAGAACGTGCAGGATGAACCCATCATTTTCCCGATTCATCCGCGTACAGCTAAACTGTTCTATGGCTTATGGGGGACTGCTACCGATTCGGCAGAGGAAAACCGCAAAGCCCTCCAAGCGCGCTTCCCGAACTTGTATATCCTCGACCCAATGGGCTATTTAGAGTTTAATTATCTGGTAGCCAACAGCCGGGTTGTGATTACCGACTCGGGCGGCATAACCGAAGAGACTACGGTATTGGGAGTACCTTGCATCACGCTTCGCGACACTACCGAGCGACCGGAAACCTGCACGATGGGTACGAATGAGCTCATTGGAACTAATCCCTCTGCTATCCCGCCTACGCTTGAGAAACTCTATTCCGGACAATGGAAAGAAGGGCGCATTCCCGCGCTATGGGATGGACATGCTGCGGAGCGGATAGTAGAAATATTGTGCAGGCAATAAGGTCTGAATAATCATGCAATGCTATAAACAAATTGCATAGCGGTTTTCGTTTTTCTTTCTAAAAATACTCTTATTTTGCTATGCGGGGATAGCAAAAATAAGAAATATCGCATTTTTTTGAAAATACTACGCCGAAAATTATGCATAAATGAATAAAAAGTAGTAATTTTGCACCACAATTCGGAGAATTGAGCTTAGGAGGATGTCTTCTGGGTATCAACCGAATGATAAAGGTATTAATCTATTTTATTTTTTATTGTTATGAACGCAGCACTTATCGGTGAGAATGCTGGTCTTATCTGGAATGCTCTTCAGGAAGGCGCACTCTCTCTCAAAGCTCTTAAGAAAGCTACCAAACTGAAAGAAGCTGATCTCAACCTCGCTCTTGGTTGGCTCGCTCGCGAGAACAAGATTTATTTTGAAGAGGCTGAGAAGGATACCATGGTTGGTCTCCTCTAATTTCTTTTGAAAAATCTCAATCGCTCTCGATTATGAACAAAAAAAGGCCCAGGACAATGTCCCGGGCGTTTTTTTTGTATTGGAGTAAAAGATGGACAAACAACTGCCACCTTGACTTATTGATTAAGCCTTGTGCTCTTCTACATACTTAACTGCCTCACCTACGGTAGAGATTTTGCCAGTATCCTCATCGGGGATTTCAATGCCAAACTCTTTCTCAAATTCCATAATGAGGTCAACCGTGTCAAGAGAATCTGCGTTGAGGTCAGAAATGAAATTTGCATCCATCGTAACCTTAGCCTCGTCAACACCAAGTTTGTCAACGATAATCTCTTTTACTTTCTGTTCAATTTCAGTCATAATAGTAATATTTTTTATAGTTAATATCTTCCGATTCGTAGTCGGTTTTCAAGAGCACAATTTGCACCCCTAATTGAAATCTTCTGCAAAGTAACAACTTTTTTCTGAAATATGCAAGTTTTTGCCCCTAAAAATGCCTTTTTTGCCGTTTTTTCAACATTTTTAACCTATTTTTGGTTTTTTAGGGCATTTTTTTAACCCTTCTTTTTGATGAGGCAGCAGAGTCCGATAATGGTGAAAAATGCGTTCAGAAGCAGGCGTTCGTGAGAGAACTGATAGCCTCCGAACCATGCTTGCGAGTTGAAGTCAAGAATGAAGGTGAGGATGGGTGATAGTACGCAAACGAGCGGCACCCACTTATCACGCACCTGCTTCTTGGTGAAGATTCCGAAGAAGAAAAGGCCGAGTAGCGGACCATACGTATAGGATGCCACCTTATAGACGGTCTGAATTACCGAATCGTTGTTGAGCAGATATACGATATAGATGAGTGCTGCCATCAGAATTGCCATTCCTACGTGTACGCGCGTGCGCGTTTTTTTAATGGTGTCTTCCGATGCCGTCTGCTGGCTCTTGCCGAGGATATCGATGGTGAAACTGGTGGTGAGGGCTGTAAGGGCACTGCCTGCGGCCGCATTGCCTGCGGCGATGAAGCCAATCACGAAGATGATACCTACTATTGCAGGGAAATAACCGCCGGTAGCAATGGCCGGGAAGACGTCGTCGCCCGTGAGTCCTTCAAGCGAGATGCCCGACTGAGCGGCATACGTATAGAGCAGGTACCCGAGAAGGAGGAAGAGGTAGATCACGCTCATCTGCACGATTGCACCCACTACGATATTCTTTTGCGAATCGCGGTAGTTCTTGCAGGAGAGCGTACGTTGCATCATGTCTTGATCCAAACCCGTAGTAGCAATCAATACGAAAACACCGGCCAAGAACTGTTTCCAGAAATAGCGTCCATCGTTGACGTCATCAAAGAAGAACATTCGCGTCATCTCCGATTCGCCATAGCCACTCAAGCTCACGCCGGAGCGCATGATAAACACGATGCATAGGATGATGGAGAGCAGGAGACAGGTCGTTTTCAGCAAGTCGGTCCACACGATGGATTTTACGCCTCCGCGGAAGGTGGTAAGATATACGACAGCCATCACGAGAAGCACATTTGCCCAAAACGGGATGTGCATAGGGCTGAATACGAGCAGTTGCAGCACTGTGCATACGATGAACAAGCGTACGGCTGCACCTGTGGATTTGCTCAAGAAGAAGAACCAAGCCCCCGTGCGGTAGGATTTTACGCCGAAGCGCTGATCCAGATACTCGTAGATGGAAGTTAGGTTCATCTTATAGTAGAGCGGGATAAGCACGAAGGCTACAATGAGTTGGCCTACCGTAAAGCCGAGAACCATCTGCATATAGCTCATGCCCGCACCGGCTACCATTCCCGGTACACTGATAAACGTTACGGCACTGATGGGAGCACCGATAGTGGACATCGTTACGAGCAGCCAGTTGGAGCTGCGGTTGCCAGAGAAGAAACCGGCGTTGTCGGCCTTTCGGCCCGCTGCATAGCTTACCCCAAAGAGCAAGGCAAAATAGCAGATGATAGTGATGAGAATGATCGTTGCGTTCATATTGTTTTTTCATTAATATGGGACTTTTATGATCCCCATTTGATTAACCGATACTTACTGAGAGATGAAGAGATCGTAGTTACTCCTCGTAGAGCAGGTAGGGCTTGCGCTGGAGGCGGAAAGCCTCTACGTCCTGTGCCCATGTTGCGCGAATCTCTTCGGCTGACTTGCCTTGGATGATCATCTTGCGAACGTATGATACGCCAATGAGTTTCTCAAAGAAAGCCGAGAAGAACCAATTGTCCAATGCCATTTGCTGGTAGGCATCAATGAGATAAGAGAGGTCGATACCCTTCTGCATCGCCTGCTCTTCCG
The DNA here is from genome assembly GCA_022784645.1 of Bacteroidales bacterium. Taxonomy (GTDB): domain Bacteria; phylum Bacteroidota; class Bacteroidia; order Bacteroidales; family Paludibacteraceae; genus Colicola. The sequence continues at coordinate 16,546 of JALFZG010000053.1, forward strand.
TGAGGTTAGAGAGGTCAGTGCCGAAGCATTTGCGGTCTTGCTGCGGAGGAGTAAGGGCTGCGGGGCAACTCTTGGGCGTAAAGGTGGCAGGTTGGGTATTGCGTTCGCGGAATGCTTTTCCTTTCTGCATGTGCGGATGACCATATTGGAGAAATGGCTTGTCCGTACCGCGACCGAGCGACACGGGGGTTGCCTCAAAATAGCAGGTGCTCGGGTAGAGGTAGATGGCGAGCATGTTTTGCAAGTTGGGTGAAGGGGCTATGGGTAGGCGGTAACGCGTTTGGTGCGTATAGTTGGCGCAAGGCACAACCGTGAGTGGACAGAAAGCGTTGTTATCAAGCCAATGTTCGCCATTCACCATCAGCGCCAGTTCGCCCAAGGTCATGCCGTGAACCACAGGTATGGGCAGCCAACCTACGCCTGACTTGTATTTCATGTCGAGAATTGGGCCATCTACATAGAAGCCGTTGGGATTGGGACGGTCGAGGATAATCATCAGCTTATTGTATTCCGCGCAAGCCTGCATCAAGCGGCACATGGTGATATAGTAGGTGTAAAAACGAAGTCCTACATCCTGAATATCTACAATGAGCACATCAAACTGGCGCATGGCTTCGTCGGATGGGCGCATGCGCTTGCCGTCGTAAAGCGAGAGGATTGGCACTCCGGTCTTTTCGTCTACCGAGTCGCCCACTTTATCGCCCGCACCGGCCGAGCCCCGAAAACCATGTTCGGGGGAGAAAATGGCCGTCACGTGCATGCCGGCTTCAATAAGGCGGTCAAGAGTATGAATGCCGCCTGCTACCCCCGTATGGTTGCTCAGGAGGGCAACGTTTTTACCCTGAATCAAGGGGAAATAGACATCGGTTCGTTCGGCTCCCAAAATAACCTCTCCTTGGTTTGCGTGAATGGCAGGTAGGGAAAGCATAAAGAGTAAAAATGCAATTAATAAACGTTTTGTCATGGCGCTATAGATTTTGATGAATAGTATGTTTGAGGATAGAATGGCGTAGAATCTACCCAAATTCGTTTGAATATGCAGAACGGCGCTGGCTTACGCAAGGCCGTTCTCTTCGAGCAGGTCAGGCCTGCGATTGCGCGTGTGGTTGACGGCCTCTTCGTAGAGCCACTCCTCTATTTTGCGCTGGTTGCCCGAGAGGAGAATTTCCGGCACTTTCCAGCCCTTGTAGTCGGCCGGACGCGTATAGACTCCGGGCTCGAGTAAGCCGTCTTGAAACGAGTCATTGAGCGCTGACTCCACATCGCCGATGGCTCCCGGAAGCAGCCTAACGATGGCATCGGTCATCATGGCAGCGGGCATCTCGCCACCCGTGAGCACAAAATCACCAATCGTATATTCTTTGGTGATGAGGTGGTCTCTTACGCGTTGATCGACTCCTTTGTAATGCCCGCAGAGGATGATGATATTTTCTTTGAGCGAGAGCATATTTGCCTCTTTCTGGGTAAAACGTTGCCCATCGGGGGCCGTGAAGATAATCTCATCGTAATGCCGCTCGGAGCACAACTTGGAGATACACTCGTCGATGGGCTGACATTGGAGTACCATGCCCGCACCAAAACCAAACGCATAATCATCGATTTTGCGGTGCTTATCGTGGGTATAATCGCGCAAGTTATGGACATAAACCTCTACGAGGCCTTTGTCTTTGGCGCGCTTAATGATGGAGTGGTTGAGCGGACTTTCGAGCAGTTCCGGCACAGCCGAAATAATATCTATTCTCATGTGGGATAATCAAACGAGGTACACCGTTTATTTATAAAGCAAATACATTCCTGACGATGAGGCTGTTAAGGAACGGGGTCGTAACCCGAGCCGCCCCATGGATGGCATCTGCAAATGCGCTTAATGCCCAGCCAACCGCCCTTGAAGATGCCGTATTTCAGTACGGCCTCCACCATGTATTGCGAGCAGGTAGGGGTGAATCGGCAGGAGGGTGGCGTAAGGGGAGAGATGCAGGCCCGGTAGAAATATACAGGGAGCAATGCAGCCTTCCTCAGGAGAATTGTGAGCGTGGTTTTATTCGTTTTCATTCCTGCAATTGCTTCAGTATTTTCTGTATGGCTTTCTGCATGGCTGCAGTAATGTCAGCCTGCGAACGCTGCTCCTTATCTATATAATTAAACGCAATCTGCATGCTGCAGTTGTGCTCAAAGCAATAGTCTGTCAGGGGCTGCTTGCTGAGGCGATAGGCTTCGCGCATGAGCCGCCTCATGTGATTGCGATCCACTGCGTGCTTGAAGAGCGACTTGGGTGCCCAAATGAGTACGCGTGGCGGTGCGGCTGATTCCTGAACGCACATGTAGTTCACCCGCATCGGAAAAGCTACGAAGCGCTTGCTGCCCTTATAGAGAGCAGCTATGCGGAGTTGTCCGCACAGTTTTTCCGATTTAGGGAACGTATGCATTATTTATGTGCCTTAAGATATTTGTCGAGCGCTGTCGTGATAGAAGTGCATTCTGGCGTGGGGGCAGCAATAGCAGCTTCCCAACCGAGCTCCTCAATAGCTTTCTTTGTGGCGGCACCAAAGCAGGCAATGGCTCTGCCGTCAGAAAGATAATCAGGGCAGTTCTGCTTGAGGGCTTGAACGCCGGTGGGCGTAAACAGCACCACGATATCGTATGATTGCAGTTCTTCAGCTGGAATCTCCTGCGGAACGGTGCGATACATCACGGCCGTATCCACCTTAATACCGTGAGAAGCAAACATATTGACGACCGCATCGTTGTGTACATCGGAGCAAATCATCAGGTACTTTTCCTGTGGACGGCGGAGCATTGCCGGTACCACATCGTCGAACTTGTTGTTTTCACCGAAGAAAACACGACGCTTGCGGTATTGAATATATTTCTGCAAATAAACGCCCACCTGCTCTGAAATGCAATAATAATGCATTCCCTCGGGGATATTCACGCGCAGTTCTTCCGCCAAGTGGAAGAAATGGTCGATACTTCCGCGCGATGAGAACAGGATGGCTGTGTAGTCCAGCAAGTTGATGTGTTGAGCTCGAAACTCTTTCGGGCTGAGCCCCTCAACTTTGATGAGCTGACGGAAATCCACCTGAACGCCGTATTCGCGCTCCATGTCAAAATAAGGCGATTTTTCCGTAGCAGGACGGGGCTGAGAAACTAAGATTTTCTTAATCATATACGTGTAATTTGTTAGTCTACTGTAAGAGATGGGCTGCGGCTATAAGCATGCCGGCCGGCACAATCTCAGTGGTTGTAAAATAAAGAAAAATAAAGAGAGCAGAAGCAAAGCTCATTCTGAAGCATGCAATCTGCTTATAGATTACCATTATGCTATAGGCTGCGAGCATGCCGATAAACGTATATCGGACGAGTGTCTCCGGCAATTCTGGCGCAAACAAAGCGCAGAGTAGAACCGGCCAGGCAAAAAGCGTGAGACAGTCAGAGAGGTAACGATAATGGCGGACGTAGGTGTCGGTTTCGTTTTTCTGAAAAAACGTAAACTTCACCAATCCCTGCATTAGGTACTTGACCAATACGAATACTGCTGCCAACCCTGAATAGATGGCGAACTGCGAGAAAGGAAACGAGCCATTGGGCGCAAATAGCCATTGCAGGCAGAGCCCCAAAATCAGTATGCCCACGAAAACGAGTACCCAACGCGGGCGATAGTCGTTGCCCGAGCCAGCGAAGATGGAGTCGCGTTCTTTGGTGGAGAAGAGGCTGCCCAATGCGCGGTAGTAGTGCCCGGGCTGCATCGCATCGACCAGCGCAAGGCCGATGAGCGTGAGCAACATCAGCCAAGCTACCCAACCTTGGGATCCCGAAGTCAGTATGCGGGGAATGGTTTCCATTTCTCTTTGTTAGTAATCGTTTGTTTGCTTTTGTTGGTTATGCGTATGGTTTTAAATATGCGTATGCTTCTGCGCAACGTCGATGGACCACCCATCCTGTTCGGCAATAGCCGGGAGTACTTCTTCGGGAGTGGAGACCACTCTGAACATCTTATCAAACACGGGCGACATGAATTTTTCGTCCATGAAGCGATGCAGCAGTTGGATAAGACCATCGTAATAACCGTCAGTGTTCACAAATACGATGGGCTGAGATAGTTGCCCGAGCTGCTTAAGTGAGAGCACTTCTGAAATCTCATCCAGGGTTCCGATACCGCCGGGGAGCGCTACGAGTGCATCGGCTCGCTGCCAAATGGTGGTCTTGCGTTCGGCCATGTCTTTGGTGATTACCAGTTCCGTACACTGAGGATGGTGCCACTGGAGCGATACCATAAATTCAGGGATAACACCGGTCATCTTGCCGCCAAGGCGAACCATCGTATCGGCCAACTTACCCATCAGGCCCATTTTGCCGGCACCAAAAATGAGTTCGATATTGTTTTCTGCAAAAATTTCAGCAAGGCGTTCGGCTGCCGAGAAGTAATTGGGGGCTATCTTAGTGGAAGAAGCGCAATAAACGGCAATTTTCTGAATTTTGGGTGTTTGAGGCATAATTTTTTTTTAAATATATTTAAAATCGACTGCAAAATTACATAAAATTCTTGATATATTTGGTAGTTTTAAAAAAAAAATGTAATTTTGCAGGTCGATTTGGAAAAGTTTTGTGAATTTTAAACTGAAATCAATCAAAAAGTCACCTATTTATGGCAGTTGAAATCCGCGAGGTGAATGGAAAAAAGGAGATGAAAATCTTCATCCAGTTTGCCAATAAATTGTATAAGGGTAATCCGTATTATTGCCCGACGCTCGACTTCGATGAGCTCAACACGTTGACCAAAGGTAAGAATCCGGCATTGAATTTTTGCGACTATGCACTGTTTCTTGCATGGCGCGATGGTGAATGTGTAGGTCGCGTAGCGGCAATGATCAATCCGATAGCAAACGAGAAGTGGAACTGTAAGAAAGTGCGCTTTGGTTGGTTTGATTTTATCGACGATGAAGAAATCAGCCGTGCTCTCTTGGATAAGGTCGTAGAGTGGGGTAAGGCTCGAGGGATGGATACCCTCAATGGCCCTGTTGGCTTTACGGACTTTGATAAAGAAGGCTTGCTGATTCGCGGCTTTGAGGAACTTTCGCCTATGGCGGTACTCTATAACTATCCGTATTATGAGAAGCATATCGTAAACTACGGATTGGAGAAAGAGGCCGATTGGATGGAATATCGCGTGTTTGTGCCCGATGAGTTGCCTGAGCGGTGGACGCGTGTAGCCGAGGTTGCAGCGAAGCGCTCAAAGCTTCACAACGTGAAGTGCCATAGCGTGAAAGAGCTGAATCAGCGTTATCCGAATTTGGAGTATTTCCATTTGATGTCAGAATGTTACTCCATTTTGTATAATTATCAGCCGCCTACCATCGAGCAGATGCAGTATGTTGCCAATTTTTATTTCGGCATCTTGAACTTCGATTTTGTATCTCTGGTGGAGAACGAGAAAAATGAGATTGTAGCGTTGGGTTTGGGCATGCCCGACCTTACGAAAGCCTTTCAGCATTGCGCCAATGGAAGTTTGTTCCCATTCGGTTGGTACCATATGCTTAAAGCGCTGAAAGCCAAGAAGATAGACATCATCGACGAGCTGATTATCTGCGTTCGTCCCGATTATCAGGATTCCGGTGCGGTGGCCCTCATTTTCAATGAGCAGTTCCCATACTACAAGAAGTATGGCGTAAAGCATCTGGAGACCACGTCTATTCTGGAAACGAATCATAAGAATGCTGCGAACTTCACGTGTTTTGAGCATATTCAGCATAAGCAACGTCGCGCATACGCAAAGCTAATATAATGGTGTGTAAACCAAAGTAATTCTATTTGAGAGTGGGATTTTTTCCCCACTGTAAGTCAAACATTGGCTCCGTAGTTCAGTTGTATAGAATGTCAGATTCCGGTTCTGAAGATCGTGGGTTAGAGTCCCACCGGGGTCACAAAAGCGCCTGCAGACCCCTCTGCAGGCGTTTGTGCATAAAATAATATCGGTTATGTCAAACCATACGTATAGAATTGGTGTGATTGGTTTGCCGCAGAGCGGTAAATCATCCATTACTCGCCGACTGCAGGAGATGGCCGACGAGGCTGGTAAGAAGATGGCGTTTATCGAGTCGCATGACTTAGATGAACTCCACGGACATAGTTTTGATGTGGTGCTGCAGGTAGTGGATTCCACTCGATTGGAAGAGAGTTTGATGCTTACGCCGCATATTGTGGACGAAAAGGAGAAGATCGTATTGGCGCTCAGCCGCTACGACCTTTTGCTCGACTCTGACCATAGTTTGCAAATTGGTAAGTTTAGCGAGTTGCTTGGTGTACCGGTAACCCGCGTTTCCATCAGCCATAACTATGGCTTAGAAGAGTTGCTCGAGTCGGTAGATAAGGTGGCGCATCAGGAGGCTTCCAATGCCCACCCCGTTTACCATGCTTGGGAGCAGAAAGATGAAGAGGCGTATATGGGCTATGTACATGGTGTGCTGACCCAAACGCTCAACCATGGTCATCACGATAAGAAGACCCGCATTGAGATCATCGACGATATCCTTACTTCACCCATTTCCGGCTCCATCATATTAGCCATCATTTTGGGTGTTACGTTTGAATGCACTTTCCTCTTGGGCGGTCCGCTGCAGGACTGGCTGCAGATGGGCGTTGATGCGCTCTATGAACTGGTGCAGACGCATATGGCTCCCGGTTGGCTGCAGAGTTTGCTGGGCGATGGTATCATCATCGGTGTAGGCAGTCTGCTTACTGCATTGCCCAATATCATCATACTCTTCTTTTTTCTCAGTATCATGGAAGATACAGGTTATATGGCGCGTGTGGCCTTCTTGACCGACGGACTGATGCACCGGCTCGGCTTACATGGTCGCTCGTTTATCCCGATGCTGATGGGCTTTGACTGCAACGTGCCCGCCATCATGGCTGCCAAGGATATTCCCGACCCCAAAGAGCGCGCCCTCACGATGCTGATGGTTCCGTTCATGAGTTGCTCGGCACGACTGCCGGTGTATGTGCTGTTTATCTCCATCTTCTTTGCCGATCATAAAGCACTGGTGCTTATGTCGCTGTACCTGCTCGGTATCCTTTGTAGCTTCGCCTTCGCGCTCATCATGAAGCATACGCGCTGGTTCCGCAAACCGGAGGTGGATATGGTGAACGAGTTGCCGGATTTCCATCTGCCTTCGGCTAAGAGTATCTTGGGCCATATATGGTACCGCGTGAGTGATTTCCTGCATAAGATTTCTACGATTGTGCTTTTTGCGAGCATCATCATCTGGGCGCTGGAGTATTTCCCATCTGGTGACTTGCAGATGCTGGAGGAATCGTGGTTGGCGGCTATCGGGCAATGGATTGAACCGGTGATGCGTCCGCTCGGCTTTGATTGGAAACTGTCGGTTTGCCTGATGACCGGCCTGCCCGCCAAGGAGGCGATAGGTAGCACGTTTGCTATGCTGTATGGCGCCAATTCAGCGGCTGCGGCTATGAGCCTGACGCCCGTAAGCGCATATGCCTTCTTGGTGTTCACACTGCTGTATTTCCCCTGCGTGGCAACCATAGCCACCATCCGCCGAGAGCTCAATTGGAAGTGGGCTACGTTTACGGTAGTCAACTCCGTAGTGCTCGCTTGGGTAATGGCATTCGTAGTGAACTTAATTGGAAATATGATTATGTAGCTCGTAAAAAACGCCTATGCAGAAAGTAATTACTATCATAATCGTCATTCTGGCGGTCATAGGCATGATTTTTGTTGTGCAAAAACAGCGCAATGAGAAATGCATCGGGGGCAAGCCTGGAGAAGGTTGCCCCGGTTGTGCTTTGCGCGACCAATGCAATAAAAAGGTGGGAATTAAGACTTCTCAACCGAAGAAAGATGATTAGAAAAGCGATACATATTGGTTTGGCAATGCTGCTTAGCTCGTTCTTCCTGATTGCAGGAACGGGTTACTTATCCGTGCATTATTGCTGCGATGTGTGTCGTGAAGCAGGTATAGAGCACGTGATGGAGGAGTCTTGCGAGGCAATCCATCATCATACCGAGCATCATCATACCGGCTGCTGCCACCACGAAAACGAGTGTAGTGTGCAGTACTTGCAGGTGAGTCAGTTTATGCAGAGTGCACAAATGCATGCACCTCACGCACAAGAGATGCAGTTGATGAATCCGGCCCTGCCTACTATGGAGTGCTGCGAGCATCTGCACGCGCATTGTGTGCCTGCTTTTATGATGATTGTTCCTCCACCTCCTTTGGTGGTAAATGGGCAGATGGTCTTGCGGGATGTCTGCTGCTGGATTTGTTAGGATACTGCGTTTGCGGCTGTTAGTGAGAACGGCCGCCAGAAACGTATGTATAACCTATGGTGGGTTATGAATAACCTACCCAAATTCAGTCATTATGAAAAAAATCATTTTTATTTTTCTCTTTATTTTTTCCGTATGCGCGAGTCAGGCCGCTCGCGTAAGCGGTATTGTGCTCTCCGATGATGGGCAGGTGCTGATTGGCGCAAACGTGTATTGGGCCAACACAGGCAATGGCACAATCACAGACTTGGATGGCCGCTTCAGTTTGCAAACCATCAGCGAAACGAATAAGCTCGTGTGCTCGTATATGGGTTATCACAACGATACGACTATCGTTCACGGCAAAGGCGAACTGACCATCGTGCTGGTGAGTGACCTGATTCTGGATGAAGTGACCATCACAGAGCGCAAGTTGGGCGTTATCAAGTCGCGCGTATCAGCTTTCGATACGCAAACGCTGGATGGCGCTGAGCTCTGCAAGGCGGCTTGCTGCAACCTCTCCGAAGCTTTTGAAACCAACGCCTCAGTGGATGTGGCTTATTCGGATGCAGCTACGGGTGCCAAGACTATTAAGATGCTCGGCTTGAGCGGCACCTATGTGCAGCTGCTGCATGAGAACACCCCCGGCATCCGAGGCTTGGGACAGTCGTTCGGAATGGAGTATATCCCTGGCCCTTGGATGAGCAGTATCCAAGTGAGCAAAGGTACCTCGTCGGTAATCAACGGCTATGAGGCTACTACCGGCCAAATCAACGTGGAGTTCTTAAAGCCGCAGACGCAAGACCCTATCTCTGTAAATGCGATGATCAACTCAGAGCTCCATGCCGAGCTCAATGTGGAGGGTGGATGGCAAATCCCGCTCAGGGAGCACGAGCATGAGGAAGAAGAACACGAGCACGGTGACCATTGCCATCATAAGAAACTGCATACTGGCATCTTAGCCCATTGGCAGCAAGGCTTTATGCAAATGGATGAGAACCACGATACGTTCTACGAAATGCCGAAATCTACCAATATCAACCTCGCCAACCGCTGGGTTTATACCGATGGCAAATATACGTTTCAGGCATTCGTTCGCGGCTTGTATGATCGTCGCATCGGTGGCCAGACGACTACTCGCGACTCGCTCGATGAGAGTGGCTCCTTAGTAAGCAAACTGCCAATTGATAACCCCTATAAAATCGACCTCAACACCTGGCGAATAGATGGCTACATGAAGAACGGCTATATCTTCAACGAAGAAACGGGTTCGAGCTTGGGCATTATCGCTGCGGCTTCGTATCATAATCAAGCGAACCGGTATGGTCTTCGCGAGTGGAACGCCAATCAGACCAACGCTTATCTGAATGCGCTGACACAGTTCAATTTCGAGGGTTCTCCGCGATTGGAGATGGATAACGACCACCGCCTAACGGTAGGATTGAGTGTGAACTACGATGGCTATCGCGAGCAACTACTCCTGCCCTTGCAAGTGGCCGACACTACGCTTGACCGGTGGGAGTTGACGCCCGGTATCTTTGCCGAATACAACCTCAAGTTAGAGGACAAACTGTCGCTTGTGGCGGGCTTACGAATGGACTATAGCACGATGTATGGCGTTTTCTTTACGCCTCGCGTAAACGTGCGCTACTCGCCATGGGAGTGGTGGACGATCCGAGCCAGTGCCGGTATGGGATACCGCAGCCCGAATGCCATTGCTGACAATGCGTATATGTTGCCCTCGAGCCGAACGATTGTGCTCCAGAGTGCGCCAGAGCAGGAGCGGGCGGTCAATGCAGGCGTCAGCACCACCTTCTATATTCCCATGGGTAGCCGCGAACTGCAGCTCTCGGGCGAATATTACTATACAGGTTTCCAAAACTGCTTAGTAGCTGATATGGACCAATCCACCGATGCCGTTTACCTCTATAACCTCTCCGATATCCGCACTCTCTACAAGCGCAAGGCAGAGAGTTATGCGCAGACGATGCAGGTAGAGGCTACGATGGAGATTCTCCGCGGTTGGACGCTTACGGCTGCTTTCCGCTATACCGATGTGAAGCAGACGACCTTGCGTTATGCGCTCAACGATAAGGGTGAGAACGTGCTTACGCCTTCGCTTCGCCAGAAGCCCCTCACCAATACGTTTAAGGGAATCATCACCACCAGTTATCAGACGCCGCTCAAGAAATGGCAGTTCGACTTCACCGCGCAGTTCAATGGTGGTGGCCGCATGCCCGATGGCTTCAATGCGTATTTCCTCAATGACCTCCAATCTACGCAGTATGTGGAGAAAAACGGCAGTCTGTATTACAAATGGTATCCGCAACTGATGGCGCAAATTACCAAATATTGGCGCACTTGCAGCTTGTATGTAGGTGCTGAGAATATGACCAATTTCCGCCAAGAGAACCCCGTGATTGGTGCAGATGCACCATATGAAGCGGGTTTTGATGCTTCGATGGCATGGGGCCCCATCACAGGATGGAAAGTGTATGCCGGTTTCCGATGGTCGCTCGGCAAGGAAGAGTAATATATGAATTCGGGTTCTATCAATTCTATTGGTAAAGGATTGGTAGGCCCTACCTAAATAAGTACCGAAATGAAAAAAATGATGATGGCATTGGTGCTCTGCCTTATGAGCATCTCTGTGGCTTTTGCGAAAGGAGAAAAGCAGGTTGTAGTATTCGACGTGGACCTTCATTGCCAGGGTTGCGTAACGAAGATTGAGAAGAACATCGCATTCGAGAAAGGGGTAAAAGACCTGCAATGCGACCTCAAAGAGCATACCGTAAAGGTGGTTTTCCTATCGGATAAGACCGATATCAAGACTCTCCAAACGGCTTTTGCGAAATTGGGTAAAACGGCTATTGTAAACAAAGACCTCACGGCAAAAGCTCAACAAGCAGCGACTAAGAAAAAGTAATGACACGGGTTTCTATAAGTTCAAAAAATCTTGCGAACGCTATTTATAGAACCCTCCATATCGATAAAAAAACGGGTAAAACAGCACTTTTGTCCGTTTTTTTTTGGCTATTCCAAAAATTGTTTGTACCTTTGCAGTCGCTTTCTGCCGAAAGCTATGGGCCGCCATGGTGGAATAGGTAGACACGAGGGACTTAAAATCCCTTGCCCAGTGATGGGCGTGCCGGTTCGACCCCGGCTGGCGGTACCTCATTGCAGCTCCTCAATCAAGGGGGCTGCATTTTTTGTATGCTCCCGAAAGAACCTTGTACCATATTTCTTTCCCTCCATGTCCACCTGAATAGAAATCTGCGAGTGTGCGGGGACAAGAGGGTTAGGATTAAACCTCGCAGGGGTGAATAAAATGATAAAGAACAAGATAGACTTGTTTTGAGTTTATATTTTTATGAACAAAATTATCAAAATTTTACAAAATTATTTCTCGTTGTCTGGAATAAAGAATAATCTTGTTTAATCTTGAGAATCTTGTTATTTAAAAGAACAACGGCCTTCGGCCTATTATCAAAATTTTTCAACGGCCTTAGGCCTATTATTTTTTTCTGCAACCATCAGGAACGCTCCTTGGCGCTTGGAACTATTGGGATGCCCGCAGGGCTATTTTGTATTGTTTGTTGGCAGGAGATAATATCTCCGTCTTCACTCATCCTCCGGCCCTGGACCGCCTTCAGGGCTCATTGCGGCTATTCGTGTGCGCGTGTGCGGTGATAATGCGATGAGTGTGCTATGAGAGTGCGATGCGTTTCATTGGGGCCCCCAGAGAGCTATGCTCGAATGGGGAGAGGAGGAGATGCGGAGCGCTGCAGTCTCTGACCCGGGAAGAGACTTTCGTTAGCGAAGCCATCTCCGACGATTCGTGCCTCATCTGATTGCGAGTGCAAAGATACGACGAACATTTTGGGTTTTGCAAATTTTTTTCGAAAAAAATGAAAAAAAGTGAAAAAAAACTTATTTACCTACGTTAAAAACGAGGATGAATTGCATGAATTGCAGAATTGCACATAATTGTCGGCGAGTATAGGTAAAAAAAAATGTCAATATATATATAATATTATATATTATATATATATTGGCCAAAATACCCAGCCTGCATGAATGTGCAATTCTGCAATTCATGCAATCCATGGTTAGATTTTTGCATTTATGGAGCCTCTCTTATGGTTGCTTCAGCGAGCGGGCGAGGGAGGGAGAAATGCTGTTTTCGTAAGATTGGCACACGTCTTGTGCAAAGCGCTTGCCCATTTCAATGCAGGTTGCCCAATCGTTTTCTGTCAGTTCGGAAATTTTTAACCCATTTCTGACGAAACCGTATAGAAAGCCAGCATTGAAATTATCACCGGCCCCTACCGTGCTCACGGTGGGGATTTTGTTTACGGCAAACGTACGAAGGAACTGAGGCGTACAAAGGTAAACAGCCCCACTCCCGGTAGTGCATATAAACCATTGACAATAGTGGCGAATGAGGTTATGATACAGCCTGCATACTGCCTGTTCTACAATGGTTGCATCGGTGCTCCCCAAGTCAGAGATTCGGAGCGTTTTTGCAAGCTGTTGCCCATTCTCCTGCTGCCATAGCGGACATTCTGCTGAGCCGAAAAGCGTAAGCAGATCTTCGGTAGAGGCGCGTACAATAGAAGAGAGCGCCAGGTTCTCCATGATGGCATCATACACTTTGGGCAAGTCGGCTATATGCGGTTTGCGGAAATTGATATCGTAATAGAGCGTGGCTCCGGCATCATGTGCCTCCTGGAGCATCGTTTTTACGGCCGGCCGGATGGCCGGATTGATGGAGAAAAAGGAGCCAAACAACACGGCATCATCCGGTTGGCAATTCAGCGTACGCGCCTCTGTGCGCACGCTCGCGTGATCCTTATAAAACGCGTATTGAGCATCGTTTTGCTGATTCAGGAAAGCCAGCGACAGATGCGATTTCATTCCCTGTTGCCGGCTTACAAACGCATCGCTCACGCCATTATCACGCAAGTATTGGCAGGTGATATCACCGATATGGTCGTCGCCCGTTTCGGTCACGATGCAGCAATCCATTCCCGCTCTGCCGAGCGAGATGATGGAATTAAACGTGCTGCCTCCGGGAATGGCGGCTTGCGGCTGGTCGTTTTTGAAAAGGATATCCAGCACGGTCTCCCCGATGCCAAAAATGCGTGCCATTTGCAAATGAAGCGGGTGGTTAGTTCAAGTTCTCGATAATGGCTTCCTCTATTTCTGCACCACGCAAGCCGCGGGCGAGGATAGTGCCATCGCCTGAAATCAAGAGGATTACAGGAATGCCAGAGATGCCGTATGCGTCTGAACCAATCCGTTGTGCATTGATGATTTGCGGATATCTGATGCCTAAGGCTTCAATCGCTTTGAGCGTAGCTTCCGGTTCATCCCATGTAGCTACACCTACTACCTCTACGCCCTGGTCTTTGTAGCGCTCATATACTTCCTTCAAATAAGGGATTTCTTCTCTGCACGGACGGCACCATGACGCCCAAAAATCTACGATTGTGAGTTTTCTGCCATTCCCCACATAGTCGCTCAGGCGCTGCGTCTTTCCCTCATAAGGAACTTCGATATCTATAAACGGATGGCCTACTGAGGAATTTACTTGAACGCGCCAAGTCTCTGCCTCTTGCTTCATAAATGCCGTGTTCTTTACAATCTCCGAAGCACTCTCATACAATGCCAACGCGTCTTCTGCTTGCATATCATAGCCCATATAATACAGAATCACAGCCCCCATCAGATCTTCTTTGTGTTCGGCATACGCTTCTTTCATCATCAAATCGTAGGCGTCGAACGTTTCCTGTTCTTCGAGCATCATGAGAAACTCTGAGAGCTCCTGCGCGAGCGGTGTTCCGGTCAGATGATCAGTTGACATATCCAAATGGAGTTCACCCGTTTCGGCAAATATATATTCGCGCATGCGGATGCTCGGGATAGAAAGGTTATATACCTCGTTTGGATTCAAATCGCGGAGTTCCATGCGGAAACATCCGTTTTCAATAAGCACGGAATCAATAATCTCATTGCTTCCCAATACAGAGAGGTAAGCATACCCTTCTGCTTCGGCATTGCCATCGGCGGTGATTACTAAAGACGGAGCTTTCGTGCAGGCAACCATGCTGATTGTTGCGAGCAATATTACGACTAACTTTTTCATGATAAATAGTTTTTTTTTGTGCAGTAGGGCCTTTTTAGCCCCCACTATTATGCTTATTATTTTGTATTTCCTACAGTTTGAAACGAATTGATGCTGCAAAATTACGCAAAAAAAATAATATATCCAAAAAAAAATGAAAGAAAATGCAAAAAATCTTTATTCGTGGTTTTTTATGCAGATAGGCGGTTTTTTGCCGGATTGCAAGTTGGCAAAATATAAATTGCAAAATGGAAATATATAAGAAATGTTGCAAAATAGTAGAATTTCTACATATTTTTACGTAAAATTGCACATTTTTACTATTTTCAGGCTGATTCTTAAGGCGAATTGAAATTTTGTAAAAAGCCCGACGGCAATGCGATTTTCCGAAATGCCAAAACAAAATCCGCGAGTAGGAACTCAAAATTGCGCGAATAGGACATGTTTTTTCAGAGAAAGCAGTAATTTTGCAGCGTCTTAGAAATAAGACACTTACTACTACTAATTTACTACTACTTACTACTACATTACTAACTACTATTAATGGAACTCCCGCGACCGAGAAGGCCGCGGGAGTTTCGTTGTGGGGATACCGTCCGTAAACCCGTATGTTGGTGGTAGGTGTCGCTCATGCAATCACTTGATATGACTTACCGCATCTACGCACACCAGTAATAATCTTAATCATATCATTATTACTGGCACTGATAAGTTTTTTTAGATACAAATCGCGATTAAATACCATAATCTCAGCGTTTTTTTGTGTATTTCCACACTTTTACGCTGTCTCCTTTCGTCCACTATACCTATTCAGCGTAATGTATATCGAAAACTTCTCTCAGATTATAGATAGTCGCCGCGCAGACGTTTGGGTAGTTGGGCGTGAATGGCAAATAATTCGGGATTGCTGCGAATATAGCGTGCTACTATTTGGAGGATATCTTCTCCCCATGCCTCGTATTTCTTCTTGCCAAACTTAGGAATCTTCATCAGCTCGGTTTTCCTGAGCGGCAGTCGTTTGCAAATTTCGATGATATGTGTCTTGGTTGCGATGCTCCAGGGCTCGATGTCGGCCTCTGTGGCAATCTGCTTTCTTCTGGCCATGAGCATTCTGAAGAGTGTAGGATTCGGAATATCTTCCTCGGTTGTTTGCTCAGGGTTGGCAGAAATATACACCTTGGGAATGGTGAAGTGCTGTCGCTCTTTCTGATAATTGCGGATGGATGGTTCTTTGGCCATGCGTTGCATCAAATAGAGCAACCGTGAGAGGTCGGTATAGAGCACGTTAATCGCTTCCTCAAATTCCGTTCGCGATTCTTTATTTTCGGTTGTGCAGGGTGAGTGTCGCAGTTTGTCAATCAGTTCGCCTACCTTGGGCGCAAAATAATCCGAGGCGGCTTTCACTCTTGCAGGCAATGATTTATCTTGGGGCAACGCCTGCCCTTGCGATTCGGCATAGATAATCTGACGAAGTTGATTCTGAAATGTCTCCGCTATTACTTGCAGCCCTTCCAATCCACCTTTTATTTGCAGGAGGAAATCAGCAGTGGGCGCTGAATAGGCAGCCTCTTTAGAGCTGATGGCGCGGAGTTGGTCGGCTCGGCGAATGTGGTCGCGGAAATCGAAGATCGACGTAAGAATCTGCGTCAGGTAATCGGTTTGGGCGGTTGGCAATGCCTTCTCTACTGCAGGCTGTTCGGGTTGTGTCTCCACATAATGCAGCACTTCTTGCGCGTTAGAGAGCGCGTGCTCCGGAATACGGCTGAGCAGGATGATGCCTTCGAGCGTTCGGCAGCGAGAGAGCGCAACATACACTTGTCCGGCAGCAAACGCATCGGCTGCATCGATCACCACGTTGTCAAACGTCAACCCCTGCGACTTATGTATCGTGATAGCCCATGCCAATCGTAGGGGCATCTGCGTAAACGACCCTACGCGAACGGCATTCACTGTCTCGACCGTGTTGCCTGCCTCATAGCGCAGATTCTGCCATTCTTCGGGCGTTACTTCTATCGTCTGATCTTCGCATGCTACGGTGATGCAATCCTCATCCAAGGCGGTCACTATGCCCAATTTGCCATTGTAATAGCGCTTTTCTGGCGAACTGTCGTTTTTAACGAACATCACCCGTGCCCCCACTTTGAGTGTCAATTCCGCATCGTTGGGAAACATTGACTCGGGGAATGTGCCCTCTATCGAGGCTTGGTAAGTACGGGCTTCCGAAGGCAATTTGGCAAGGCCGCGTTCGTTGATTTGGTCCACTTTCTGATTGTGAGTGGAGAGGATAATATGAAAATCGTCTTCGGTTTGTACGTAATCGGGCTGATATCGCGTGTTGAGCAGGTTGCGCGAAGCCGCCGAGAGCTGATTATTGCGCACCTGATTGAGGATATCGATAAATTGCTGATTGTCTTGGCGGAAGATATGGTCGAGCTCGATATACACGGGCGCTATCTCCTGAAACACACGCGCTTGGAAGAAATATGGCCCCTGATAATACTCCCGGAGGATATCCCACTCCTGCTGCCGAGCTACTGGCGAGAGTTGAAAAAGGTCGCCAATAAAGAGCATCTGCACTCCGCCAAAAGGCGTATTGCGGTGGCGGTAATGACGGAGAATGGCATCAATGGCATCGAGCAAATCGGCTCGCACCATGGAAATCTCGTCAATCACGAGCAGCTCCAGATTGCGAAGCACTTGAATTTTCTGCTTGCGCATCTGCATCTCTTGAAACAGCGCGCGTCGTGCTTCTTGCGTAGGGAGAAAGAGCTGGGGCGGAATCTGAAAAAAAGAATGGATAGTCGCTCCACCTGCATTGATTGCCGCTACACCAGTAGGCGCCACTACGGCCATCTGCTTGAGTGATTCATCATGGAGATTACGCAAGAACGTGGTTTTGCCTGTGCCGGCTTTGCCGGTGAGAAAAACGCAACGAGAGGTGTAGCGTACGTAAGAAGATGCGAGTTGATAATTATCCATATCTTACAATATTGTATGTTGTTTAGAGAATGCCATTTTCGGCCACCTTGCCGTAAGATAGATGGTGCGCACGAGCAGGTGCATGAAATAGCCGAGATAGAGCGCTTGAATGCCGATAAGGGTATAGCTGCTAATGTAGGAAGCAACGAATGCTGCGGCAGCCCAAAGCATGCAGTTGCGCACCGATAAGCCGTCGGTGGCGCCAATATAAACGCCATCCCACATAAACGCGAGGGCCGAAACCAAGGGCATCAGCGCGAGCCATATATAATAAGGTGTAGCCGCATGGCGGAGAGCTGCATCGGTGGTCATCATGCCTACCAACCAGTCGGCACCGCCATAGTAGAAAGCCGAAAACAGCAATCCGATGCCTATTGCCCAAACAAACAGCACGCCTACCACCTTATCCACCTCTGCGTTTCTCGACCAACCGCCCTCTTGCTTGGCGCCCAACTTGCCGGCCAACGCCTCGCCTGCATACGCAAAGCCATCGATGAAATAGGAGAAGAGCATGAAGAATTTCATGAGAATATTGCTCACCGCCAACTCTTCATCTCCATACAAAGAAGCGATATACGTATAGCCTACATACACCACCATGAATCCGAGCGAGCGCTCAAAAAGGCGGATGTTGAGGGCAAAAAACGAGCGGTTGGGGAGGTAGTCTTTGAGTTTGCTCCATGCCGTTTGCGCGAGTAGCTTGCGGTACTTTATCGCGAGGATGAGCCCAGCCGTAAGCAGGCCGGTATATTGAGCAATCAGCGTACCCAATGCCACACCTTTGATGGGGTTGTCGGCAAGATAAAGCACAGCAAGTAATGAAGCCACCATATTCACTACATTGACCACGATATCCGTAATCATCGGCGCTACGGTATTTTGCATACCGATGAACCACCCTTTAAGTGCCATGAGTGCGAGGGTAGCGGGCGCAGCCCAAATACGCACATAGAAATAGTCTCGCGCAAAGGCCGCCACCTCATCGGAGCATGGCACACACCATAGCACGATGGTTACAAACAGCCATTGCAATAACCAGATGCCGGCTGCTGCTATGAAAGCAGTAAGGACCGACTGCCTGAGTAGTCGTACGGTTTCCTCGTGGTCGCCTCGTCCGACAGCTTGAGCGGTGAGCCCCGAAGTACCCACGCGCAAGAAACCGAAGTTCCAATACAGCAGGTCAAAGAGCATGGTGCCGATGGCTATTCCGCCCACAGCTGCTGCATCGGATATATGTCCGAGGATGGCTACGTCCACTATCCCCACGAGCGGGATGGTGATATTAGCCAAAATGCTCGGTACCGCCAATTGCAGCACCGAGCGATTATATGAAGCGTATTGAGATATCATTACAGACCGAGGTCCTTCTTGATAAGCGCTACGATAGCGTCTGCCTTGGCGTTGAACGGATCGTAGTCAGCTGCACCGGTGAAGCCTTCTACCGGCACCTCGATGTAGAACTTAATCTTAGGCTCGGTGCCCGACGGACGAACCGATACCTTCAAGCCGCTCTCGGTAAACCACTGCAGCACGTTGGAAGTAGCCGGCATCTGAAGCGGTTTCTCGCCTTCGGCCGTGATCTGACGGAGCGTCTGATAATCCTTGATGAGCACCACCTTGGAGCCTGCAATCTGCTTGGGAGCATGCTCGCGGAAGTTCTTCATCATTGCCTGAATCTCCTCTGCGCCACTCTTGCCCGGACGAACCACATTGATGGTCGTTTCCTTCTGGAAACCATACTCCTTATATATATTCATAAGGAGCTCATAGAGCGTCATGCCGTTCTCCTTAGCGTAAGCAGCAATCTCGCAGATGAGGCAGATAGATGCTGGTGAATCCTTGTCGCGCACTTTGTCAAACGGCAGGAAACCAAACGACTCCTCGCCGCCGCCGATATAGTTCATCTTGCCTTCTTCCTCGCGAATGCGGTAAGCAATCCACTTGAAGCCAGTGTATTCGTCGAAGAGGGTAACGTTGTTTTTCTTGGCAATCTTAGCAATAAGCTCGCTCGTTACGATGGTCTTTACGAGGAAGTCGTTGTCTTTGAGTTGCCCCAATTTCTTCTTGTTGGCAATGATATACCAAGAGAACATCATAGCGGTCTGATTACCGTTGATGATTACCCATTCGCCCTTGTCGTTGCGGCATACGATAGCCAGACGGTCAGCGTCGGGGTCGGATGCAATCACGAGGTCGGCATTGAGGCGGGTGCCGAGGTTCATACCCATCGTCATCGCTTCGGAATTCTCCGGGTTAGGCGAAACGACTGTCGGGAAATTGCCATCGATAACCATCTGCTCGGGTACTACGTGGATATTCTGGAAGCCCCAGCTGCGGAGTGCTTCGGGAATGATCACGCGACCGGTGCCGTGGAGCGGGGTGTAAACGATATTCAGGTCGGCCTGCTTCTTGATGACTTCTTCGTCAATCATCACCGTCTTCACTGCTTGCAGATAATCCCAGTCCATCTCACCGCCGATGGTGATGATGAGTTCGGGGTTCTGACCGAACTTCACGTCAGCCATCTGCACTTTGTTCACCTCGTTGATGATGCCGGTGTCGTGCGGAGAGAGCACCTGACTGCCGTCTTCCCAATATGCTTTGTAGCCGTTGTATTCTTTGGGGTTATGCGATGCGGTCACGTTTACGCCACCCTGCGCTTTGAGCTGACGGATAGCAAACGACACCTCAGGCGTAGGACGAAGGCTCTCGAAGAGATAAACCTTGATGCCGTTGGAGGCAAACACATCAGCTACGGTCTCAGCAAACAAACGGCCGTTGTTGCGGCAGTCATGACCAACCACTACTGCCACCTGGTCGTTTTGCAGGTTCTCGAAACCACCCTCGCGCTGCACTTTCAGCAGGTAGTTGGCAAACCCTTGCGTGGCCATGGCTACTACGTATTTGTTCATTCTGTTGGTACCCACGCCCATGATTCCGCGGAGGCCACCCGTTCCAAATTCAAGATCGCGATAGAAAGCCTCTACGAGCGGAGTCTTGTCGTCTGCTTCCATCATTGCTTTTACCTCTGCCTGCGTCTGAGCATCGTAGAGGTCGCCAAGCCAAAGTTGCGCTTTCGCCATTACGGCATCTAATTCATTGTTCATGATAGTATAGTTTTTGAGATTAATGATTTTCAAATGGTCTGCAAAATTACAAAATAATTTTGGAATATGCAAAAAAAAGTGCAATTTTTCTGAGATTACTGCTGATAGTCGCCCTCGTCGTACTTCTGGAAGAGGAAATCGTTGTAGGGATAACGCTGAATATGTATCTCTTTGACGCGCTCATAGATGAGTGCTCGGAGCGCCTCCACGTTCTCTTTCTGCTTAGCAGAAATGAAGATGCAATCGCGGCCCATCTTAGCCATCCACGTGCGCTCCAACTCTTCGAGCGAGTAGTTTTCTCGCCGCATGGGCGTGAGGTCGTCTTCGGCTTTGGGGGTGTACGTAAACGCGTCTATCTTATTGAAAACGAGGATTTCCGGCTTCGGCTCTTGATACGTGTGCACCTTGTATTTTTTGGTGTCGGCATTGGGGTCGTAGCCTGTGGGTTCGGCCTCTTTCTCTTTCTTCGAAACGGTCGTTTCTACGTCGCAAATCTCCTGAATAGTTTGCTCCACCACGTGGTATTGTTCCTCGAAATTGGAGTGGGAGATATCCACTACGTGGATAAGCAGGTCGGCTTCTCGCACTTCATCGAGGGTTGATTTAAAAGACTCCACGAGGTTGTGAGGCAGCTTGCGGATGAAGCCTACGGTATCGGATAAGAGAAACGGCAGGTTCTCTACCGTCACTTTCCGAACGGTAGTGTCGAGGGTAGCGAAGAGCTTGTTTTCTGCAAACACATCGGATTTGGAGAGGAGGTTCATCATCGTGGATTTGCCCACATTGGTGTAGCCCACGAGTGCTACCCGCACCATCTTCCCGCGGTTCTGCCGCTGGGTAGTCATTTGCCGGTCGATACGCTTGATTTCTTCGCGGAGGAGCGCAATACGATTCTTGATGAGTCGTTTGTCGGCCTCTATCTGCGTCTCGCCCGTACCACGGTTGGTGCCCCCACCGCCTCGCTGACGGTCAAGGTGACTCCACATACGCGTCAAGCGCGGGAGCATATATTCGAGTCGAGCCATCTCCACCTGTGTCTTGGCCGAAGCTGTCTGCGCACGTTGCTCGAAAATCTGCAAGATAAGCATCGTTCGGTCGATGATCTGTACGCCCATCTCGCGCTCGATATTGCGAATCTGCCGAGGCGACAACTCATCATCGAAAATCACCACGTCGATATACGGCATCCGTTCTTTCTCTTCCTCCGTCATCGAGTCGGCAGCAGCGCGCCCTTTGCGATGGAGCAAGGCCGCTTCTTCAGCGGAATGGGCACCCGCTTCGGCTGCTTCCTTAGCCGTAGCCGGCCGATACAAGCGGTTGCGCTCTTCTATCCATTGCTTGATTTCCTGCAGTTTGCCCTCGCCCACATACGTGTTCGAATTGGGCATATCCAACCGCTGCACAAACCGCTTCACAGGAATGATTTTGTTGGTATCAGAGAGAAACGCGAGTTCGTCGAGATACTCTTTCGTGCGCTCTTCCGGCTGCTGCGGAGTGATTACGCCTACAAGCACGGCATGCGCTTGGTAGGGCTTGATTTCTATGAGTTTATCTTTCTTTTCTGCCATGTAATAAATGTCTTTTATGTTGGGGAAAATGGTAAAAATCCCACCTTTAATGTGCGGTCAACCAGTTTTTGCCAACGCCACACTCCGCAATCAGCGGCACGCGCAACGTCATCACTTGCTCCATCGAGCCGACCACAATCTCGCGCAGGCGTTCCACCTCGTTTTCGGGGCAGTTAAAATTGAGTTCGTCGTGCACTTGCATGATCATCTCCGCCTTGAGTCCGGCTTCCTCGATGCGTTGTGCAATCCTCACCATCGCCATCTTGATGATGTCGGCCGCCGTACCTTGGATGGGGGCGTTGACGGCATTGCGCTCCGCAAACGAACGCACGGTGGCGTTGTGCGAATGGATATCGGGCAGGTATCGCTTGCGGCCGAAAGCCGTAATGGCATATCCCATCTCGCGCACCCGCTGTTTTTGCTCCTCAATATATCGCGCTACGCCCGGGAAGGCTGCGAAGTAGTCGTCAATCAGCTGTTTGGCTTCCGTTCGCGGGCAGTCCAACTGCTGCGATAAACCAAAAGCAGAGATGCCGTAGATGATGCCGAAATTGGCTGTTTTGGCGCGCCGGCGTTGGTCTTTGCTCACCGCCTCTATGGGTATACCGAAGATTTTGGCAGCTGTAGCGGCATGGATATCCTGCCCCTCGCAGAAGGCTTGAATCATGTGTTCATCGCCGGAGAAATGCGCCATCAGTCGGAGCTCGATCTGCGAATAATCGGCCGAGAGGAAAAGGCAACCGGGGTCGGGCACCACCGCCTCACGAATGAGCTTGCCTCGTTCGCTTCGGATGGGCAGATTCTGCAGGTTGGGGTTCGACGACGACAATCGTCCGGTAGCCGTTACCGCCTGATTATACGTGGTATGTATCTTGCCCGTTTGGGGGTTGATCAGGAGCGGAAGGGCGTCGATATACGTAGAAAGCAGTTTCTTCAGCTCGC
This sequence comes from Bacteroidales bacterium, assembly GCA_022784645.1. Classification (GTDB taxonomy): domain Bacteria; phylum Bacteroidota; class Bacteroidia; order Bacteroidales; family Paludibacteraceae; genus Colicola. Next base: position 39,535 of record JALFZG010000053.1, read on the forward strand.
GGTATTCGAGGATCATCCCTACGATGGGGTGTTTGCTTTTTAATGCAACGAGCACCTCCTCGGAGGTGACGTACTGCCCCGACTTCGTTTTCTTGGCTTTGGCATCGAGTTGGAGCACATCAAACAGCAGTTCGCCAATCTGCTTGGGCGAAGAAATATTGAGCGCCATTGCGCGTGCTTCACCCATCACCTTCGCTGCCTCCTGCTGGATAGCGCGTTCAATCTCGAGCAGTTCACCATGCATCTCGTTGGATGCTTTTTTGAGAATGGCGGTATCAAAACGTACGCCACTCTGCTCCATCTTGCGCAGGATAGGTGCGAGCGGAAGCTCCACGTCGGTGTAGAGTTTATATAGCTCAGGCGACTGCTGCAGCTCGGCCGTCAGCTTCGGGAGCAGCTCCTCCGGCCCTACACGATAGATGCTGCAGAGGTAGTCGATATCGTGCGCCATCTCCGGCTGAAGCAGGTAATGCGCCAGCGTGATGGCTGTGGTTTCTTCTTCCGTCAGTTGGGGATTTTCTTCGTTGCCGAAAACGGCAGTTGCAGGAGCAAACGCACTATCGCCAAACAAATCCAACTGCCCGTCAGACGCTTTGGCTTTCTTGGCGGCTTTGCTCGTTTCTTCTGCCCGAACATTTCCTTGGGCGGCTTGTCCAACCACTTGTCCGGCTGACGGAGAGCCTGTCTTCTGCTCAAATTGTTTCAGCAAACTGCGGAATTCGAGCTCTGTGTAGATGGCTCTAAGTTGCTCTAAATCAGGCGCTTCGGCTATCAGCTCATTGGCGTCAAACGCAATCGGCACATCCTGCCTGATGGTAGCAAGGAACTTCGAAAAACGGATGTCCTCTGCCTGACTCTCCACTTTCTGCTTGAGCGCTCCTTTGAGTTCCTCGGTATGCGCCAGCAAGTTCTCGATATTGCCGAACTGCCGAATGAGCTGTACCGCAGTCTTCTCGCCCACGCCCTTGCAGCCGGGGATATTATCGGAGGCATCGCCCATCAGTCCGAGTAAGTCAATCACCTGCTCTGTGCGCTCGATACCGTATTTCTCGCACACCTCTGCCGGCCCCATCTCCTCGAACCCGCCCGTGTGGCGCGGACGATACATATGGGCATGCTCCGTCACCAGTTGGCCGTAGTCTTTGTCGGGAGTGGCCATCAGCACATCAAACCCTTCCGCTTCGGCTTTGCGAGCCAACGTGCCAATCACATCATCGGCCTCAAAACCCGCCACTTCAAGCACGGGAATACGCATCGCTTGGAGGATGGTTTTTATGATCGGTACAGCCTTGCGAATATCCTCGGGCGTCTCTTGGCGTTGCGCTTTGTAAGCCTCAAATGCTTCATGTCGAAACGTGCCGCCGTGGGGGTCGAACGCCACACCTATATGCGTGGGATTCACCTTTTTCTTAAGGTCTTCAAGCGTGATGCAGAAACCGTACACAGCCGACATGTTTTCGCCCTTCGAATTGATGCGAGGAGAGCGAATAAACGCGTAGTATGCACGGAAAATCATCGCGTAAGCGTCTATGAGTAGCAGTTTTTTCATTGGCGGTTATCCATTTTTCGCTGCAAAGATACATTTTTTTTTTCAATTGAGCAAAAAAAACGCCAATCTTTTTGATATTTTCAAAAAAAGTACTACCTTTGCGGCAATTTTTGAATTATTTAGGTGGGTTAGCAAATTAGCTGTTTACCCACAATAATGAATAATTTTTCTTAAGTGGGAATTTTTAGAACCCACCTTTAGAACACAACCCAATTTAAATCCAATGGAAGTTCGCATCGAAGAATCATGGCGCAAGGTGCTTCAGCCGGAGTTCGATAAGCCGTATTTTGAATTGCTCACTTCGTTTGTGCGCAAGGAGTATCAATCGAAGCAGGTTTTTCCGCCGGCTCCGCTCATTTTTAATGCGTTTGACAGTTGTCCGTTTGAGCAAGTCAAGGTGGTGATTATCGGTCAGGATCCGTATCACGAGCCGGGGCAGGCGATGGGGCTCTCGTTTAGTGTGCCGGAGGGCGTACAGGTGCCACCTTCGCTCGCGAATATTTATAAGGAGATTCGGCGGGAAGAAGCAGCGGGCATGCTGCCGGCCGGTTGTCTGCAATCGCAGTTGCTGCCCAATGGGGCGCTATCGGGCGACCTTCGGCCGTGGGTTAGTCAAGGCGTTTTGCTGCTAAATGCCACCCTCACGGTGGAAGCACATCGAGCTGGAAGCCACCAAAACAAAGGCTGGGAAGAGCTCACAGATGCCGCCATCCGAGCTTTGAGCGAGAAGCGCGAACACCTTGTTTTTATGCTTTGGGGCAGTTATGCACAACGCAAAGGGGCTTGTATCGACCGCAGGAAACACCTCGTGCTCACCACCTCCCATCCCAGCCCACTATCCGTTTATCGAGGCTTCGATGGTTGCGGACATTTCGCCCAAGCCAATCAATACCTCATCCGCCACCATTCCGCACCTATCTGCTGGTAAAAATTCTATGTTCAGCCTACACGCTGCATACGTTCATCTAGCTTGTATCTAGCTTGTATCTAGCTTGTATCTAGCTTGTTTGCAAGCACGATGAAAGCTAGATACAAGCTAGGTGCACGTGCAATGCGTGGACAATGAAAGGACTGTCCTGACTTCCGCAGCAGCGAGGAACTATTCGTTACGTTTGTATAAGGCATTCGTGTGACGAATGCCCCCAGCAGCCCCCCCATCAGCGCCGCCCCTCTCTTCCCTGTAGCCCCCCTCATCAGCGCCGTCCCTCTCTTCCCTGTAGCCATCGTTCATCGCTCGTTCATCGCACTACCATCGCACCTGCATCATACGTTCATCGCCCGTACATTGCACTCTCATTACACATACAGCCTACGTACAGCACACGTAGTTCGTACGTATTTTTACGTGTAAACTACGTGCGAACAGTTTCCTCTGGAGTAGGTATTGGCTTTCCGCGTGCGCGCGTTTCCTTATATATAATTAATAAAGAAAAAGTAAATATAATTAATTAAAGAAAAACCCGTTGGCGGAATTAAAGTAGCGCATGTTTAATTTGCCCAAGCGGTTTGTTGTTAATAAAGTTTATATATTGTAGGATAGTTAATGCGCTGATTTTGCTGATAATACGAGCAAATAATCCTACTTGTTGTTTAGCATAATTGCGACAAAGCATAAATTGGTCAACCATCTGTGAGAAAAGCGTTTCCACACGTTTCCTAGCCTTGGCAAAGGGAGCAAAAGTTGGTTTCCAATCCTTTTGATTCAATCGGTATGGCACTTCCAATCGAATCTCGGATGTCTCGAACAAGTCCAGTTGTACGGACGCGCTCAAATATCCTTTATCCCCGAGGATGGTGCATCGGTGGTAGTCATATTTGATGTCTTGCAAGTAATGTATGTCATGCACACTTGCCTTTGACAAATCATATGAATGGATCACTCCGTGTAAGCCACATAGCGCGTGCAGTTTGTAACCGTAATAGTAACAATTTTGCGCTGCGCAATATCCGAGACTTGGAGCTTTAGCGAAGTCGTCTTTGCCTAATCGGCAACGCTTTGCACGGGCAATGCGACAAACGGGCACCGGTTTTGAATCGACACAAAACACATCTTCTCCTGCATCAATCGCTTGAGCAATGTTCTTTCGTATTTGTTCGCATAAGTTGGCGGTGAACTTACGACGATCATTGTACTGGCGACGAGAAATGAGGTTGGGGAAATCGGATTTGTACTCTTTGAGTAGAGCAAACAGATACGATTCACTATCCACACCAAATTGCTCAGCAGTGAGACTAAGTGCGATAACTTCAAGGTCAGAAAAACGAGGAACGACACCTCTACGAGGCATATTTCCACGTTCATCTACCAAATTTTTGGAAAATTTCTTGCATATGTCAAAAATTTTTCCGAACTTTGCAGCCAAGTTGCGCATGACGATGATGTTTTAGTTGTTTAACTTTGTTGATTTTGACACTACAAAGTTACTAAAAATCAGCGAATTGTGCAACTTTTTTGTTAAAAAATTTAATCAAAGAACACTTTTTTTTAATTCCGCCAACAGGTTATTGTATAGTATTTTGCCGAAATAGCGGAGGTCAGTAAGGTACATTCCTCGCTCTTCACAAGCCGTTAGATAGCGCATTTCAGAAGCCTCTATTTCGGGTAACGTCTTGGGCATATCGGCATAGAAAGGCGGGAGCAAACCGGGCTTATGATGCAAGCGTTTTTCTTGCAACTCAGGACTGTAAAGTGAGAGATATTGCTTACTGATGGGGCGAACACCAACGAGTTTCATATCGCCTGCCAGCACATTAATTATCATCGGCCACTCATCGATGAAGTTCTTTCGCATGCATCGGCCGAGGGTCGTTATGCGGATATCATGGCTGAATTTGCCGGACTCTTTAAGGCCATAGTGCTGGTAGATATACGCCTGCAAGTACTCCGAATATGGGTGCATGGTGCGGAATTTATATACTTGAAACTCGCGTCCGTCTTTCCCTACCCTATTGAGTCGAATGAGCAAACCATAGAGCTTGGTGGCTACAGATTGCGGACGGAAACTCCTTCGGGCAATCACATAGCGGAGGTCGCCCACTTTATGGTCATCTACAATTTCAAAACCGCAATAGCACAATCGTCCAAGCACCTCTGCACGAGAGAGAATGCGGTTTTTGCCCTCGGTAATATCAAAATACAAGCGAGAGGTCATCACCAAACGAGGGAAGACGCGTTTGTAAAGATATACAAACGCATAAACTATTCTATTGATTACGCGTGGATAGCGCTGGAGAATCTTCTTTTTGGTAGTGCTTTTAGGTTCAAAGCAGCATACAAACAGTCCATTGTCGGGCAGTTTATCATTAACCACACCAAACATTTGATTGATACCTCGAATCTGATTGAGAGGCATAAAATTGACGATGGTATCCTGATTGTAATACTTGAGTTTCTTGAAGTTATAAATCTCTTGGGAAGCTAATGTGATGGTATTCGACGAAAAGAGGGAGATATGCTTTTCGAGATAAGCAAGTGCTTCAGGACCCGCTTCCTCTATGATGGACTCTCGAATTTCGTTTGCCCGCTCCTCTGAGGCAAATTCAGCAGGATGGAGCACCGATTGCGGACCACGTTCGGGCGCTCTCTCCACTTCCGGTTCAGCATAAGTAGCATATTGGTAAGCATGAGAGAGGATGATATAGACAAGGCAGGTGACGAGCATCACGAGCCAGATGGTAAGGAGCACAAAGATGGAGAAATTGTGGTCGGGCGAGATCAGATACATGTAGCAAAGCATGCAGCAGAACTGCATAACTGCCGCTGCTGCCAATCGAGCAAGCAATTCGCCCATTCGCATTTTCTTTACACGAATATAACGATGCGTAAAATAGCTGATTATGAGCCATTCTGCACTAAAAACCAACGCAAAGATCCAATATTTGGTAAACGGTACTTGTGTTGACAAGGGAAACCACATCAACACAACAAAGAAGCTGATTGCAAGCATAAGCATGTCAATCAGCAAGTATTGCCAAAACGGAACGTAAAAAAGTCGGAATTTATGGAATATCGTCATGTGCGTGCTTTTCCGGTCGCACAAAAGGAATGCGTTAGTAGTATGAAATAAACCACGGAGAGGCCCATCAGCCTCTCCACGTGGTTATATATTATTTGCTGTAACGAGCGTTGAGCCCCTCAATCACGTCATTGGTGATATCGAGCGCATCAGCAGCCATGAGGATATTATCTTTACCGGTATTGGAAAGAATCATCTGGAAACGGCCGTCAGCATTGTACTCTTTCAAGTAGTTAGTGAGCGAATCAGCGAGCTGGAGGTTGATATCCTGGAGTTCCATTGCGATATCTTGAGAGAGTTTAGCCTCAAGTTCCTGAAGTTCCTGCTGCTCTTTCTGAATCTTCATTGCTTCCTGCTCTGCACGTTCGCGGCTCAAGAATGCGTTGTTATCAAGCTTGCGCTGGAAATCAGCAGCCTTATTCTGGAGGTTGCGAGCGCGGGTATTGAGTTTGAGGCGAGCATCTTCCTGCTTGCTCATGATCTGATCGTTGGCCTCAATAGCGAACTGATAGTTCTCGAGGAGCGAATCGAGGTTGATGTAAGCAATAGGAAGTTCAGCAGCAACCGAGCCATCAGCAGCTGCAACAGGATGGTCGCAAGTGGGTTTACTGGTGAAATGAAGAACAAAAAGCGCAACTACTGCTACGCCAAGGATTGTTTCGATAATAAGATTTGTCTTGTTCATATTTTTTTATTTATTATAGATTTTTCACATCAATCTTGTTTGCTTTTGGCCGACGAGCTTCTCTATCCTGACTCTGCACACACCCTATTCCGCGCTCTCGCATCGCCCGAGAATCAGAAATATGCATGGATTTGAAACGGCCGTTTTTCTTAAAGATCACTCTCACAGACAGGAGCACCATCGCTACGATGATGAGCGCAAGCGTTATGAGAAGTGTTGCAAACATTGTGCCGAATTTTCAGTTTCGGCTACAAAATTACTACTTTTATCTGATTTGTGCAAGTTTTTTGGTAGAATAATATTGAAATAGCACTTTTTCTTAAGAAAAAAGGCCTCAGATATTGCGTATTTCGGATATTTTATATAATTTTGCGCTCGCAAATTAAATTTCGCTTCATTATGGCATCATTTCAAAATCAGCAAAATCAGCAGGGCGCACTCTATAACGCCATTACAGCCGAGAGTAAGATCATCGGTACGATAGTAGCCAACAACGACATCCGCATAGATGGCACGGTGGAAGGCGATATCCAATGCCGCGGCAAAGTGGTAATTGGCGAGAAAGGGCTCGTTCACGGCAATATCCAATGTACGAATGCCGAAGTGCAAGGGCGTATAGAGGGCAAAGTGGAAGCTTTGCAGACGCTTGCTTTGCGCGCATCGGCCAATATTCAGGGAGATGTGGTAACGCAATCGCTTATCGTAGAACCCAACGCAATCTTCTGTGGCACCTGCCAAATGGGCAAGAAGAATGCCGCTATTGAGCAGAAATAACGATATTTTTATCGACACATAACTTAATCTATTAATCTATTTTTATCATGGCAATTATCAAACCATTTGAGGGCGTTCGTCCTCCCAAAAATCTTGTTGACAAAGTATCGGCTCGTCCGTATGATGTGTTATCTTCAGAAGAAGCTCGCGAAGAAGCTGCCGGTCTTCCAATGTCGCTCTATCACATTAACCGCCCGGAGATTAACTTTGAGGTAGGCTGCGATGAGCATGACCCGCGCGTGTATCAGGCCGCTCATGACCAGTATGAACTATTTAAGAAAAATGGTTGGCTCGTACGCGATGCTGGCGAACATTATTACATTTATGCTCAAACGATGAACGGCAAAACGCAATATGGTTTGCTCGTTGCTGTACATGCTGATGATTATGAAAAAGGCGTTATTCTTCGCCATGAGCTTACCCGCCGAGACAAAGAAGACGACCGCATGCGTCATGTAGAGGCTTGCAACGCCAATATCGGTCCGGCTTTCTTTGCTTATCCAGCTAATGCTGAGATGAAAGAGATTACCCGCAAGGCTGTAAGTGGCGAGCCGGAATATGATTTCGTATCGGCAGATGGCGTTCGTCATCAGATGTGGATCATCTCTGATAAGGCCGTAATGGATCGCATTACGGAGATTTTCAAGACCTTCCCGCACCTGTATATCGCAGATGGTCACCATCGTTCGGCAGCAGCAGTTCGCGTGGCTCAAGAGCGCAAGAAAGCCAATCCGAACCATAAGGGAGACGAAGAATACAATTATTTCCTTACGGCTTGCTTTGCAGCTGACGAATTGACCGTTTTGGACTATAATCGCGTTGTGAAAGACCTCAACGGCAAGACCGCGGAGGAACTTTTGAAAGCACTCGAAGCTGACTTTACGGTAGAGGACATGGGCGAGGACTATTACAAGCCTGCCAAGCGCCATGAGTTCTCACTTTATATCAACAAACATTGGTATCGCCTGACTACCAAAGCTGAGCATATCCACGAAGAAGACCCCATCGAGAGCCTCGATGTAGCTATTTCTTCTAAGCATATTCTTGATAAGCAGTTTGGCATTACCGACCTCAGAGGCGATAAGCGCATTGATTTCATTGGTGGTATTCGCGGTCTTGAAGAGCTTAAGAAACTCGTAGACAACGGAAGTGCTGCATGTGCTTTAGCGCTCTACCCCGTTTCGATGGAAGAGATTTTCCGAGTAGCAGACAGCGGCAACATCATGCCTCCTAAGGCTACTTGGTTTGAGCCAAAACTACGCTCTGGTGTAGTAATTCACGAACTCGACTAAAATGAATTTGACCCTTGATTTCAAACATATTGTAATCGTAATTCTGTGCGCGACGATGGCTTTGCTGTCGTCGTGCGCTATGTCTTCTCGTATTCAAAAAGCCGATAAGAAATATGCCATTGGCGAGTATTATGAGGCGGCTCAAGATTATAGGAAGATCTACTCCAAAATACCTTCCAAAAATAAGCAACTCAAAGGTGAAATAGCCTTTAAGCAGGGTGAATGCTACCGGCATATCAATAGTCCTAAGGCCGTACAAGCATACGCGAATGCTATCCGAAACAAGTATTTTCTGCAAGACTCTATCGTATATTTGCGGCAAGCGCAAGTGCTTCATTATCAAGGCAAATATACCGATGCAATCAAAGGATACGACCTGTATCTACAATGGCAACCGGACTCGTATGAAGCACAGGCCGGACGCTTTGCGTGTCAGCAAATAGGCGAATGGAAAAACAATCCAACAAGATATAAGATTTCTCCTGCGAAGGAGTTTAATATTAAGAAATATTCCTCTTTCTCACCCTGTTTCGTTGGCGAAACGGCAGATGCTTTGCTCTTTACGTCCAACCGAACCGTTCAGAAAAAGAAAGACAAAAAGAACAGTCCGGTTACGGGTGTGCCGATTTGTCAACTCTACTCTACCCGCAAAGATGCGGATGGCAAGTGGACCGATATTGAAATAGCAGAAGGACTCAATGATGGAGGAGAGGGCGAAGGCAATGCCGAAGCTGGAAGTAGTTCCGTGAGTTTAGATGGCGATGACAGTTCGAGCAATGGAGGAGGAAGTGGAAATATGGGCAACACAGGTGGCGAAGGTGGTGCGGGTCAAAAAGCCGCTACTTCAGCAGAGGTTGGCGTATGCTGCACTTCGGCTGACGGACGTACACTTTATTTCACTTGGTCAAAACCCATCAACGGTCAGGACCTTGGTGCAAAAATCTTCAGTTCTGCTCGTGCAAGTGGCACTTGGGGGGCTCCCCAAGAAGTGATTCTATTCAGAGACTCTACCATTTCCGTTGGTCACCCTGCTCTCAACCATGAAGGAGACACCCTCTACTTTGCTTCTGATGCTCCCGGTGGATTGGGGGGCAAAGATATTTGGTTCTCTGTTTTGGATGGCAACAAATGGTCTTTCCCAGAAAACATGGGACCGCAAATCAACACTTCGGGCGATGAGATGTTTCCTACTGTAGCCCCTGATGGCAGTTTATACTTTGCTTCGAGCGGACATCCCGGTTATGGCGGACTAGATATATATCATGCTATCAAAGATACGATGATTCTTCGTGACTCAACTTGGGTACAAGGTTATCAACTCTGGAACATGGGCTTCCCTATCAATTCTGCAGGGGATGATTTCGGTATCACGTTTGAGCCGGAAGGTACAGCCGGTTTCTTCTCATCAGACAGAGGTAGCCGCAAAGCCATTGACCAAATCTACCGATTTATTTTACCCGAGTTGGTATTCCTTCTGGAAGGAACAATTACAGACCCCAATGGCGAACCGGTATCGGATGCCATCATCCGTTTGGTTGGCGATAATGGCACCAACGTAAAGCTCCAGACTCGCCGAGATGGTACGTATCGTATTAAGCTCGACCCCAATGTGAATTACGCAATGCTCGCGTCCGCGCGCGGGTACTTAAATAATAAGGAGGTGCTCCATACGCAGGGTCTCAAAGACAGTAAGACGTTTACGCAAAACTTTACGCTTACCTCATTGTCCAAACCCGTAAAGATGGAGAATGTGTTCTACGAATTTGGTAAATGGACGCTCACTCCCACTTCTGCCGCATCACTCGATGCGCTCGTAAAACTGCTCAAAGACAATCCGAATATCACGATTGAACTCTCGGCCCATACGGACCTTGTTGGCAATGCTGAAGCCAACCGTATCCTATCGGAGAAGCGCGCACAATCATGCGTTGATTACCTCATCAAAGCTGGAATTCAAGCCGATCGTCTTACGCCAGTTGGCTATGGAAAGACGAAACCGGTTGTAGCAGACAAAGCGCTTAATAATCAGTATGATTTTATCCCTGTAGATCAAGAACTCAACGAGGAATTTATTCTCTCACTTCCTAAGAATCAACAAGAAATATGCAATCAAATCAATCGTCGAACAGAGTTTAAAGTCTTGCGAACGACCTATGGTTTGTATTAATAATACCCCATTCCAATGAAGCAATATCTCGATTTATGCCGCCGAGTAATGACGGAAGGCAGTCTGAAAACAGATAGAACAGGCACGGGTACTCGTTCGGTTTTCGGCCATCAAATGCGCTTTGATTTATCAGAAGGATTCCCACTTCTGACTACCAAGAAACTGCATTTAAAGTCCATTATCTATGAATTGCTCTGGTTTCTTCAGGGCGATACGAATGTGCGCTATTTGCAGGAACATGGCGTAAGGATTTGGAATGAATGGGCAGACGAGAATGGTGATTTAGGTCCCGTTTATGGGCATCAATGGCGCTCATGGCCGGATTACAATGGCGGCACCATTGATCAGATTCAAATGATACTCGATCAGATCAAGCATACGCCCGATTCGCGAAGAATGCTTGTATCCGCATGGAATGTGGCAGAAGTCAATAAGATGGCTCTCCCACCCTGCCATTCGCTCTTTCAGTTTTATGTAGCCGATGGCAAACTCTCTCTGCAACTATACCAGAGAAGTGCGGATATCTTTTTGGGCGTTCCATTTAATATCGCAAGTTATGCGCTCCTATTAATGATGGTTGCGCAAGTTACAGGATTGCAGCCGGGAGAGTTTATCCACACATTAGGTGATGCACATATTTACACGAACCACTTCGAGCAGGTAAATTTGCAACTCACGCGTGAGCCTCGTAAGTTGCCCACCATGCACTTGAATCCGGAAGTGAAGGACCTCTTCAGCTTCCAATACGAAGATTTCCAACTGGAGGGCTATGACCCGCATCCGCATATTGCAGGTGTAGTAGCCGTTTGATTACTTATAAAATATGATATCGATTATTGTAGCAATAAGTCAAGATAATGCTATCGGCAAACAAGGCAACTTGTTGTGTCATTTGCCGGCAGACCTAAAGCATTTTAAAGAGATAACGATGGGGAATCCTATTCTTATGGGCAAGAACACATGGTTGTCTCTTCCTCGTCGTCCACTTCCCGGAAGACGCAATATTGTCGTTACGCACCACCCCAATGCCAATGGACTTGAAGGAGCTGAAACTGTGGGCAGTATTGATGAAGCAATTTCATCAGTAGATACCAATGATGAATGCTTTGTAATTGGTGGTGGCATGATTTACAAACAATGTCTTCCGAAGGCTGACAAATTGTATATCACGGAAATACATGCCACTTTCCCAGATGCGGATACGTTCTTCCCGACAATCGATCCTACTGAATGGGAACTGGTAGAGGAAGAAAGGTTTGAAGCCGATGAGAAGAACCCATACCCTTATAGTTTCAAAACATACCTCCGCAAGCAGTAACTCTTATACGAACTACTGCCTGCAGAGGCATATTGGGAATCAAATGGGTAATGAATCAAGCAACTGCTTTATATGATTTACAAAATCAATTGCCCATGAGATTATTACCCTTAGGATTGGAATTAGCGAATCACTTCGAGAATCTGCTCAGCGTGGATTTTGGTTTTAATCTCCTTGGGAGTAAAGATTCGGGTGATTGCTCCCTCTTCATTTACCAAGTAAGTAGTGCGCAAAGTGCCGATGGTTCTGCGTCCACAAGCCACTTTCTCTCCCCAACTACCCAATTCTTGAAGCAAACGAGTGTCAGTATCAGCAATGAGCGGAAACTCCAATCCGTTGGTTTCAGCAAACTTCTGCTGAGAAGCCTGCTTATCCTTGCTCACACCAATAATCATATACCCTTCCGCTTCCAATTCTGCTTTATGCGCCTGAAGCGAACATGCCTCAGCCGTACAGCCGCTCGTATTGGCCTTCGGATAAGTATAAAGAACCAATTTCTTTCCGCGATAATCGCTACTTTTGATTTCATTTCCGTGTTGGTCAATGCCTAACACTTCAGGAATTTTATCTCCTACTACCATAGCATTAAGAATGATTTTCGTTTATAACTGTTAATAATTTTCAAAACCGTAATTAAACTATTCATGAAAAGCACTTTACGTACCATCCTTGCAGTAATATGCATCCTTTGGGGGATTCGGGGCAAAGCTCAGCAGCCGGCTCCGATACGGATTGTGGCGTATAATGTAGAGAATCTGTTTGATACTAAAAACGACAGTTTGCGCAATGATGATGAATTTTTGCCCGATGGTACGTATCATTGGACGTACGGCCGGTATCTCACAAAACTGAGCCATATTGCACAAGTGATAGCCGCCATAGGCGAATGGACTCCTCCTGCCATCATAGGAATGGTAGAGGTAGAGACCGACAGCTGCTTGATTCAGCTCCAGAAATGGCATCTTGGCAAAAATTATCCGTATAAAAGTGTCTTAATAGAAGGCCCAGATAATCGTGGAATAGACCCTGGTTTGCTATACGATACTACTCGACTTCAACTTATTGATTTTCAGTCAATATCAGTAGGAGATAGCAATGGCGAATGGCAATCAAGAGATATATTGCATTGCTCATTCGCAAAAATAGATGCTGCGGATACACTTGCTTCCGAAATATTGCATCTGCTATTATGCCATTTCCCCTCACAACGAGGAGGTGCAGCCCAATCTGCAGACAAACGCGAGATCGCTCAACAAGTACTATACAGAACCGCAGACGCTATTCTGCAGACGGATTCTTCGGCCTTGATTCTCGCAATGGGCGACTTTAATTCTGAACCCCAAGACAACCTTGTTCCGCTGCTTCATAATCTGATGATTCCCCTTGCAAAAGCAGATCGAGGAACATATAAGTTCCATGGAATATGGTCATGTCTGGATCAGTTTTATGCATCTGATGCTCTATTGCCACTATTGTCAGAACCGCATATTTTTGCACCCGATTGGTTGTTGGAAGAAGACCCAAAATACGTAGGGTCAAAGCCATTTCGCACATATATGGGGCCGCGATATAATGGTGGCTACTCTGACCATTTACCTATTTTCATTGATTTGAATTGGTAAAGCAAAAGGGCAGATTACGCATCTTTTGCAAGCAATACTTCCAATTCCTCAACAGAAGCACAAGTCTGCCAACCGAATTGGCTAGCTGCCAATCGATTGGATTCGATATCATCTATAAAGATTGTTTCTTCAGGCTTATATACTTCTCCAACTGCCTCATAATCAGCTTCTATCTGCTTATTGGCCAACTCGAAAATACGGGGGTCGGGTTTGCCCAAATGTACGATATGCGAAGCAAAAGTGCGATCGAAATAGGTATCGAAATCTGGATATTCTGCATGAATATGGCGCCAATGCTCTTCGTTGTTATTACTGAGTGCATAGATGGGATAATGCAGATGCCATTTCTTCAGCAACTGAAAGCGATAGGTAGGAATACCAGCATGCATAGCATCCCATGCATCGAATACATCATCAGAAGTAAAACCAGGTTTGGCCAACTTTAGAATGGCTTCAGCAAAATCATCCGAACTGATTAACCCAAGCTCATAGTCATGCATGATTGTAGATGTATTGGCAGCTACAGAAAGCGCCACTTGCAATCTTTTGCTTTCGGCATTATCCATATCCGCAGCCTCTCCATTCGGCTGAAGCCCCAATGCAGCTATGTTGGGACCTAAAATGCGAGTAAACTTCTCAATGCACAATGGGATATTGTGATCCATTATCACTCCTCCCAAATCAAATACAAGTGTACGAATCATGCGAGATATACGATTTTATCAATCATGAAAACAGTTTCTTTATTCGTGAAACAACAATCTTATCACCCAGACATAGGACTGAATGCGCTCATTTACAGAAAAAGTCTGCTAATTTCTTCATTGCTCGAGCACGATGTGAAATTGTATTCTTGTATTCTGTAGGCAATTGGGCAAACGTAAGTACTTGCCCCTCTGGACAAAATACAGGATCATATCCAAACCCATGTTCTCCCCTCTCCTCTTCTGAAATTTGACCCTCTACAGCACCAACGAACTGCTGCTTATGAGGAGCAGAGAGCGAATGAGGCTTATCCCAGAGAATGAGCGTTACTACGGTTCGAAATTCAGCAAATCGATCCGTTTTTCCTTTCATCAAGCGAAGTGTTTTAGCTCTATTATCCGCAGGATCACAATCTTCGCCAGCCCATCGAGCAGTATATACTCCCGGCATCCAATCCAAACTACGAATACAAAGACCCGTATCGTCAGCAAAGCAACCTACGACATCATTCGGCATAGAGCATTGGTGAGCTTTATACCACTCAAATACGTAATCCGCTTTTTGCATGGAATTGCCTTCAAGCGTATCAGCCGTTTCTGGAATATCTGCATGCAATCCGATTTCAGCAAGCGAAAGAATTTCAAAGTCTGAGAGTATAGCACGAGCTTCCTCTAATTTATGAATGTTATTTGAAGCAAAAATGAGTTTCATAATTTTGCTATTATTTCTTAATATCAATAAGTCCCAAACCCGGACGATTAGGAAGAATCAAGCGACCTTTCTCCAATCCAATGCCATCGTATAAATCATTAGATATGAGTAAGTTGCCATCCAAATCTGCAAAATCAACCAATGGTGACAACGAAGCAGCAGCTGTAACGGCACATGATGTTTCGGTCATACAACCGAGCATCAGATCCATACCTTCCGTACGTGCCCATGCCATCATCTTAAGGGCTTCTCGAATACCAGTAGATTTCATCAGTTTGATATTGATTCCATGGAAAGCACCTTTAATTTTCGGCAGATCTGCCATTCTTTGTATGGATTCATCGGCATAGATGGGCACAGGACTATGTTGTGTAAGCCAAGCAATATCATCGAGCTGAGTCTTTGGCATCGGTTGTTCTGCCATCTGTACGCCTTGCTCGTGCAACCAATGCAGTTTATCTAAGGCTTCCTGACGATCTGTCCATCCCTGATTAGCATCTACAACGAGCGGAAGATTGGTGATTTCGCGAATCGTACGAATCATTTCCTCATCACCCTTATATCCTACTTTCACCTTCAGCACATTGAATCGTTCTGCACATTCGAGCGTCTTTTGGCGAACAATCTCCGGAGTATCAATACCGATAGTATATGAAGTACTGGGAGTCTTTGCGGGATCTAACCCCAATAATTCATAAAGCGGACGACCACAAAGCTGACCGATAAGGTCGTGGAGCGCAATATCTATGGCAGCTTTGGCGGGCGTTTCGCCTGGGGCTACAGTATCTACATACGTAAGGATATCCTCTAGAAGGAATGGTGAGGAAAATTGCGAAAGATCCACCTTGCGGAGGAAAGCCATCGTTCCTTCCGTATTATATCCTAAATAAGGAGGAAGAGAGGCTTCTCCATGACCAGTATATCCCTCATAATCAATGAGAACCTGCACTGTAGGAGTTGTCTTGCGAGAGAAAGTAGCTACCGTAAATGTATGTGTAAGCTCCAACTCATAAGGGAAGAAACGAAGGTGCATTTTTCCGGATAGTCCATGCTTTACAGCTGGAGCAGATTGATGCACTTCTTCCTCAAAGCGAATAGAAGCTAATAAATCAGGAGCGAGGGCGACTGCGCCACCAAGGATTGCAGCTTTCTGCAAAAATTCTCTTCTTTCCATAATGTAAGAATTTATCAATTATTCATATTGTTTGTGTTCTTTGAAGTAAGTTCATTATCGCTTTGCAGAAGACAAGCACTTTTTATGCAAAAATTATATTTCGCTCAGTTCGAGCCAACGAAGTTCTTGCAAGTCCAGTTCGTCTTTTGCAGCCTCATATCTTTGAGAAGCCTCTGCTATCTGTTGGGGATCAGACAATCCTCCAGAAAGGGCCTCTTCAAGCGCTTTTATTTCTGCTTCGAGCTTCGGCATGGAGCACTCAAGTGCTTTGAGTTCTTGCTGCTCTTTGAAAGTTAGTTTGCGAGGTTTTTCTGTCAGACGAGGCTTAGCAGGAACGGATTTTTGGGGGATAGCAGTATTCATATTGGCCTTCTTGTCAGTATTTACTCCCTTCTGATTTACTGCTATTTGTCCATTATTGGCAGCCGCTTCTGATTCGCGGAATTGCGTATAGTTACCGGGAAAATCCTTGATAACCGCATTTCCTCTAAAAACGAGTAAATGATCTACCACTTTATCCGTAAAATAGCGATCGTGTGATACCACAATCAAGCAGCCCTTGAAACTACGGAGATAGTCTTCCAAGATATTGAGTGTAGGAATATCCAAATCGTTGGTTGGCTCATCCAAAATGAGAAAATTCGGATTTTTCATCAGCACTCGGCATAGATTTAATCGTTGTTTCTCGCCTCCTGACAGTTTCTCTACATAATCATACTGCTGAGAAGGAGAAAACAAGAAATGCTGCAGAAACTGCGAAGCCGAAAGATGTCGTCCACCTCCCATATCAATCTCTTCCGCCACATCTCGAATCACGTCTATCACTTTCATACCGTCCGAAAAAGGCAATCCTCTTTGTGAAAAATAACCAAACTGAATGGTTTGACCAATGTCAAACTGTCCACTATCGGGCTTCTCTTCGCCTAATAGCATTCGGAGGAAAGTGGTTTTTCCGGTTCCATTATTCCCTACTATACCCAATTTCTCAAATCGCGAGAAATTGTAATAGAAATCTTTCATTATCACGAGCGGCTCCATCCCCTCTCGCGTAAATGATTTACATATATATTGTGCCTCAAATATTTTACTGCCTACGTATATCGAGCGATTCTCCAAGTGTACTTCTTTCTCCACAATCTGCTGAGAAGCACGGTCTTGCAGATCATAAAACGCATCTATTCGTGCTGAAGACTTATGACCTCGAGCCTGCGGCATACGCCTCATCCAATCGAGTTCCGTACGATACAGATTGCGCACTTTCTCCGTTTCTGCATTGAAATTATCAATTCTCTCCGCCCTTTTTTCCAGATAATATGAATAATTTCCACGATACGGAAAGAGTTGCTGCTGATCTATTTCAAGAATATCGGAGCACACGCGATCAAGGAAATAACGATCGTGAGTAACCATAAGCAGAGCCATTTGCGAATGCCGAAGAAAATCCTCCAACCATTCCACCATTTCCAAATCAAGATGATTGGTAGGCTCATCAAGTATCAGCAGTTCGGGATTGGCTATCAATACATTAGCAAGTGCCACACGCTTCAGTTGCCCACCGGAAAGCGTTTCAACACGCTGGTCAAGATGGGTGATTTTGAGCTTACCAAGAATCTGCTTATAACGCGTTTCGTAGTCCCATGATCGCTCAAGTTCCGTTTCTTCTGGCGCATTCATCATACAAGCTTGCATAACAGTTAAGCCTTCAGAAAAGGAAGGTTGCTGACGCAAATACCCAACTTTGAGATCCTTGCGAAAAGTAACAGAACCAGCCTCGTAATCCTCTTCGCCTGCAATTATATTTAGAAGAGTAGTTTTACCTGCTCCATTTCTGGCAATAAGCGCAACCCGTTGCCCTTCAGCCACGCCAAAAGAGATGCTCTCAAAAAGCACCTTATCGCCGAAGCTTTTAGTTAGGTTTTCTACTTGAAGATATGGAACGGCCATATTAGAAGAGTGACAATTGCTCTATTACAGGTGCATTTTTTTGTTTGGTCTTATCAGATTTGGCAGGTTTCACAGATTTTGTTTTAGCCAATTTGTCATCTTTGGGCGCGCGCAGTTTGGGAACATTGGATTTCTCTATTTGGCCAAAATATGAATTGAAGAATATCTCTCCATTAAAATGCCTTGGCATAGATGCTTTGGTAGCGCTGATAACCACAGATTCCAGTTCGGGCAACTTGATTACTTCCGTTTCAACCAAGCCAGAACCATGCAGTTTTTTTGCTGCAAGATACCAAATGAAATTCTTTTCCTTGAGGCAATACGGCACCACTTCCATCGGATCTTTACCAAACTCTGACCGATAGGTTATCTGCAACGCAAGTTTATCTCGCATGGCTGAAAAGATCGCTGCTAAATGTTCTGAGCCATCATTTAGCGGCTCGAAGAGGATTCTCCTACGAATATCCGTTGTATTATCGAGCAATTGATTGGAAAATTCCAAACTCTTCAGAAGATGACTGCGGTAGCCATCTGAAGCCAAGTCGTCGAAATTCGAGATATAATACACATATCCGCCCGACAAATCGCAACCAATAATCAAGCCAAAAATTTCTCGGATCGCTTCTTTATGACGATGAAACGATCGAAGAGGATAAGTAGCCTCGCGCTTTTCATTAAGTGAAGACTTTGCCCACCGGCGATCAATCTCAGCTTTTGTAATGCGTCCAGCCGAACGAATCGTATCGATTAGCCAAACATATTGCCCATATAAGTTAGCCATAGGAGTTTGTTTTAATATCGCATGCAAAGGTAATAAAAATAATTGAGGTGTGCAAATTTTTGACAAAGAAAAAATAAAAAAAACAAAAAATACCCTCCCGAGGCTATTTCGGGAAGGTATGTATTATTTTTCAGACCAAGAACTTATCAGTTGGTCTTCCATCAGATAAACTTCATCTAGCCGAATCCCCTTCTCTACCAGTAATGGTCGATCTGGCCGAAATGCAGCCAAAAATTTCTTCAAATCAGCCATCTGCATCATCGCTCTTTTATATGATTGATATGCATCCATACGCTTATCCTGAATAAAATGGATATGCCCCATATTAATCCAATCGTTTGCGTTGGTCATATTCGTTTCTTCAAGCCGTTTGAAATAGCGGATTGCAGCTTCGAAATCATCGCACACAAAAGCACACCATATTATTTCGTGCGCGATGGTAGCATTATTGGGTCTAAGAAAATCCAATTTATAGAGAATGGCTAAGGCCTCTGCGAAGAGCTCTAACCTTATTAATACATTGGCTTTCTCATAAAGATATGCCTGAGAATCGGGTTTAATTTGGAGCAATAATTCGCACATTTGAAGCGCATCATCGTAATCACCTATTGCGAAATAGCAATATTCCATCTGGCGATATAGCCATTCGGAACTGCCCAGTTGCTGCATTTTTTTATATGCTTCAAAGGCTTTTTCATACTCACCAATCTTCTGCAAGCAAAGCCCATAATGACCATATACTTCTGCACTTTGGAGCGTATCTGCAATTTGGGCATATATTTTGGCGGCCATTTCATACGCCCGACAATGCATCAAGCAAGATGCAATAATTCTCTTATCTGCCGCAGACGTATAAAGCAATCTGAATACCGTAGAATCAGGCAACTGGGAGAGTGCTTCAAACGGATTTTGGATTTTCCAAGGATTCAAGCGGAAAAAACGATAGGCTTGGCGCACATAATCATTGCACAGAATTCGGCTACCAGTTTCTGCTTCCGAATCCTCAGCTTCATTGCCCGCTTGCTCCATTAGTTCAGATACAGACTGTCCGTTGATAAACCCAATCCTGCTGAGGGTGGAGAGAAATGCGAACCGATCAGAATCACACAAGTCATTCATGTGGAGTATACGGAAAATGGGAATCTGCTTTCGCGCCTCTTCAGGCAAATAGTCGGGATCATACGGAAGCCACCATCTGAATGGTTCAGAGAAAAATGAAGAAGAATACATGTCTTTAAACATTGCAAAATGCGTATCGAGATGCTCTTCTGTCAGCCGAATCATTTCTTGCCTGTTTTCTTCTAATATCTCCTGGAAATCCTTATCCAAATGAGCCGAGAAATCATCTAATTCATCTTGCGAAATTTTTTCTGATTCCATGGTTTTGGGCATCAGCTTATTGATTAAAGGCGTCATACTTTTCTGGAGCGAATAAAACGCTTTGTTAGCCCAATCTACTCCAAGTGTACGTACAATGCATACCATGGCAGTTGTAGCAAAAACGCGTTGATCGTCAGAATCAAGCAAATCTTGAACGGCAGCTACAATATCGGGGAAGAAACGTAACCTGTCGTCATACACCAAAAGCAGTAGCAGCACACTTACCCACGCACGTTCTCGGATAGGAATGAGATAATGCTCTTCAGCAGCTTCTATCAATGCCAAAAAACCTTTCTCAGAAAACGAACGGAGAAGCGAAAGCGTAAGTCCGGAAATAGCCAAATACGCTTCAATCTCCATAGCCGGATCGGCAATCAATTTTCTAAAAAGCAATAAATGATCGTCATCGGGCTTAGAGAGCCACATAGTACGGAAGGTTGGATCTGCATTATCCACACTCTCAGGGTCGGGATAAGTAGGGATAACGCAATTATCCGGACGCAACATCTCTCTAAATTCATAATCCGTATTATTCTGTAACCGATGAGCCAAATATACTTCATCCACCAACTCATATGTATCATGAATCATGGCATCAATCAGTTCCGAACGACGAGGATCATTGGTTCCTGAAAGAAAATAATCTACCAAATACCGATAGTTTTGCTGAATAGATTGGAGCTGGTCTGCTAATAACGCATTCCCCGTTTCCATCACAACCGGACGGAGAATAGCCAATGCATGCCCCAGCATTCTGCTATGAAGCGATTTAGATATGACTTTATATAACTGCTGCATTAGAACTGCTTATCAATCAGATAGTTGTTTCGTTCAATAGAATTGCGGATTATGAGTTCACCGAGGAATCCTGCAAGGAAAAGCATGCAACCGAGAATCATTGCCAAAATAGCTATATGGAACCAAGGGTTATTGGCAATAAGCATAGCTCTTACGCCCGAGCAAATAGCCCATAGTTTATATGCTGCAAGCCCAAAAACCACGAAGAAACCGATAACAAACGACAGCGAACCAATCAAGCCGAAGAAATGCATCGGTTGCTTTCCGAACTTGAATAGGAACCACAATGTCATTAAATCGAGATATCCATTAACGAAACGATTAATGCCAAATTTTGACACACCGAACTCACGCTTACGATGCTGCACTACTTTCTCACCAATGCGAGTAAAGCCAGCATTTTTAGCAAGATAAGGAATGTAGCGATGCATCTCACCAAAGACCTCAATATTTTTCACTACCTCTTTTCTATAGGCTTTCAAACCGCAGTTCATATCGTGAAGTTTGATGCCTGTCACCCAACGAGCTGTAGCATTATACAGTTTTGACGGCAGATTCTTAGTAAGCGCATTGTCATAACGTTTCTGCTTCCATCCGCTTACCAAATCATAGCCATCTTCCATTACCATTCGATACAATTCCGGCACTTCATCGGGAGAATCCTGCAAGTCTGCATCCATCGTAATGACCACATCGCCTTCTGCTGCCTTAAAGCCGCAATAGAGGGCTGCCGACTTGCCATAATTATGCCTAAACTCAATGGCATGAACCACTTCTGGAGCTTGCTTACGAAGCGTTTCAATCACTTTCCAAGAGTCATCCGTAGAACCATCATTCACAAAAATTACTTCGTGAGAGAAAGAATGTTCGTTCATTACCCGCTCAATCCACTCAAATAAATGTGGGAGCGATTCCGCTTCATTATACAGCGGTACAATAATAGATATATCCATATTATTAATCCTGATTTTCGTTATCTTTATTTCCAAAAGGGAAAATGAATCGCGCTTTAATGCGTTGCACCATAGGAGCCAAAATAAGTCCAGCGATTGCACCTATAAACATATCAAACATACTGTAATAAACAGAGACACGAATAGGAGTAAGCAGGGAAGGCATCGTTTCTGCAAACGTATCCAGTAATACCTTATCCATATCAGGCTGCTGGTTAACTGCTTCAGTAAGCATCTTCATTGTTGAATCAAACATGGCAGGCAAAAAGTCAGTATCCAACCACATCAAATATGCAAACCGCAATATGGCTGCTATAATAGATGAGCATAAGAACAGCCAAAGAATATAAGAATAAGCTTGACTGAAACTAATAGTTCCACCACATTCAAACTGCTTATAATGCTGTGCTGCACGATAGATGCCATATGCTACATAAAATGTTAGCAGCCAAGAGAGAAGCCACAAAGAGGGATGACGCAACTGCTGAGCGCTCACGATAAAATTAATCGTGAACCAAACGCCCATTTCGAGCCCCATCAGCATGGCGTGATTAACTGGATTGGGTTTGTTTTGTAAAGATGACATACGTATTATGTATTTAGATTACAAAAATCCGAAAATTACTCAAATCGTATGCAAAGATACGCATTTTTTTGCAATTGAACAAATGAAAAGTGCGATTTTGTTGAAAAAATTTGGATATATGGAAAAAAAGCATTATTTTTGCATCAAATTTCAAGGCATCGCAATTTAGGTATTAGGTAAGCGACTGTTTTTATGATAAAAATCGACCCCGAATTTGAGCAGAAGCGACTTTGGGAAATGAACGAAGTTTGGAACGTTCTAACCTTCGAAGAAAAAGAGTTCATCACCCGAAATGTAGAAATCTGCCAATATAAAAAGAATCAAGTCATTCACCACGAAGGTGACGTTCCAACGCATGTAATGATGCTTGGTGATGGTAAACTTCGTGTGTATAAGGAAGGCGTAGGGAATAAGCAGCAAATAATCCGCATGCTTAAGCCTTATGATTTGTTTGCTTATAGAGCTGTTATTGCTGGCGAAACCTACAATACAGCCGTAAGTGCTTTTGAGCAATCAGTAGTTTATAAAGTTCCCAAAGATATTTTCCTTGATCTCATCAAGAACAATCATCATTTTTGCTATTTGTTTATGATAGAGATGGCTAAGGACTTGGGTAAATCGGATGCAAAAGTAGTTAATCTCACCCAAAAGCATATCCGCGGTCGATTGGCAGAAGCATTATTAACGCTCAAGCAGGAATACGGACTTGACGAAGATGGCGCCACTATTTCTATGTATATGGGACGAGAAGACTTGGCTAATCTCTCCAACATGACCACTTCCAATGCGATCCGCACGTTATCTCAATTTGCACAAGACGGCATCATCTCCCTCGATGGAAGAAAGATTAAAATATTGGACGAAGAGATGCTGATTAAGATTAGCAAACTCGGCTAATACTACATAAAATTAAATATTTATAGCATTCGCACTATAAAAATGTTCCTTCATACTGACAGATAAGCATTAGATATATTGCTACTCGTTATCAAAAATTAGTGAGGCTTCCCGATTGGGAAGCCTCACTACATATAAATCCTCTCCAGATTACAACTCTTTCTTCACTTCAATCGTTTCAAACGATTCTATGATATCATGCTCGAGCAAATCGTTGAAAGAGCGGATATTCAGACCGCATTCCTGATTGGTAGCCATTTCCTTGACATCGTCTTTCTCATGCTTAAGCGAAGCCAATTCGCCTGTAAAGATTACGATACCATCTCGAATAACGCGCACCTTGTTGCCTCGCTTAATCTTACCTTCGCGTACCACACAGCCGGCAATCGTACCCACTTTAGAGATTCGGAACGTTTGGAGCACTTCGAGCGTACCTGTAACTTCCTCCTTCGTCTCGGGAGCAAGCATACCTTCCATAGCCGATTTCACTTCTTCGATAGCATCGTAGATAATCGAGTAGATGCGAATATCCACCTCTTCGTTTTCGGCCATACGCTTAGCACTGGCAGTCGGACGCACATTGAAACCAATGATGATAGCATCTGAAGCAGCAGCCAACATCACATCGGAATCCGAAATGGCACCTACAGCCTTGTGAATCACATTCACCTGAATATTCTCAGTAGAGAGCTTAATCATAGAGTCTGCAATTGCCTCGGTAGAACCATCCACATCGGCCTTGATAATAAGGTTGAGTTCTTTGAAATCACCAATAGCCAAACGGCGACCAATCTCCTCAAGACCCACATGTTTCTTAGTGCGGATAGCCTGCTCACGTTGTAATTGCTCGCGCTTATTGGCAATCTCACGTGCTTCTTGCTCAGTAGCCATTACATTGAATTCATCACCAGCTTGAGGTGCACCATTCAAGCCAAGAATAACGGCTGGTTCACCCGGGAGAGCTTCTTTGATGCGCTGGTTACGCTCATTGAACATCGCCTTAATGCGGCCATGAGAGGTACCGGCCAAAACTATATCGCCCATGTGGAGTGTACCATCAGATACAAGAACAGTAGCTACATATCCCCTACCCTTATCAAGTGAAGATTCAATAATCGAACCTTTTGCTCTGCGCTTGGGATTTGCCTTCAAATCAAGCATCTCGGCCTCGAGAAGAACTTTCTCCAAGAGTTCAAACACGCCGTCGCCCTTCTTTGCAGAAATATCTTGAGACTGATACTTACCGCCCCAATCTTCTACAAGCAGGTTCATGTTTGCCAATTCTTCCTTAATCTTATCCGGATTGGCACCCGGTTTATCGCACTTATTGATTGCAAAAATCATCGGTACACCTGCAGCTTGAGCATGCGAGATAGCTTCACGCGTCTGCGGCATCACGCCATCATCAGCAGCAACAATAATAATCGCAATATCCGTAACTTTCGCACCACGAGCACGCATAGCAGTAAATGCCTCATGACCGGGCGTATCGAGGAACGTAATCTTCTGACCATTCTTGAGCGTCACGTTGTATGCACCAATATGCTGTGTGATACCACCGGCCTCACCAGCAATCACGTTGGTGTTGCGGATATGGTCAAGAAGAGAGGTTTTACCGTGATCCACATGACCCATGACCGTAACGATAGGAGCACGCGGTTCAAGATCCTCTTCAGAGAACTCATCCGAATCATCTGCAATATTCTCAACCACTTCTGCACTTACGAATTGCGTTTCAAACCCAAACTCTTCAGCTACGATATTGATCGTTTCAGCATCCAATCGTTGGTTGATAGACACCATTATTCCAAGCGACATACAGGTACCAATGACTTTCGTAACAGGTACGTTCATCATCACAGCAAGGTCATTAGCCGTTACGAATTCCGTCAGCTTAAGCACCTTACTCTGTGCTGCCTCTTCTGCACGTTCTTCCTCTTGCTTGTTACGAATTTGCTCGCGCTTTTCCTTACGATACTTGGATGCATTAGTCTTACCATGACCACCTTGCAAACGTGCAATCGTATCTTTGATTTGCTTCTGTACTTCTTCGTCGTCAATCTCTACGCGAATGTTCTTCTTTTGGCCTTGGTTCTTACCCTTACCCTTCTGATTACGAGCATCGTTTACATCCACCTTACCCTGCTTAATGCGCTCGCGCTTACGCTTTTCGCCATCGGCATTATTACCGCCGAAGTTGGCATTGTTAGCATTTCTTGAGTCGTTCGAGTCTGCATTATTGCGTTTGTTCTGCTGTCTAGCCTGCTGCCTACGTTCTTCGCGCTCTTTCTTCTTCTCTTCCTTGGTTTTCTGCTTGGGATGAGTAGAAGAATTAATAGCAGAAAGGTCTATCTTTCCGAGTACTACCGGCTGCTTCTTAAGTTTGGGTTTCTCGAGAGTAAAGATTTCCTCCTTATCTGCTTCCTGTTCCTTCTTCTCTACCTCTTGAGCCATTTTTTCAGCAGGTTCTGCCTGTTTTGCGGGCTCATTTTTATCAGTAGCAGGTGCGCTTTTCTCCGCTACTATAGGAGCGGAAAGCTCTTCCTTCTTATCCTCAACAGGAGCGGGAGCAGGCTCCGAAACGGATGCCTTCTCTTGAGCCGGTACGGCATTAGCAGGAACCACTACTTCAGCAGCTGGAGTTTTCTTTTCTTCTGCAGGAGTTTCTTTGGCGGGAGCTTTTTCAGAAACAGCAGGAGCCTCATTGGCTGCAGTTGCAACTTCTTTCTGAGCTGAATTGGCATTTAAATCGATTTTTCCAACAATCTTAGGTTTCTGCACAGGATGCAGCACATCCGATTCTGCTTCCGGATTAACGGAAACTGCTTTCGGGATCTCGCGTTCTTGACGCTTTTGCTCCATCTTCTCCGCTTCTAACTTCAGCGCTTTGTCTTTGTTGAAAGCTTTAGCTAAAAGCAGATATAGTTCGTCATCGATACGCACGTTGGGATCGGCTGCAATCTCATGCCCATGTTTGGTGCAGAAGTCGATTGCAGTGGACATTCCAATATTTAGTTCTTTGCAAGCTTTTATAAGTTTTATTGCCATGAAAATCTATTTTATGGGTAGTTAATAATTTTAATGGAAGGGTGGAGTCACCTGATGCACAATCAGTCTTCAAACTCAGCTGAAAGCACTTGCAATACATGGTCGATGGTCTCTTCTTCGAGATCCGTACGAGCAGCAAGTTCTTCAGGAGAGAGTGCGAGTACTGCACGAGCAGTATCCAGACCTATAGCCTTCAGTGCATCAATCACCCATTGATCGATTTCATCGTTAAATTCATCCAGATAGATATCATCTACATCCTCGTTGTTCATCTCGCGGAATACATCAATCTGGTAACCGGTAAGCATACAAGCAAGCTTAATGTTATAGCCACCCTTACCGATTGCGAGTGAAACTTCGTCAGGCTTCAGATAAACGTTTGCCTGATGCGCTTCCTCGTTGATTTCCATAGAAGAGATTTTCGCGGGCGCGAGCGCACGTTGTATATAAAGGTTGATGTTTGACGTATAGTTGATAACGTCAATATTCTCATTTCTGAGTTCTCTTACGATGCCATGAATTCGCGCACCTTTTACGCCTACGCAAGCACCAACAGGATCGATATGTTCATCAAACGACTGCACTGCCACCTTAGCGCGTTCGCCAGGGATGCGCGCAATATTCTTAATAACGATTACTCCTTCATGAACCTCCGGAATCTCCTGCTCAAAAAGGCGTTGGAGGAAGAGAGGAGACGTACGGCTCAGGATAATCTTCGGGTTCTGATTCTTATTGTCAACCTGCACTACCACACCGCGAACCGTATCGCCTTTGCGGTAATAATCGGAAGGGATCTGGTTCTGCTTAGGCAGATAGAGCTCATTGCCATCCTCATCAAGAAGCAGCATCTCACGCTTCCATACCTGATATAATTCACCGGAGACAACATGGCCGAGCATATCCGAATAGCGGAGATATAGATTCTCTTTCTGAAGCTCAAGGATCTTAGAAGCAAGCGTTTGACGGAGATTAAGAATCATTCTTCGGCCAAAGGAAGCAAACTCAACTTTATCGGTTACTTCTTCGCCAATCTCGCACTCTTCATCAATCTTTCGTGCATCGGAGAATTCAATTTCAGTATTCGTATCATAAATATCATCATCGGCTACAACCGTACGGTTGCGGTAGATTTCGAGGTCACCCTTATCGGGGTTGATAATCACATCGTAATTGGAATCAGAACCGTACATCTTAGCGAGTACGTTGCGGAACGACTCTTCCAGCACGCTGATAAGCGTTTGGCGGTCAATACCCTTCATTTCCTTAAATTCCGAAAAATAGTCAATCAAGTTGATTGGCTCTGGAGTTTCAGTTTTCTTTGTTGCCATATTTTGTAAAAAATAAATATTAATTCAAAAAGGAGAATACCCTAATGGTCAAATAACTTACACTTTCAAATCATACTTGCAATACTTCACCTCAGGATATGAGAATCGAAGTGTTTGACGTTCTTTTTGCTTTTTCTTCTTGCCCTCCACCTGCACGAGCACTTCTGCTTCCATCTCAAAGAAATCATCTTCTACATTTATAAGCAGTCCATGGAGTTTACGACCATCAGCAGTAAGAACCTCTATCGGATTGCCAACATTCTTGCGGTATTGCATCAGCGACTTAAATGGATCGGTAATTGATACAGAGCCAACTTCCAATTCGTAGTCTTCCACTTCGCGATCCAAATGTTCGTTGAGGTAATGGCTAAGCTCCACGCAAAAATCCACATCCACGCCTTCATATGAATCAATTTCTACAACGATTTGGTTATCTGCACTCACCTGACATGTAATCAGTTCATAAGGCTTGCCTTCAAGATATGCATTTGCAAGCTCTGATACGAGGTTTTTATCAATCATAATCGAAAATAATAGTAGTCTTAACGATTTGTTTTCCTACTTCTAAACAGCAGAAAAAGAGTAAAAAAATATGCGAGAAGGGAACCCTCATTGGGGCTCCCTTCATGATTCGACTGCAAAAGTACAAAAAAATAATGAAATATGCAAATTTTTCGTGATTTTTTTTGAAAAAAAAAGCATTTTTTATGAATTCATGTATTAAAACTCAAATTTTTCGAGCTTTAACTTACCACATTTCTCCATTTCTCCCACAAGCTTAGCAAATTCAGAAGTAGCTGAATGTGCATCAAGAGCGGGCTGGTCAGTCCATGTTTCACAAATCATAAAAACATCCGAACGGGTAGCACTCTGAAAAACATCATATGCTACACACCCTTCATGCTTACGCGATTTCTCTGTAAGCGAAACAGCTGCTCGGAGCGCATCCTTATATTCATCGGCTCCATCAGCTTGAAAAAAACAATTCAAACGTATCATATAGTTAGTTTTCTCTTGTCGATTCGAAAGCGAGTGCAAAATTACTGATTTTTTCTGAATTGTGCAAGTTTTTTTGTGATAAATTCTTAAAAAATTGCAGTTCTGCAACCTATAAAATACAATCGCAGCCACTCATACGAGCGGCTGCGAACATACAAATCGCTGAAATTCAGCAGATTAAATCATAAGCGAAGCTACAAGCGCAAGAATTGCGTAAAACTCCGGAAGAGCAGCATAAATCATGGTGTTGGTCTGCACATCATGACCAGCAGCAATACCAGCGATACCATTAGCGCAAACCTGCCCCTGACGAATAGCAGAGAAGAGGCAAACAAGACCAACCGAAAGACCTACAGCGAAGAGCATCAAACCATCAGCTGCGAAGTCCTTACCCACCCACATCAGGAAAGCTACGAATCCATAAAGGCCCTGGGTAGCGGGCATAGCGGAAAGAATCATGTAAGAAGAAGATTTAGCAGGATTCTTCTTAAGTGCACCTTCAGCTGCATTACCAGCAATAGTGGTGCCATAGCAAGAACCGATACCTGCGAGAGCCAACATAAGGCCAAGGCCGAGATAGCCAAGAATGAGATTAATCATAATGTAAAATTTGTTATTTGAGTTATTATTAAATTTCTATTATTTATACCGTTATCCAAAGGCATATAGACTAAACAACTATTTACCGCCAAAAGGCTGATACAAAACGCCCTTTCCTTCATAACCGGCATTCTTGAAATACTCCACAAAGGTTAGACGAAGCGGGTGAACAAACGCGCCTAAGCATGCCATGAGGAGGTTCAATACGTGCCCAAGTAAGAGTACAAGCACCATACCTGCTCCCTTCAAAACCACAGCAGCAATAGCCCCTTCGCCTCCTGCCCAAATCATATTGATAGCCAAGTCGTTGAATGCATTTCCGAGCATACCACCAGCCAAACCAAGGGCATACAAACGAATGTAGGATAACACGTCACCAAGCAATCCGGTAGCCATATTATAGGTATCCCACAAGCCTGCACCAACGTTGATAAGCGGATTGCGACCCGGAGTGTTGAACAGATAGATACCCAAGGCAGATACCGCACCAATACCGATGATGGTATATTTCACTACATTCGTAGGCAACGAGAATGCCATACTCAAGAGGATTGTAGAAATTGACCCCACAATGAGCAACAGCCATCCCCACGTGCTTACCGTCTGCCGGAAACCATAGCGAACAGTAGAGCAGATAGCTTTAACCGTCATAGCAAAACAGATATGGAATACGCCAATCGCAACAGCAGCTACCATCCAGAAGTCGAATCCGGC
Source organism: Bacteroidales bacterium (assembly GCA_022784645.1). GTDB lineage: Bacteria > Bacteroidota > Bacteroidia > Bacteroidales > Paludibacteraceae > Colicola. The sequence goes on from JALFZG010000053.1 coordinate 69,576, forward strand.
CACCTTAGCAGGATGCCAATCGAGCATCGTTACCGGTACGCCAAATACGGTATTCATCAAGAATCCTACCACTGTAGTTGCCACACCAAGTGCCGTAATAATCGGTCCGAGGCCATCAAACATGGAGATATTCACGATCTTCTTTGTCTGGAGCAAGCCATAGATTACGAGAATAATACCATAGCCCATATCGCCCATACAGAGAGCAAAGAAAAGCAGATAGAATGGTGCCAAAATCGGAGTTGGATCAAACTCACCATATGAAGGCCAACCATACATACCCGTAAGCGGCTCAAAGATGCGCGTAAACTTGTTGTTGCGCAACTTGATAGGCGTTTGATCTTCGTCTTTGGGGTCTGCCTCCTGATAATAGATATGCGCTGCATTGAGCTGATTATCAAGAGCTTCCACTTTATCTATAGGGCAGAATCCTTCAAGCAGGCAAAGTGTATCTTCAGCTGCATGGTCGGTAGATAGTTGCACTTTCTGCCAATCGATAGCAGCCTTGCAAGTATGAAGTGCTAAACGGAACGACTCAAGCGTCTTGATGGCAAATCCTTCGAGATTAGCTTGAGCTGCAGCGAGTAAACCTTGCTGTGCATTGATATCAGCCAGCAGTTGGTCATACGAATGCGGATTGAGGGTCTGCTCATCAGCTTCGAGCTGAATACGCTCGTGGTTAACCGTACAGAAGCAATAGGTAGAACTCTTTGGGTCAGAGAGCAACACGGCATTAAATGCACTCTCCCACTCTGCCTGATACTTATGCGAAGCGCAGGTAAAGAACTGGAGCACATAACCGGCTTCTGCCAATGCATCGAGTTTCTTCCTGTCAAAATTGCCCCACAATTTCATGCGTTCAGCTTCTTTGCGGGTAGCCTGAATGAGTTGCTCCACGTTATGCTTGTCAGCATTGAGTTGGTCAAGCTGCTGCAGCAATTCAGCAGCATCCATTTTCTCTGCTGCCAATGGATTGCTTCCGGCAGGAACCAACGCTTCAAGCTGCTCAATAGCCTGCTGAAGCTGCTGACTGAGAGCCAGTTGTGCACTCAACTCAGGGTCATCGGCCAATCCTTCTGCTTTCTCCGTAACGTGCACTACCCCAGCCTCCTGAAGCATCGTAAGGAAAGCATCATACTCCTTATGGAACACCAGGAAGTTGTATTTCTTCATTTGTGTAATCATACGGCTGCCTCCTTTCTTGCTTCTTCTTCTCTGCGGGCTTCTGCTTCACGCTTGGATTTTACAATTTTCTGACTCGACTTGGAGAGGTTCTCCTCATCTTCCATAAATCGCTTAATCTTGCGAATAGCATCTTGATATCCGGGAATCTGCACTTTCTCAAAAAGATTCACCTTTTGGGTGGTCTTCTTGCGGGCATATTCGAGGAGGTTGAGCTTCTCTCGGCAGAACTCCTGCTTGATGCCCACCTCGGCAATCGCCTTCAGTTGTGCAAATCCATCGGCAAACCATTTGGGCGAAGAGAAGATGGAGAACTCCTTGGTAGAGTAAATGACCTCATCGAGCACCGGCACACGCACGCCCGCAATCTTCTTAATAGACATGCGTACGTCATCCACGTGCAGGAGCGAGGTATCAAACTCTCCCCAGAGCGCCATCATCTGATCATACCCTTTGATGCGCTCTTCCACCTCGCGGTCGAGGCGGTCCATCTCCTCCTTGGCTTTCTTCACTTCGAGGCGGAGAGCCGTCTCTTTGTTCTGAAGCGTGGGGAGCGTACGTTGGCGCATCTTGAGGTTTTTCTCAAGCGCTTGCAGCGATGTTTTATTAAATTGATATGTAATAGCCATTTTTTTGAGAGCTAAGGAAACGAATTATCCTTGAATTATTTAACCCAATATTTATCCACAATGGCTTGCTTGATATTCACCTCTTCGGGCTTGAAGTACTTGGCAAAGAGCTTCCAAGCCACATCGAGCATCTCGGTCGTATTGATATTTACGTCAATAGCAAGGATCTCGCGGGAATAGTCTTTAGCGAAAGCAAGGCAACGCTCATCGTAGTTCGTAAGGTCGAAACCATTCTCCTTCTTGGTCTTCGCATTAGCTGCATCGGCATACAGACGAACAGCAGCATTCATCACCTGCGGATGATCTTCGCGCGTCTTCTTACCTGCTACAAGCTGTTTCAAACGAGAAAGCGAACGGAACGGATCCACAATAACCTTACCGATATCGGAATCACGACGAAGATAGAGCTGACCCTCGGTAATATAACCGGTGTTATCCGGAATAGCGTGCGTGATATCACCACCGGAAAGTGTGGTTACGGCAATAATCGTGATGGAACCACCACCAGCTTCCTCTGGGAACTGCACGGCTTTCTCATAGATCTTAGCCAAATCCGAATAGAGCGAACCCGGCATTGAGTCCTTTGAAGGAATCTGATCCATACGGTTCGACACAATCGAAAGGGCATCGGCATAAAGGGTCATATCTGTAAGAAGAACGAGCACCTGCTCATGCTTCTGTACTGCAAAATACTCAGCCGCACAAAGGGCCATATCGGGGATGAGGAGTCGCTCAACAGGCGGGTTCTCGGTCGTGTTTACGAACGAAACAATACGGTCGAGCACACCTGCATTCTGGAATACGTTCTTGAAATAGAGATAGTCATCGTTGGTCATACCCATGGCACCAAGGATGATCTTATCAGCTTTAGCACGAAGTGCTACGTTAGCCATTACTTGGTTGTAAGGCTGATCAGGGTCAGCAAAGAACGGAATCTTCTGACCGGAAACGAGGGTGTTGTTGAGGTCGATGCCTGCAATACCGGTAGCGATAAGCTCCGAAGGCTGCTTACGGCGAACGGGGTTCACAGAAGGACCGCCAATCTCCACTTCCGTACCTTCCACTTCCGGACCACCATCAATAGGATTGCCATAAGCGTTGAAGAAACGGCCGGCGAGTTGGTCGCTCACCTTCAATGAAGGCGACTTGCCGAGGAACACTACTTCAGCGTTGGTGGGGATACCTTCCGTACCCTCAAACACCTGCAAAGTCACGTCATCACCCATGATTTTTACTACCTGAGCGAGCTTGCCGTTGACCATAGCGAGCTCATCGTTGCCTACACCCTCGGCTTTCAGAGAGCATGTAGCCTTCGTAATGGAGGTGATGTTGGTATATATTTTCTGAAATGCTTTAGCCATAGCTGTTTATGCTTTAATCTGCTTTTCGCTCAGGAGAACGTCAAGCTGCTGTTTGTAATTCTCGAAATCTGCGGAATGGAACTCCGAATAGTTCATCTGCTTGCAGAGGTTGATGACCTTCTTGAAGTACTCAGATACCTCCACGAAATTATCGAAATCATAATCGTGCGAGCAGATATCATCCATCACGATATTGAGCATATACTCCTGGCGCTCAAGCGGACAAACGGAGTCAATCTTATCGAATGCATCTTGCTGAAGAATCACGAAATCAATGACTTCGGACTTCCAGAACGTCTCGTGGTAATCCACAGGAACGCCATCGTCACCAAGAATATTAATCTGCTCCTGAATCTCCTTTCCGCGTTGCAGAAGGGTCTTCATATCGTTGACTTTCTGCGTCCATCCGGCATTGATGCGCTTGCTGATATATTCCTCAAACTCCGGATATTCGATATATTTGGAATAGGAGTCAATGGGGTTAACAGCAGGGTAACGCTTGCGGTCAGCACGTGCCTGCTCAAGAGCGTAGAAGCAGCGAGCCACCTTCTTTGTACCTTCCGTAACGGGCTCTTTGAGGTTACCGCCTGCGGGCGAAACGGTACCGAGGAAGGTAACCGAACCGGTAGCACCATTATTAAGATATACGTAACCTGCGCGTGCGTAGAAAGCACCGATGATAGCAGAGAGGTCCATCGGGAAAGCATCCTGACCCGGAAGTTCCTCCAAGCGGTTGGACATCTCGCGGAGAGCTTGAGCCCAACGAGAAGTAGAGTCGGCCATCAGCAATACGCGAAGACCCATCGAGCGGTAATATTCGGCAATAGCCATAGAGGTATAAACGGATGCCTCACGCGATGCCACTGGCATGTTAGAGGTGTTGGCGATGATAATCGTACGCTCCATCAGCTTGCGACCCGTATGCGGATCCTCCAATTCGGGGAACTCGGTGAACGTCTCCACCACCTCGTTAGCACGCTCGCCACAGGCTGCAATAATCACGATATCTGCCTCGGCCTGCTTGGAGATAGCATGCTGGAGCACGGTCTTTCCCGTACCGAACGGGCCCGGGATAAAGCCCGTACCACCCTCACAAAGCGGGTTGGCCGTATCAATCGTACGCACACCCGTCTCGAGCAATTTGAATGGACGAGGTTTCTCTTTGTATGCAAGAACAGCTTTCTTTACCGGCCATTTCTGCACCATCGTCACTTCGTGATCCACACCCTCTGCATCGGTCAAAACTGCCATCACCTGATGAATCGTATAGTCGCCTTCAGCAGCTATGGACTTCACCGTATAGATGCCTTGGAACGTAAACGGCACCATGATCTTGTGCGGCTGATGGTTTTCGTCAACCTCACCCAGCCAAGCGGCTGCATCTACCTTATCGCCCACTTTGGCAATAGGTTTGAAGTGCCAGAGTTTCTCCTCATCGAGCGGGTAATTGTACTCACCTCGCTGGAGGAAAACGCCATGAAGTTTGTCGAGGTCGTTCTGAAGGCCATCGTAGTTACGGCTCAGAAGACCCGGACCGAGGGTTACCTCAAGCATGTGGCCGGTGAACTCAACGAGGTTGCCGACCTTCAGACCGCGCGTTGATTCGAACACCTGCGCATACACATTGTCGCCAATCACCTTGATGACCTCGGCCATAAGCTTGGTATTTCCGATTGTAATGTAGCAGATTTCGTTCTGCGAAACCGGACCGTCAACAGCCACCGTCACGAGGTTGCTGATGATACCTTTAACTTTTCCTGTTGTCATATCTTATTTGTTTATTATTCTTTTGAAAGGTGGATAGAAAAGCCCCACCTGAGCAGAAAAGTGAGCACGTTGCGAATGCGCTCATTTATCAAAACGAATGTCGCGTTTCATATCAGCAATAAGCGCACGGAACACCTTCTGGCCCTCCTCTACGTTGAGTAGATCCCAGCGGTAGAGCATCTTTGCCATCAGGTAATACGCGAGCACGTTCTCCACCTCATAATAATGGAAAAGCGTGTGCTCCTCGAGCCAACGCCAGCGGAGGGCATCGGTCTTGCGTTCGCGCTCATAGAGGTCATCGATTTCCGACAAACGCAGGATATCGCCTATCTCCTCAAGCTGGTCAGAAAGCTCAAAATCCTTGGCTTTCGATGTGCGAAGTGCTTCTTGAATAGGACCTTCGCCTACAATCGCCTTCTTCAGGTCGAACCCATGCTTGCGGCAAATCTGAGCAGCCATCACGTTGTTGAGCGCCAGATTGAAGGTGTACCAATCGCGAACAAACGCATTGCGCGAACGGGAACCCTGCTCATATACGAGCTGCCAACGCAGGTCTTCGTCAGAAAGCACGCAAGGTTGTTCGTCTTCTGCCATCTGCTGCTTCAGAGCCTCCAGTTGAGCCGTAATCTTGTCGTCGTCTGGCCGGAGCATCAACTCCTGCAGCAACTTTCTATCGGACTTGCTCATGCCCGATTCGAGCGTCTGAACAAGCTCCTCCTCTGAAAGCTTCTGCTTCGTATCAAGCTGAAGTTCCTGCAAGCCAACGAGTAAATAATGATAAAGCATACAAATTTACGTTATTCCTTACCGAATCAATCAAAACAGAAGTTCCTGAATTTGCGGACGGAGGTATTCCTTGAAATATTCAATAAACTCCGCATCGCCGAAGTTGAGCTTATAGCCGCCCTTGGCAGGAGCGATAGAGAACTCCGCACGCATGCCCTTCACTTCTTCAATCTTTACGCCCTTCTCGAGCAATCCTTTCAGATTGGCAGCTACATACGCCTTCAGTGCCTCAGCATCTTTGGCAGCAATCACAACCTCGCCACCCTTAGCCAGCTCTTGAGCCAGCTCTGCAATCAGCTTCTGCATAAACGCCTTATCAGCAGTAGCAGCCTTTACGGAATCCTGTGCCAACTTGTCTGTCAACAGGTTGGTCACCTCAGTCTTGATGGCATTTACGGACTGATCGGCATAGAGCTTCAGCTCTGCGCGTGTATTCTTGTCGAGCTCTGCTGCTTTCTGTTCTGCTTTCTGAAGCTTCTCAGCAGCCTCTTTCTCGGCAGCAGCAATGATTGCAGCAGCCTTTGCCTCGGCTTCACTCAGAATCTTGGCAGCTTCGTTTTTACCTTTCTCTACGCCTTCTGCATAGATTTTGTCAGTAAGTTCTTGGAGTGTGTTCATATCGTTGATTTTTAATTATTTTGTCAAAACAATTACAATAGAAACAAAGTTTCTCATGGCTTATTTAGCAAAAAACATGCCAAAATGTGTTTTTCTTATGTATATAAGCACAAATTCGCTGCAAAATTACTAAAAATTTTTGATACTACCAAATTTTTTCGACTTTTTATTTCAAAAACGTAACTCTTCTTGCATAATTCATTTAAAAACGCTACTTTTGCAATCAAAATAACAATTATCGCCTCATGATTATTTCTGATTTACGAAAAAAGACCATCTTCGATTTATGCAACGATCGCAAAAAAATAGCCGAGTTCATACCCTCGGCTACTGATCCGACATTTGACCTTGAGGCATACCGCCAATTTTGCATGACGAACCCCACGAACAACGCCCTCCACATGACGCTTCTCGCCAACGTGCTTTGCTCCAACGAACTCCATCAGGCCGTTCAGCAGGAGTTTGCGGCCGAACTGAAAGCGTTCTTTTCGCAAGAACCTTAAGCTATATCCTTACAATAGCGGCTTTACCTTCGGCTTATTTGGAGAAAAAGGTGAAAGTAATGGTGCCTACACTCTCCTGCTCGGCCGCATTGAATTGGGCTTTCATAGCTGCTTTGCGCACCAATTCCTGCAGTTGAGGATTATCCATCAAGTCGCCTTCGCCACTCCTGACGCTCACCACTTTACCGTCTGTCCCTATCAGCACTTTGTAAGTCACTACTCCATTCACTTTCTCGCGGCAAGCGGGTACGGGCAGTTTGCCATCTACCGTGCGGCCCTCCACTTCGGCCACCACTTCCACTTTCACCCCCGTCTGCTTATTGATATATTCAGCAGGGAGAGCAAACGAGATAATCATCGCAGCCTGCATGGCTGTAGGCTGTTCATCGAGCGTTCCGGGCGTCCATTTTGGCATGGATTGAATCAAACGAATGGCCTCATTATCAAGCGATTCCACACCTGTACTTACGAACACTACCGGTTCGCTTATCGAGCCATCGGCTTCCACCTTAAACTGACATACAGCTGTACCTTCCTGAAGGGCTTTCTTGGCATCCTTAGGATACTTCATATTCTTCTGAATATAAGCCAGTTGGGCATCAGCCCCACCAGGATAAGCGGGCTGCACCACTATCGGTTCGAGTTTGAACTGCACAGGCACCGTCATCTTCACGCGCACCGGTTGCCCGTTTTGTTCACCCGGATGCCAATGGGGCATGCTGCTTAACACGCGCACGGCTTCCTTATCTAAATCCGCGAAGCCTTTGCTTTTCACTACGTGCACATCGGAAATGCTCCCATCTTTTTCCACCACAAACTGACAAATCACCCGATCCTGATGCCTGCGGGCAACCTCCATAGGCGGATATTGCAGATTGCTGTAAATATACTTGAACAATCGTGCTTGTCCATTCGGAAACTCCGGCATGCGTTCAGCCACCTCATATACCGAATCCTGAGCAACCACTCGAGCCTGCATATTTTTCTCTGTATCAGTAGCTTGTGCATGCACGCTCATGCAACCAAAAGCCAAAAATCCCACCAATATTCTTACTGCTTTTTTCATACGCATATTTCTTTTAAAAACGGCTATTTCGCCCATCAGATAGGATCCTCATTGCCAGCGAGTAATGGCTCAAGTGCCTCTTTATATGCCTCCGTTGTGGTGAATACAATCGCCTGCATACCTACCTGCTGAGCTGCTTCTACATTATCGGCTCGATCGTCTGCAAAAACGCATTCTTCAGCCTTCAAATCGTATTTATCGAGCAATATCCGATAGATAGCCGGATCGGGTTTAACAACCTGATAATCAGACGATACCACAAACCCATCAAGCAGATTGAAAATCTTGTATTCCTTCATCACCCGATAGATAGTGCTGCACCAGTTGCTCAAGCCATACAGCTTATATCCTCTCGCCTTCAGTTCGGTCATGTAAGCGTACATCCCGGGCATCTCACCCGTTACGAACTCCAAATAGCGGTCGTAAAAAAGTTGCCATTGTCGCTCCCATTGCGGATACGTATGCTGCATCTCCCGAATCAAGTCTTCAAACGGAATCAACTCCAGGTCACAACGCCTTACAAAAGCTGGATCCGACACGATATGTACAAACGATTGCAAGTCTTCCTCACTCGCAAAACCAAATGAGCTGATGTGCTCAAAATCATAGGTAACCAATACCCTTCCAAAATCGTATATTAAGTTCTTTATCATATTCATTTATAGCAGTTTATTCATATCGATAGACGTCCAATCCGGACCTTCTGTAATGCGCATTCGCATCTGTTTTTTACGTGGCTCCACAACGAGTTGGTAGAGCGTGAAAGGCACAAACATCGGTCCGCCATCCGCCATGGGCGTCTGCATAATAGTGCACATCCGGTCGGCATCAATCTGTCCCTTGAATCGTTCAGCCATCTGGCAGACGTTCTTTCTTCTGGTGAGGGTAAACCAACTCTGCGCATCATTAGGTTCATCATAAGGCCAATCCGGATGCACGTAATGATTGGTTTGCATCATCTGCCCTTCCGCAGATTGCTCAGCAAGTTTCGTGCCAGCCGTGCACCATTCGTAGCTTCGAGCTTCGTTTTCATCCGCCACACCTATGATGATGGAGGAGAAACTTTGCGTTTCGCGGAAGAAACGATCCACATCCTGCATGTTTTCTGCTCGGAAAAGGAGCATCAGCAGTTCGGTTGTGGAGGCGTTGAGGTCATAACGAATATCGAATCCAGCCGAGGGCATACCGTTGTTGAGTTCGATGAAAAGGCCTTTTTCGTTGAAGCCGTTTACGCAATAAATCTCGCCTGCATAACCCACAGTCAGAGCACTCAACATACCTTCCGGATGATAGACTGTCACGAGCAAATCATCTTTGATGGGGAGGTAACTCATTGCATCATAATTCCTGCCGAACACCAACTCCTGATCCGTAGAATAAGGGCCCCAAGCAGCCAATGCGCTACACATAAACGCCGGCTCGGCATACTCCACTGCATTCACTATTCGAAGCTCCTCTTCGCTCAATCCCGAAGTCTCTGCCATCCCTTTGAAGAAAGCTCGAAGCTCCTCTGGATAGCGGCTGAACAACTTCTCTGCCGTCTCCACTACCCTCTCCCATTTCCCTTTCTCCGAGCCCCCTTTCTTCGTCTCTTCGTCTCTTTGACTCTTCGTCTCTTCAATGGTCTTTTCCTTCAGGAAATCCAACACATGCTGCAAGTTTTCTTTTGCCAAACAGCCATACTGTCGTCCCATAGTGAACCAATCACCACGAATATCCACTATGCGAATGCCGTTCGCCAAATATAGTTTGCCACCTTCGTATTGCTTAACTATCTCCATAATTATTACTTTTAAAAATCAACACCCAAACGCCCTAATCTTCGTTTGAGCGCTTCCGCCTGCAAAGGTACGAAGAATTTTTGGAATGTGCAAATTTATTTGCTACATTTTAATAAAAATTCGAGTACCGCTGTTCCCTTGCGGAATGAAAGGTACGAAGAATTTTTGGACTGTGCAAATAATTGAACAAAATTAATCAAAATTACCAAAATTACTCGTAAAGAAATAATCTTGAAAAATCTTGAGAATAGAGCTTGCTCGTTGTTTTATTTTAAAGAACAAAATTATACAAAATTACCAAAATTTCCCGTTGTCTAGAATTTAATAATCTTGTTTAATAGGGCGTAGCCCGTTGAAAAATAGAGCTTGCTCGTTGTTTTATTTAAAAGAACAACGGCCGCAGGCCTATTCTCAAAATTTTACAACGGCCTATGGCCTATTACCATAATTATTTTTCGTTCCTGAAACCCTCTTCCCCTCAAAGGGGGACCGAGGGGTCTTGGAACCTTAGGAACAGCCGCAGGCTTCTGGAACGCCCGCAAGGCTCTTCGCGGCCGTGGAACGCCCGCAGGGCTATTTTGTATTGTTCGTTGGCAGGAGATATTATCTCCGTCCTATTATCCTCTGGAACGCCCTCCGGCCTCTGGAACAGAGCCTTGGCTCTACCTGGAACGCCCGCAGGGGGTTAAAAACCACTATTACACACGCGCTACACACGGAATCGTGGAGGTAATGTGGAGCAATCGTGGTGCTTTCGTGGAGAGGAGGTTTTCTTTTCGGGGCCCTCATCTGATTGCGCTGCAAAGGTACTGCTTTTTTCTGACATGGCAATGGGTTGTCCCGGATTGCGTGCGGTATTAGTCCGGATTGCGTGCAATCAAGCCTCTGGTTACCTCGGTTACCTCGGTTACCCCACGTGTGTTTTTTTTCGAAAATTGTGGTATATATAGAAGTTTAATAATATAATTATATTATTAAAAGCATTTTTCCCATAAAAAAAGCAGGAGGTAACCGGGGTAACCCGGGTAACCGCGGTAACCGGCAGCCCCAATCACCCTCCGGCTCTGGAACGCGCCTTGGCGCTTGGAACGCCCGCAGGGCTACTGGAGCGCGCGAAGCGCACTTGGAACGCGCGAAGCGCAAATGGAACAGGCTTCAGCCTCTGATTACCTCTAATACACACATTTTATTCATATAAGACAGTCTTTGTGAAATCACAATGCAAGAAATGTTGCAAAAGATTGCCGTTATCGTGGTGTGACGAAAACAAAAACCTACTTGCTGTGAATTTGCACGTATTGATTACCAATAAATTACACGATTTTCAGAAAGAAAAACTTATGCAAACCTCCCGATTTCGTCACAACTATTGCATGATACTTCATTTTTTAGTAATTTTGCATCGGATTTCGGAAGGGCTATTCCCTCCTCTTTAAAATCCGACACATTATTAATAAATATAACTGTATTGAGTATGAAAAAGTATGTATCCGCCATTTTTAGCGAGCCGCTGATTATCCATAGCAAGGATAAGATCTATCTAAAAGATGAAGCAACTGGCCAATATATTTGCGTATTGCAGAAAGGCGTAGGCATCATCTACCTTGAAGACAACGCTGGACACACTTGGAATGCGCTCTGATATTGCGTTTTTTGCGTAACGTAACGCGATGTTACGCAAAAAAAATAGTAGTCCAAACATTCAGCATCGTACTACTATCGCATCTCAAGAGTTTCTTTTAGGCTAAAAAATACGTAAAAAACATGTATTACTAACGTTTAAATTATTATCTATATGAAAAAACAATTCAAATTGACTCTGCTTGTAGCCGTATTATTGAGTGGTGTACTTGTTTCGTGCCATGGAAATGGCCCAGATCCTGTAACGCCAGAGAACCAGTACTTTGTGCAGAACAACACAAATGACACAATTCGGGTCGAATATACTCTGATTCCAGAGTTAAATATCATTGATTCCCTAAATAGCCCAGAGCAACAAGTAGTCGCTCCCGGAGCTAAAACCCAATTGATGTATAGTAAAGGAAATATTGACTATCAAGATACTCCAGCGCTTACATTTACACATGTAGTTGTCAAAGATAAAAGCAATATTATTATCCATGAACAAAATCCCGTAGAAGACAACCTATGGACTTGTGAAAAGCAGCAAAAGGATGTTGGCTATGTTGTCACATCGTACTTTTGGACATTGTCTATAAACGATTAGTCTTATCCGCAAAAAGACACTAATAATCTGCTTTTACGAGGGAAAGAGACTACTTTACTCTAGCAAGAGCTACTAAGAGTACGAAACAAGCTGATGAGTGCAGCACAAGTGGCTCCTCAAGCCCCCTGTATTGATAACGACTATTATGTGTAGGGTATTGCGTTTTTTGCGTAACATCGCGTTACGTTACGCAAAAAATATAATAGTCCAAACATTCAGCGCATTACCATCGTATTACCATCGCATTACCATCGTACACAAATGCTCGTGTAATACAAGCGATTTGCCTTGTAGGTGTTAACTGTTACCCCGTAACTTACAAAATTTTTCGTTTTTTTAGGACCTATAAGAAAAGAGTAAAAAGCAATACCTTTGCACTCGCATTCGTCAGCGATGGATACACAAACGCGATGAGGAGCGATGAGGACTCATTGAGGAGGCATTGAGGAGACATCGAGGAGGTATCGGGCTCTATTGAGAAGTACAAAGCATTGCAATAATAGTACTCATTATTTTGTCTTATCCTGAAAAAGTAGATTCTAAAAATCTGCTTATATGAGAAAGAGGCTACTTTACTTCCACAAGAGTGATTAATGATTATTAAGGAGTACGAAACAAACTCGATGAGTGTCGCACAAGTGGTTCCTTAAGCCCCATGTTGATAGCGACTATTATGTGTAGGGTATTGCGTTTTTTGCGTAACATCGCGTTACGTTACGCCCGACAGTCAACTCTTGTACGATACGCTGAGGATTCTGCTCTTTGGATGATTCGCAAGAGTCTCCTTAACCCTCTTGTAGGCTTAACTTGCGATTCGCTCGGGTCGTAACCTTTGACCAAAGCCTATCGTAAGTAAAGCCAGAAAAAATGCAAAATCAAACGCAGTTACGCGTTAACAGTTAACACTTTCTGTTGGCTTTTACTATAGATTTTGACAACGAGCCATCACAACCCGAAATTTGTTACCACGAGGAGGTAACAATTGCTGCCTCCTCGAGGAAACGCAAATATCCCTCAAAAGCCTCCACTCTATTCCCGCCCATAGGATAGGATAATCCAATGTTAAAAATTTTGTTAATAGGCCAAAGCCGTTGTTCTTTTAAATTATAACAAGATTATTCAAGATTCTCAAGATTATTCTTTTATTCGACAACGAGAAAATAATTTTGTAAAATTTTGAGAAATAGGCCTAAGGCCGTTGTTCTTTTAAATAAAACAACGAGCAGAGCTCTATTTTTCTTTTATTCGACAACGAGAAAATAATTTTGTAAATTTTGAGAAATAGGCCATTGGCCGTTGTTCTTATTATTTTGTTATTACTAGTGTTGCGATAAATTATCACGATAAATTAATAAAAAACTGACTATAAGTTACTTACAAGCGATCTTAGATTTTTTGATTTGAAAAATTTTGAATAATTTTGCAGCCTAAAACTGCAAAATATCTAACCTTCGAGAGCTTCTTATACAACCCAACGAATCAAATTCTTCCAATCAAAATGTCAAAGAACAAACGTTATTTAACGATTTATAAATGTAATGCGAAATTTTTCGCAACAGTACTATTTTGTTATCTCAAAAATTCTTCGTACCTTTGCAGGCGAAATCTAAAAGTGTCTTCTGAATCCTTCTGAAACCAGCTTAATCCTTCTGAATCCTCCTTCCTCCCTCCTTTCTCCCATCCTTGTCCGCCAAAAAATGGGACTTACTTGGGACTTACTTGGGACTCACTTGGGACTCACTTGGGACTCACTTGGGACTCACTTGGGACTTAATGCGGACGGAATTGTGAGTGTGACTCTATCTTGAATCACGTTGCAAAGGTACTGCTTTTTCGGCACATGGCAATAGTTGTCCCGACACTTGAGCAGGCCTTGCCCCGGATGTCAGGAATGAGGAATCGTGATAGCCTCCAATCTTACAGTTCTTACAGTTTACAGTTATAGAATTTCCACCCCTACAAGCCCCCACTCAAAAGTTTAATATATAAATATATATTAGTCGATACTGAAATTTAGTATAAATATTTGGTTATCAATAAAATAATTGCGATTTTTCTTGCATATGTCCACAATTTTATGTAACTTTGCACTCGAAAAAGTAAACGTATGAGGTGTACTTCAGAATATATAACTCATTGGGGTAGTGTCAATGTGGCTGACCATATAGCAGCCATTGGTACGAAAGCGTCTGAAGGCGGTCTGCACATCCAGTACATCCACTATGCGCCTTATGGCGAACTGATAGCCAATCAGCAGACGATAGGCTACGATGAGCGATTCAAATGTGGCGGAGATGTGAACCGCGGAATGCCACTATCTATTTTAGGAGGTAAAATAGGTACAGCTCGTGATGTAGGCAACTTTGCTGCTGGATATCTTGCCGCTAGAAAGGGTTTATCTTATGGAGCAACTATGTGGGCATTTGACTTATATCAAAACACCACAATAAAACTACTTCTGGTGAACCTCCCGTATCGAAATGGGCTCAAACGTTAGGCTTTGGATTTGGGTTGGATGCACGCCTGGCAAGTAATTTTAATCGGCTTAACAATTATCAATACTTCGTTATTTTTTAACTAAATTTTTATAATTATGTTACATTATATTATAAATTTCAACAGCTCGTAGAAGTTCACCTACCAGCTCAAAAAAGTGTTCTTTAAGTGATTTTTTTTGCCCAAAGACTTGCACAAGTGGATAATTTTTACTAACTTTGTAGTGTTCAATTACAAGGTAAACATTAATCCACTCGAACAAGTCAAAG
>JALFZG010000064.1 GCA_022784645.1 Bacteroidales bacterium
GAAAGACCATAATAATTACCCATCAGGTTATATACTTCAGTAGCCCCCTCACCCGTGACGTAGATGCGCTTGGTATCTTTTCGGAGGGGCAAAAGCCCATTGGTATTTTTCAGCAAAACCATACTCTCCTTAGCAGCACGGAGCGCGAGCTGCGTGTGCGCTTCGGAGCAAATAACCTCTTCCGGCACGTTGTTGTAAGGACAAGCAGGGTCTTGGTCAATGATACCCAACTTCAAACGAGTAAGCAAAACGGGCAGAAGGGCTTTGTCGATATCCTGTTCGGTAATGAGCCCTTTCTCGAGCGCTTCACCCAGCGCATGGAATGTGCTGCCACACTCGAGGTTCAAACCGGCTTTGATGGCCAACGCGCTGGCTTCAGCGGCAGTCGGCACCACGCCATGCCCTTGATAGATATCATCCACCGCCCCGCAGTCTGACACGATATGGCCGTTGAAGCCCCATTGCTTACGCAAGAGATGCATCAGATAAATATTGCTGGAGCAGGGACTCTCATTAACAGCGTTATACGCCATCATCACGCTCTCCACGCCGCCTTCCACCAAGGTACGGAAAGCAGGGAGATATGTCTCATAGAGGTCGCGCATCGAGGGATGGATATCGGCTTCATGACGCGTGGACTCCGGGCCGCTATGCACAGCAAAATGCTTGGCGCAGGCGGAGGTTTTCAAATAAACAGGGTCATTGCCTTGCAACCCATGCACATACGCCACCCCCAATTGTCCGGTCAGATAAGGGTCCTCGCCATACGTCTCCATGCCGCGTCCCCAACGCGGATCGCGGAAGATATTGACGTTTGGCGACCAATACGTCAAGCCCGAATAGCGGTTGTAATTACCTTGCTTCTGCGCAATGCAATATTTGGCGCGCCCTTCTTCTGCCACAGCGTCACCAATGCGCTCTACCAACTCCGGGTCGAACGTGGCGCCCAAACCGATGGGCTCGGGATAGACGGTCGCGCGACCGCTTCTGCCTACTCCGTGCAGACCTTCGTTCCAATAATCATACGGACGAATACCCAGTCGTTCGATACTGGGCGTCTCGTTCATCAGTTGCGCGCATTTCTCTTCGAGCGTCATCTGCTGGATGAGCTCCTGTGCCCGCGCTTGGAGGCGATTCATTGTGCTGTCGTTTGCCATGGTGGCAAGAGGTAATAAGGTAAATAATGCAATAGTTAAACGCTTCATGTTGAGTGAGTTATTAAGGTGGGTTCGCAAATTCGCAAATATCAAATTATTGTTCGCGACCCATGATATCATACGTCTTGCCGCCGCGCTCGATATAGATTCTGCCATCGCGCCAAATCTTCTTTACAGTAGTTGACGGCAGCTGCTCAAGGTCGGTAGTATGCTCTGCAATAGCATTCACGGTGAGCAATTTACAATTGTCGGGAATAGTCAACTGCAACTCGCTGCCCGCGTGTGTCTCCGTGCGAATCTTTCCATCGTTGTCCGTAAATCGCACCTCCCATTGGTTGACTGCGAGGGCCTCACCCTCGGCTCGCAATCGGATAGCGCGATTTTTGAAGAAACGGCCATTCCAAACGGGTCGCGTGAGGGGGATATCGTTGAAAAACACCCGCATGCCAGCTGTATCGGCTTCCGCCAAATCTTGATTGATACGCATCGGAGTTGGGGCTCCAAGCCCATATTGCTGCGCTATATGTTGCGCAAAAAACTCGGGGCGACGCGTGAGCCATAACTTTGCGGCATACAATTCATCTGCATATACCGGCCACCATTTATTGTACAACGGCCGATGAAAGCCTGAATACTCGCTCGTAATGGCGCTGTACATAGGCTGCCAAATCTCCGGCCAGAGGCGCTCGAAATTCAGAAAATCGCCCATATATACGGCCGCCCGATCTACAAATTCGCGCTGAAAATCAGCGTTTTGCATGGCATATCGAAACATACGCGTTTGCTCGTAGGAGTTCGCCCACGTGCGGTCGGGATCGTAATTCGGGTCGTACATCCAAGCCAACATATTGAAGTCAGCCGTATATTTGCCACCATAGAGTCCCAGCCCAAAATCCGTATCTTTCAAGAGTAGTCGCCACCTCGCAGGAAGGGAATCAGACGCTTGATTCGGACGCCAATAAACGATATTATTGCCCGGAAAATCCTGATTCATAAAGAACAACTCGCATATCATCACGTTGATATACTCCTCGCAATCGAGCATCTGCTGATACTCCTGCCAAGTGTGGTTTTTGGTGTGCATAAACGAAGCAAACGCCTCCCAATGGCTCCAATAACCCTCCTTAATGCCTCCCCAATTCTCCACAAGCGTGATATCTTCGAGACCGCCGTAATTGGTGTAGATATTATCCTCGTTGCTTCGTTCGCGGATATTGAGTATCCCCTTATACACACCGTTGATCAACACGATAGCCGGTCGCCACGCCTGCCAATCCACGTCTTGATACATACCCATCGAGCGCTGGATAATGGCATCGCGCATGTAGAGATAGTCAAAATCATTGCCGGCATTTCGGAGAATAAACGACTTATAATCCGTCTGTCCGGGCCGTTGATCCGGGAAAAACGCATATTCGAAACGCTTCTTTCCGAAACGCTTATTCGCATATACGGCTAAACTTTTGAGCGGGAAACTACGCGAGGCATTGCCCGTAACACGTGTTTCGCAAAGCTGATTGATAACGCTCTCTTCATCTTGATTCTCAAACAGTTCGAGATTGATGGGGCGCCTCCAATTATGGTTGTAATTCTTGTTGTTACTATCGCTTCCATCGGCAAGGATGCCAATCTGATTATCGTAGAAATAGCGGTTGTCGCCCACGATGGAAACCACAGGCAGATTCACTTCTCTATTTAATAATATATAGGATTGCGTAACGGCCCTTGGGGAAAGGTATCCTTCGCAAAACAACTTCGCGCGCACCACCCTACTGCTGGCGAATCGGTGTCTTCCATTGTAAACAGGGCTGCTTTCCGTAGGCTCAGAGCCGTCTGTAGTGTAACGCACCACCGTGCCGGCCGGTGCATCATCGGGCACGCTGATCATCACATCTACCGTAGGCGAACTGAACACCTGTCCGACTATGCTGAACACCGGATTGCCCAACACCTGCGCGCAGATAGTCCCGCAATTGGGTGCATACGGCGTAGGCTCTGCCTGATAACCCCATACGTTGCTACCATCGGTTTGCCTGCCGTAAGCGATATTCGGTGAGGGTTGCTTCTTCAGCCCACAGACGGAATCCACCACAAGGCCGTTCTTAAAGAGATAAACGGCACCACCCTTGCCGGACTCCAACCGAAAATCCGTATGCTTCTGCTTGCTCTCCTTATCGCACCATACCATCGTGCGCCCTCCGGCAGCCACCATATGATGCGGCAACTGCCAAGCGCTACTTGCATCGCGCGTCAGCCCAATTGAATAATCGCCTAATGAAACGGAATCGGAACTCGGATTGTAGAGTTCCACCCACGAGTCAGGAAAATCATTCAAATCGTCCATGACGCAATCCACATTCGACTGCATCAACTCATTGATGATCAGGCTATTCTGCGCAACAAGCGCAAGGGAATAAGTCCATGCGAGTAGGAGCAACAGAAATCTCATTTTCTCTTTTTCTTTGCTGCTTCTTTCTTGCGTTTTTCAGCGGCTTTCTTAGCTGCAGCTTTCTTCTTTTCGGCAGCTTTCTTAGCAGCCGCTTTCTCTTTCTCGCGCTGCTTCTTCAGCTGCTCAGGACTGAGCTGCTTCTCTTTCTTCTGCTTGCCTTTCTTCCCCACTTCCTCTTCAGGTTGGGGCGCTGGTTCGGGCTCATCTTTCTTGAGCTCCACGCCTGCAATACGCACATCGCATCCAGCTGTGAGGCAGTTGTAAGCGGTGGTCTCACTGCGGCTGCTGGCCACGAGGCAGATGGGCTCCGTACCGGTCACGCGCTCGCTCGCCATTACGTTCACTTCCTGCAGCACGTTCCAGTTCAACGCATTGAATGTCATCGTGTTACCGGTCAGACTCACGTTGGAGTCGGTGCTGCGAACCACCACGTTCACTTCAGACGTAGGCTGCGTAGTGAGCTTCACGAAAATGCTGCCCGTGCGCATCTGCTTATTGAGCTCAATGGGGTTGGGCGTAATGCTGATTCCCGCCTGATCGTTGTCTTTTACGTTGATGAGCAACGTCCGTTTGCAGTCGTTAAACGCCTTTTCTTTTGAAATAGTGAGCAACGTCACCTCGGCCTGCTGTTCGCCGTTGGAGATATTGTCATCCACGGCTTTCACCACCACACTCTGGGGCGTTTCCCAATTCTCTTCGTTGAACGTGAGCAATGCTCCTTCCTGCACCACCAATCGGTCGAGCAAGAAACTGCGCACTTTCACCGTCACCTCTTTTTGCGGCGCCGATGCCAGGGCCACCGTAAAACGAGCCTCCTCGCCTTCCGTCATCTCGGCAGGCGTTACACTAACTACAAGTTGGTCAGCCATTTCCTGACCGAACACCATAACTGACAGCATCAAAGCTGCCGCCATCATCATCAGTTTCTTATACATCTTTTCAACCTTTCTGTCGGCTTTTACGTGATTCGGCTGCAAAGATAATAAAAAAAAATGAAACACACAAATAATGAGGCTTTTTTTATTAAAAAATGCGCACGCAGGCGGGTGCCAAACATGCGCATCCTACATTTCGGAGCTATCCAAAAGAATGGTGACCGGGCCATCGTTGATGAAATCCACTTTCATATCCGCCCCAAATCGGCCGGTATGCACCTGCAGCCCGTATTGCTCGCGGAGAATGCGGTTGAAATAGTCGTAAAGCGGCTCTGCCACCTCCGGACGAGCGGCCTTGATAAACGCCGGTCGATTGCCCTTGCGGCAGTCAGCATACAAGGTGAACTGCGAGATGCTCAGGATTTCTCCCTCCACCTCGCGCAAACCGAGGTTCATCTTCCCCTCAGCATCTTCAAACACGCGCATCTGCGCCACTTTCTTCGCCAGTCGGTCGGCCTCAGCGGTCGTATCCTCATGGGTTATACCTACCAAAAGCACAAACCCTTTACCGATTTGTCCGACCACCTCGCCGTCAATTCGCACTTCTGCTCGCGAAGCTCGTTGTAACACTATTCGCATAATTTCTCTTCAAATATTTCAGCTCCCGTTAAGAGCCTTTTGTTGTGTTGTTTGCCTATTTAACGCAAAGCACCCCCAAAAGGTTGCATTCACTTGCATTTTTTTCGAAATCGGATGCAAAATTACGAAAAAATTCTCTTTCGTGCAATAGTTATCGCGATAATTGGGTGCTTTTTGAAACTATACGCATCGGTAAGAAAGGTCGTGAATAGGGGCGATCTTTTCAAACCCACTCCAAAAATCGGTCCATTTTGCAATCTACAGATAGCAGAATAACGTATTTTTGCGAAAAATACGCATTTTTTATCGTTTTTTCTTGGTCAAATAAAATTTTCGCTGTACTTTTGCAGCGTCTTTCGAATAGTAACCAGTCGGGAGCCTCGGTTCCCACATTAAAGAAAGGAGTTAGTTATGAAAAAGGTATTTGTTAGTCTGTTTACCTTAGCTGTTTTGATGGTAAGTGTGGCTTTGGCCAACGTCAAGTCTGATCCGAATGATTTAACGGTTCGTTTTTGCGAAAACACCTTAGTGGTGACATCTCCAGAGATGACAGAAGCGAGATTATTTGATATGAACGCTCAATTATTGGAAATTCAAAAAGGGCAGTATGCCAGTTTCGAACTCGAGAAAGGTACCTACCGTCTGCTCGCTAAGGTGGGTGATCGCACCTTCTTGCGTCGCATAGAAGTCCGTTAATCTGATTTTTAATTTGTTTGTTTAATTATATCACTGAATCATATTTGATAAATACTCGTGGGTAGTATCCCACATATAATAACGAAAGACAACGAACGCCTCGGCTTTTCCGAGGCGTTTTTGGGGTTCTACCACCTCTGCATCGTCCACGCATTGTCCGTTCATCTAGCTTGTATCTAGCTTGTATCTAGCTTGTATCTAGCTTGTATCTAGCTTGTTTGCAAGCACGATGAAAGCTAGATACAAGCTAGATGCGTGTAGGATGGACGTAGGAAAGCGGCTTCCTGAAAATGGACAGAAGCCATTTATAAGGCAGTCAGTTTGGCGAAACGAAGAATCATGGTTTTCGTTCCGGCAGCATCAAAATTGATAATGATTTTATCGTTCCCATTCTCTCTATACGCATCAGTCACCGTGCCCTCACCGAAGGTGGCATGGCGCACGCGGCTGCCTATCGGGAAGGGGCAGTCAAACGTCATTTTTTCGCCCTTAACCTGCATGCCGGTGGTGGGCACAAGGCGCTTGGATGCGGGTTGAGAGAAAGCGCTCGGGGCGGAAGAAAAGGGCGTTCCATCGGAATGGGAAGCGGAAAATAAAGGGTTGGCATCGGAATGGGAAGCGGAAGAAACCGTTTTTCTACCGGGGATAGGCGCTGAAGGGATGGGCTCAAAACCGCGGGATTCCCAATTGGTTGTTCTGCGTTGAGGCTCTTGCCAGCGTTGCACATATTGCGCATCCAACTCGCGCAGGAAACGCGAGGGCGACTGAAACTGCAGTTGCCCATTCTTATAGCGCGTATCCGCAGACGTGATATAGCATTGGTCTTTGGCTCGCGTGATAGCTACATAAAACAATCGGCGTTCTTCTTCCAAGTCTTTTTCTGATTCGGAGAACATCGAGGGGAAGAGATTCTCCTCCATGCCAGCTATCATGACTGCGCTAAATTCCAATCCCTTAGCCGAGTGAACGGTCATCAGCGTCACGCGCGAATCATCAGCCGCCGTTTGGTTATCCTGATCCGTCAGAAGGGCTACCTCCGAGAGGAAAGAGCGGATACTCACCTCCGTAGCGCCTGACTCCTGCTGCTGCACCATATACTCGCGGATGGCACTCATCAACTCCTCCACGTTCTGCAGCTTATCCTGCCCTTCCTGCGTGGTGTCGGCCAGCATCGTCAGGCGGATTTGCGAACGCGTAACCACCTTTTGCGCAAACGCATACGCGTCAAGCGTATCTACTTCCTGCTGCAGTTCCGCAATCAGTTCCGCAAACGCCATCAGCCGTTTTGCAGTAGGGCCATTAACATCCAACCGCATCTCTACAGGGTGACGCACAACCTCTAAGAGGTTGACGTTTTGCTCATGCGCCACATCCTTCACGCGTTTCATCGTCGTTTCGCCAATCTTGCGGGCGGGGAAATTGATGATTCTGAGCAACGCTTCGTCGTCTTTCGGGTTGCAAATCAAGCGAAAATACGAGAGCACGTCCTTGATTTCTTTGCGCTGATAGAAGGAGAGGCCGCCATAGATGCGATAGGGGATGGAGAGTTTGCGAAACTCATCTTCTATAACGCGCGATTGCGCGTTGGTGCGATAGAGCACGGCCATCTCATCATAAGCAAGGCCATCGAAAAACAGCCGGCGAGCCTGCTGAGAGAGGAACTGCGCCTCGTCGCGATCCGAACCATGGCGGGAGATTTGAATAGGCAACCCCTCCTCTTTTTCCGAATACACATCCTTGGAAATCTGCCGAATATTGTGGCGAATGAGCGAATTAGCCGCACCCACTATATTCTTTGTCGAGCGATAATTGCGCTCCAACTTAAAGAGCGGACAACCCTTATAATCTGCTTGAAATTCGAGGATATTGCGGATGTCGGCTCCGCGGAATGCATAGATGGATTGTGCATCATCACCCACTACACAGATATGCTTATCTTTATCCGCTAAGTGCTTGATTATCAGATACTGAACGCGATTCGTATCCTGATACTCATCTACGAGAATATACTGAAAAATGGCTTGGTATTTAGCCTTCACTTCGGGAAAATTCTCGAGCAGCAAATACATGTTGCAGAGCAGGTCGTCGAAGTCCATCGCGTTGGCTTCGCGTAGGCGTTTTTGATAATAATAATACACGTCCGCCATCCGATACATGCGGCTGATTTTGTCGCGTGTTTGATAGGTGCGGTCGTTCGCATATTCGCGGGGCGAGATGAGGTTGTTTTTGGCTTCGGAAATGCGTCCGAGCACATCGCCCGTTCGGTAGATTTTTTCGTCTAATTCCATCTCCTTCACGATCTGCTTGATGAGCGATTTGGAGTCGGTCGTGTCGTAGATGGAGTAGTCGGAAGTGTAGCCGAGCTTGTCGGCTTCCTGACGGAGCACCCTCGAAAAAATCGAGTGGAAAGTGCCCATTTGGATATAGCGACTGTGCTCCTGCCCCACTAATTTGCCGATACGGTCGCGCATCTCGCGAGCCGCTTTGTTGGTGAACGTCAGCGCGAGGATATGGGCCGCACTTACACCCTCCGAAAGCAGGTAAGCAATCTTATAGGTGAGCACGCGCGTTTTGCCCGAGCCAGCGCCCGCGATGATCAGATGAGGGCCGTTGTTATAAACGACAGCCTCGCGTTGGGATGCACTCAAATTATCGAGAAAAGCCATGATTTTTGTCTGTTTTTTGTTGTCCTTGTCAGAAAAATGAGGGGTTTTAACACTTTTTTCGTGAAAAAGTGTGCAAAATTACGAAATTTTTATTACTTTTGCAAACAAAATAAAAAGAAAATATGTTGCCTTTCGATTTTATAGAACAAATGCGACCCCTTTTGGGGGCCGAATTAGACGCTTTTTTGCATGCGCTTCAGACCGAGCGAGAGACGTCTGTTCGGCTCAACAACAAGGTGGATTTTCAGCAACTGAAGCTGCTCCGCGAAGCCGGTTTGGAGGAGGTGCCGTGGTGCCCGGAGGGGTACTATGTGAAGCAGCGGCCGCAGTTTACGCTCGACCCTATGCTCCATGCGGGATGCTACTACGTGCAGGAAGCCAGCTCGATGTTTGTACAGCGCGTGCTCGAGCAGTATGTCAGCCCGGATTCCATCGTGCTCGATATGTGTGCCGCCCCCGGGGGTAAGAGCACCCTCATCAGCGAGCACCTTGGCGAGGAGGGTTTGCTCATCAGCAACGAGGTAGTGCGTCAACGCGTGTTTGTGTTGTCAGAAAACCTTCAGAAATGGGGCAATGGCAACATGGTTGTTACCCACAATCAGGCACGCGATTTCGGCGACCGGCTCGACAATCTCTTTGACTGCATCCTCGTAGATGCGCCTTGCTCCGGCGAGGGGATGTTCCGCAAAGACAGCGATGCGGTCGATGAGTGGAGCCTCAAAAACGTGGAGATGTGTGCTGCGAGGCAGAAGGAGATTCTGCGTTATGTATGGCCTGCGCTCAAGCCAGGAGGTATCATGATTTACTCCACCTGCACCTACAACGAGTTCGAGGACGAGCAAAACGCCCTCTTCATCCGTGACGAGCTTGGGGCCGACATGCTTCCCATCGATTACGATGACGCGTGGGGCATTCAAGCATCCAAAGCGGGCTACCATTTCTACCCCCACAAAACGCGAGGCGAGGGGTTCTACCTCTGCGCGCTACGCAAACACGATGCACCCTTCTCGCCCTTCAAAATCAAGGTGGAGAAGAAAAAGCCGCAGCAACCAATTGAATACCTCAGTGAGATGCAGTCTTGGCTTCGTCATCCGGAGCGTTGGATCATCCGTCAAAACGACCGTTTCGCAGAGGCTTATCCCCGTAAATATAAAGACCTGATTGAGTATCTGAGTGCGCATTTTATCTGCATCATCAGCGGCTTCGGGCTTGGAGAGATTCGTGGACGTAGTATCGCTCCCCAACATAGTCTGAGCATGCAGAAAGACTTCAAGAAAGAGATGTTCCCCATGGCCAACCTCTCGCTCGAGATGGCGCAAGCCTACCTCCGTGCAGAGGCCCTCATCTTACCCGACCAGCCGATGGGCACACTCCTCATGACCTACGACTGGGTGCCACTCGGTTTCGTAAAAAACGTAGGTAACCGCTGCAATAATCTCTATCCAAACGAGTGGCGCATCCGCCGACTTTGATAATATGAATGCTATCACTTTTCTTGGCACAGCCACTTCTGTGGGCGTCCCGATGTTGGGTTGCTCTTGCGAGGTGTGCCGTTCGACCGACCCACATGATACACGACTGCGTTGCAGCGCGTTGGCAGAAACCAACGGCTTGCGATTGCTCATAGATTGCGGGCCGGACTTCCGCCAGCAGGCGCTCCGCCATCAAATCACCCACGTAGATGCCATCTTGCTCACGCATGAGCACTACGATCATGTGGGAGGATTGGATGATGTGCGGCCGCTCGGCAACACCCATATTTACGCTGAAGAGCGTGTGCTTGGTGCGGTACGCCGAGTGATGCCCTACTGCTTTGGTGAGCACCCTTATCCCGGCAGCCCGCGTATCGAACTCCACGAGCTGAAGCCCTTTGAAAACCAAACCATCAGCACCCCCAATGGCGAAGTGGATATCCTTCCCATCCGCGTGATGCACAACAAGTTGCCCATCATCGGTTTCCGCATTGGCGACATGGCGTATATTACCGATGCCAGTTACCTTCCCGAAGAAACGCTCGACGCCTTACAAGGCTTGAAACTATTGGTAATCAATGCATTGCAAATACCTCCCCATCCCGCGCATTTCTCGCTTGAGGAGAGCATCGCCATCGCGAAGCGCCTCCACGCAGAGCACACATTCTTCACGCATTTCTCTCACAAAATCGGCCTCCACGCCGCTACCTCCGCCACTCTTCCTCCCACCCTCGCCCTCGCCCACGACAACCTCCGCTTCGAATATTAGCACCTTAGCATTTCTTTACGGCATACCGTTTCTCGCAGCAAGCGGCGAGCCCCGGTTCAGTCATCATTAGCCCTCATCCGCTGCCCTATGAATCGCCTTTATTTATCCATATTCCTTCTATGTTGCGCTTTCATTGCGGAAGCGCAGCAACGCTATTTCGAAATTGAAGTGCGCCAACCCGCTCCTGTGCAACTACCAGAAGACAGGCCGGACGTCCGCAGCCTACTCGTAGTGAATAATGCCGCCATCCAGCCCGCCTCCTTCGGCCATCGCAACAAGCGCAACGATGAAGAAACGGGCAGCACCAATATCGACTTGCAAGATGCCGCCCGTCAATGCGTGTTTGGTGCCCTCGACGCGCTTGAGCAAACCGAGCAATACGAAGAGGTGAGCGTTTTAGACAAATCGCTTAACCCCAAAAAATCGTTTTACAAACGCACGCCTCTCACCTCAGCCGTAGCCGATAGCCTGATGGCTTTCTACGGCTGCGATGCCCTCCTTTCGCTCAATCAGCTGGTGCTCTACGACGTGCTCGAATCCTATGAAACGGAAAGCGGCACGTATTATGCCTACCTTCAAGCTTACGTCACCACCCAATGGAGCATCCACTATCGCGGGCAAAAGAATAGTATGCTTTTCTCCATCTCCGACACGCTGCTATGGGCAGAAGAGAATGCCTCTGAAGTGAACGCACTCATGGCCCTTCCTGATCGCCAAACGGCACTCGTTGATTTCGCTTTCTATGCCGGAAACGAGAGCGCAAAAGCGCTCTATCCACAGTGGACTACCGAAGAGCGTTACCTCTATCATGCAGCATCCAAGGATATGGATGTCGCCCTCCAATACTTCACCAAGCAGCAATGGAAAGCCGCTTTTGAAGCGTGGCAACAGATTGCCCTCAACCCCACAGAGAGTCCGCTCCTTCGCGCATATTCTTATGCCGACATGGCACTTGCTGCTGAGATGATGGGGGATTTCGATGCCGCTATCCAATGCGTAGATGAAGCCGTTGCCTTATTTGCGAAGCTTCATACCTCCGATGCCATTCAGCAGAAAGTCAATCTCCTCTACTACCGCAGTCAGCTCCTCTCCCGGAAGAAAACCCTCTGATTCATCTCGTTGTATCCATTTTCACCTCCATTCTTGCCCCATTAGTTGCTTCCATTAGCCGCTGCCTATACCATTATCAGCCACCACTACCACTATCAAAAAAAAGTAGCTGGAATTCCAGCTACTTCTTTATGAACAATATTCCGTTCTTCAAACGTTATTTGCTTACATTAATAACCGGCATCATCTTCTCAGAGCCTTGTACTTGAGGCAGTTTGCCATCCCATTTCTCAATCCAGTCTTCCTGCACGATGAGTGGCGAAAGCGATGCAGCAATAGTGCGATTATAATATGCTTCTGCATCGGCTTTGATTTTCATTGCGCGTGCTTCGCCCTCTGCTTTGGCAACTGCAATCTTAGCATTCGCCTCAGCTTCTTTCACTTCGTTCTCAGCCTTGAGTGCCGCCTGAACAGCGGCATTCTTGGCCTCAATCATTTGGCGCAGACTCTCCGGAGGCGTAATCTGAGAGGTGAACTCCGTAACGGTAAAGCCCTCTACGGTAAGAGTGCTGTCAAGCATCTGGCGCACTTCCGATTCGAACTTGGCGCGATTAGCCATCAGCTCATCAGAGGTGTAACCATTGGCTGTGATACGGTAAGCATCATAAATAACGGTGCGCATATAGCCATCCTCGATATCGCGAAGCGGACGACGATATTTGAAGAACACATCTACAGCCTTCGAGCGGTTGAGGAAATATGCCATAGTCGGGTCCATCGTAAAGATGGCAGCGTCACGAGTAGTAACCGTAAAAGGTTCATAATCAACGCGCTGCACATATGTTTCGTATTTAAACACATCCGTAGTTATCGGACAAAAGAACACGTAACCCGTAACAGCAGTAGCGTCTAATGTACCCTGATCGGTGAGCGAAAGTTTATTGAACTTCACACCCACTTCGGAACTATCCACGCGTGTACACCGAATCAAAGCGGAAGGAACAATAACAAGAACAATCGCAAAAATGATTGCGAACTTAATCCATGCAAAAAGCGATTTGTTAGGAGTTGCCATACTGATTTTCCCTCATATCCGCCCCACCTCACGCAGAGGTGAAGGGCTGGATAAGCCGCTGAGGGTGCGGATCAAAATAAACACAAATACGTATATAAGACGCATTTTTCTAGAAAAAACTACATTTTTCCTCGAAAATAAATCCAAAATCTAAACAGCGAATTTTTAGAACCCACCTCTGAAAAAATTGTCGTTTTTTCCTAACAATCAATCTCTCGATGAGCCGAAGAAGCGGAGAAGATACAGGAAGATATTGATGAAATCAAGATAGAGCGAAAGCGAACCCAATAGGGCCAACTTCTGCGTGCTTTCGTTGATTTCCGACTGCATTTGCAGCATTTGGCGAATCTTCTGCGAGTCGTATGCCGTAAGTCCGGCAAAAACCAAAACGCCAATACCGCTTACGATGAAATCCATCATCGCATTGCGCAAAAACATATTTACGATACCGGCAATAATCAAACCTATAAGTGCCATCAATGCGAATTTACCCATACCGCTGAGGTCCTTCTTCGTGAATGAACCAACCAACGCCATCGCTGCGAACATTCCCGCAGTAATGAAGAAAGTGGTAGCAATCGAGTTCATGGAGAATACAACGAAAATCGAGCTGAACGTCAAACCGGTAATGGCGCTATAAAGAATGAATACTGCGGTAGCAGTAGAGAACGACATACGGTTGATGCGTGCAGAGAAATAGAAAACAAGCCCCAACTGCAAGATTATCAGAGCGATGAATGCCCAATTGTTGGTGAAGATGAAGGTCATCAACGCTTCAGACTTGGCAGTTACCATAGCAGTAAGGCCGGTTATTACGAGCGCAAGTGTCATCCAAATATAGACATTGCGCATGAGGGTAGCCACTACGGAATCAGAGTAGCGGGTACTTTCAATAGAATTAAAATCCAAGTTGTCCATAGTTATATGATGAAAAAAAATTGTATTTTTTTGAACCATTTCTTATTAAATAGAGAGGATATGCATTGCCGTCCACTTATCGTCTTTGATATCCTTCTGCTGCTTGATGGCTTTAGAGAAGGGCACATATACGATATCATCGTTCTTAATACCTACCATGATAGAGCGTTGCTCTTCCAGCAAAGCCGTAACAGCAGCAATACCCAATCGGCTGGCGAGAATACGGTCTTGAGCAGTAGGCGAACCACCACGCTGGAGATGGCCTAAAATAGTCACGCGCGTATTATATTCAGGGTGTGCCTCTTCGAAGATTTTTGCTACTGCTTGTGCACCACCTTCGATGGCATGCTCTTGCACGAGTACGATACTCGAGTTCTTTGACTTGCGGCGGCCTTGACCAATAGCTTCCTCTATCTGCTCCAATACGGATGCACGTTCGGGAATAATAGCGGCCTCTGAGCCTGCTGCAATAGCAGCATTGAGCGTAAGAAATCCGGCATCACGTCCCATAACTTCTACAAGGAACACGCGCTCGTGTGAGGTAGCCGTATCGCGCAACTTATCAATGCAATCCATAATCGTGTTGAGCGAAGTGTCGTAACCGATGGTTGCATCCGTTCCCCAAAGGTCATTATCGATAGTGCCGGGAAGACCAACGATAGGCACATTAAACTCTTGAGCAAACTGACGAGCACCGGTAAACGTACCATCACCGCCTATCACTATAAGCGCATCAATGCCGGCTTTCTGCATGTTGTCATACGCTTTCTTGCGGCCCTCCGGATTTCGAAACTCCGCACAACGAGCAGACTTGAGGATGGTGCCACCACGCTGAATAATACCCGATACATCGTGAGATGTGAGTTCGCGGATATCACCATCTATCAATCCTTGATACCCACGATAGATGCCCATCACTTTTATTCCATTGTAAATAGCAGCGCGCGTGACAGCGCGAATAGCTGCATTCATAGCTGGAGAATCACCGCCTGAGGTGAGTACTCCAATGCATTGTACTTTGTATTCCATAGTTGTTGTTGTTTTGCCCGAAGGCATTATGATTGTTATTGCATGAGTTGCCATCAGCTACATAACGGCTGACTGCATTTGATGCGTATTCATTTTGTTTCTGGCCTCTACAAAAAGAGCCAAATCTGCCGGAGACTCTTCGAGATGATTGCCTATCACAACGATATCGGCTCCTGCGCCCCATGCCGCTTCTGCTTCGGCTGCCGAATGCATTCCTCCACCAACAATCAGCGGCACTCGGATTGAAGACCTTACGATACGAATAAGATTTCCTCCTGCAGGATGAAGAGCACCACTACCGGCTTCGAGATAGATTAAGTGCAATCCGAGCATTTCACCGGCAAGAGCCGTATCCGCAATCCTTTCAGAATCAGCAGCCGGAATCGGACGCGTACCTGTGATGCGTGCAGTAGCCGACTCGCGACCGCCATCTACAAGGATATACCCCATCGATATCGTTTCTATGCCCGATTCCTTGATTTTTCTGGCAGATGCTGCTTGCTGACCAATCAGCATATCCGGATTATTGCCGGAAATCAACGACAGAAAAAGCAACGCATCGGCAGCAGGAGTGAACTGAGCAGGATGACCCGGGAAAATTACGATTGGTATCTCTCCCGTAAACTCTTTTATTTGCGAAATGAGTGCATCGGGTGTCTCAAAAAACGTGCTTCCGCCTACAAATACGAAATCAGGATGATGCTCATGAATCTGTCTGCCAATTTGGCAGACGCTCGCTCTTTCTTGCAGTTCCTCCGGATCAAGCAACACGGCCAACATCTTCCGATGCTGGGAGCAAGCCTGCTTTATGTAGTCTTCAACACTCATTTTCAATACGTTGCGCCACTTGCTCCATCAACCATTGGGGTGTAGAAGTAGCACCGCAAATACCTATATTGCACTCGCTGAGTGGCTTGCCTGCCAACTGACGCAAACGTTCGAACCACTCAGGAGTAAGCTCTTCTATCATACTGACAAAGAGTGTGCCAATATTCACTTCTCTACAATGACCAAACAGCACTTTGGCATTGCTGGACTTCAGTCCGCCTACGAAAATTACGATATCGTGCTCCACAGCAAACTTACGAAGATTCTCTACTCTATTGGCCACATTCTTGCAAATCGTATTGTGGTACTCGAACTGCACGTGAGCATGCAACTCATCGAGTCGGAAGCGGATATTTTCTACCAATTGATTAAACTCATCCGTTGATTTGGTAGTTTGGCTGAATAGAAATATATCTCGCTGAAAATCAATGGCATCAATCTGCTCTGGTCGTTCTATTACAATAGCCGTTCCATCCGTTTGACCAACGAGCCCAACCACCTCTGCATGACCGGGTTTACCAAAAATCACAATCTGCGCACCCGGATGTGCAGAAAAGGCAGCTCGAATGCGCTTCTGCAGCCCCAGCACAACCGGACAACTGGCATCAAAGAGTTGGATACCGTTTTGTTTGCAGAGTTGATACGTTGCAGGCGGCTCACCATGCGCCCGCAAAAGCACCTTGGCATTATGTAAGGAGCGAAGTTGGTCATGGTCGATAGTGATGAGACCGAGGTTGGCCAAACGACTTACCTCTTCACCATTATGAACGATATCGCCCAAACAGTAAAGCTCACCATTTTGCAGTTCCTCCTCTGCTCGCTGGATAGCACGTGTCACGCCAAAGCAAAATCCCGATTGCGAATCAATATCTATCATTTTTGCTCTTTTATTCGTTCTTCAAATACGCGGATAACATAATCCATCTGTTCGGCAGGAGTCATGTAAGAATTATCTACCACTACGGCATCTTCAGTTTGATGCATCGGAGATTCTGCACGATGTGTATCGCGATAGTCGCGGTCGTTAACGTCTGCAAGCACCTCTTCCATAACCGGATGTTCGCCCTTCGCTTCAAGTTCCTTAAATCGACGCTCAGCTCGAATCTCAGGAGAAGCTGTAAGAAACAGTTTGAGTTCGGCATTTGGGAAAACCACCGTGCCGATATCACGTCCGTCCATTACGATTCCGCCTTCACGTCCCATCGCTTGCTGCTGAGCAACCATGGCGCGGCGAACAAAACCAATGGTGGAAACCTGACTGGCCATATTGCCCACTTCCAGCGTACGGATGAGTGCTTCTACATCGCGGCCATTCAGAAGGGTATGCTGACTGCCATCGGGCTGCACGCTGAAATCGATGTTGAGTTCGCCTATATGTTGTTCCAAGAATGGCTCCACCGCCATTTCTGCCGGCTTGTTTTCTATCGTATAGAGCGCTACTGAGCGATACATAGCTCCCGTATCTACATACCGATAGCCGGCATGTTTGGCCAACGCTTTGGCAATAGTGGATTTTCCGCAAGACGAGAAACCATCGATAGCTACAATAATCTTTTTCATATTATTTCATTAATTCGTTGATATGTAATGAGAGAGAAGCTTGGAAGGTAAAATTTCCACGAGTATATTGAGAAAATGCTGCACCTATCCTTATGCCCTTTACGTGAAATCCAGTGCCGATAGCCAATCCTGCAAGCGAGAACTGATCTTGAATCGCCATCTCTCGCCTGCGGCGGTGATTATATGATACCGTGAGCCAAAACACATCTTTCTTCGGAACGATATCCACTGCCCAAACGGTATGACTGAAAAGGGTATTATACCACGTGTCTTGCGATTTATTGTTGGCTTGCTTTTCATCTATTCCCACATAGCTGAGATTCCACGTTTGCATGTTATGAATGGTAAGAGAAAAACGTAGTGGTGCATGCGCTAATTTATAACTCAGTCCTAGCTGAAGATTAAGTGGAAGCGAGGCGAGTTTTTGGCCGTATTCATCGGAATAAAAGCCCTTTAATTGCCATCCGATATTCTGCAGCGAAAGGCCTATTTGCAGCGTAGAATCAGGAATTGCATAATATGCTCCAACATCCGCGCCAAGCGCAAAAGAACTATATGATTCATAGCTGGAATATACGCCCTTTACTCCAACTCCGATACGGAATCCGTGAGAAAGTTGCCTTGCATACATGCCTTCAAAAAGAAAGTCACGCGCAGAGAAAGTTGTCCCGAGCAAATTGCCATATTCATCCGCATACGCAAACTTACCATAATCCAAATAATGGATGGCATATCCGGAGTAGTTTTTGCCCCAATTATGGCCATACAGCACCGATGCAAAATTCATCGCAGCACCATAATAGGCATAATTGAGCGAGAGCAGTTTATCAGAAGCGTACGAGAGCAGAGCAGGATTATTGAGCGCCATTCCGAGGTCGCCATCAGACGTCGACACATTGCTTCCACCGAGCGCATTGTGGCGCGAACTATACGGAAGATTCAAGCAATTATACACAGCCTTTCCTCCCTGAGCAACTACTCCGGAAGTTATGGCCAACAGCCCAAACAGCAATATGAATTTTCTCAATGTCACCTTTTACGGCATTTTAATCAATCTGCGGACAAAATTATACAAAAAATCTGATATTAGCAAGTTTTTTCTGCAATATTACATAAAAATAGGCTTTTTTGAGTAAAAAATAGCACTTTCTTTTGGACAAATCAAAGATTTGTATTACCTTTGCATTCGCATTGTGTTCGTTAGCGGACCAAATGCCGTAAAATCGATTACCAAAAACAATCATAATAATTATTTATTTTACATTTTTATGTGGTTATTTAATTCTTCAATTGGACGTAAGCTCGTGATGAGTATCTCGGGCTTAGCCTTGGTGTTGTTCCTCACTTTCCATGCTTCGATGAACCTTGTGCTCATCTTCTCGGAAAGCGGTTACAACTGGATTTGCGAAATGCTTGGCGCTAACTGGTATGCCTTGGTAGGTACCGTCGGCTTGGCTGCCTTAGTAATCATTCACTTCGTCTATGGCTTCTGGTTGACGATTCAGAATCGCGCGGCTCGCGGTACGGATCGTTATGAAGAAACAGCCAAGATTTGGGGTGTAGATTGGGCTTCAAAGAACATGCTCGTATTGGGTATCGTTGTTTTGCTTGGTCTTTTTGTTCACCTTTTCAATTTTTGGTTCAACATGCAGTTGGCTGAGCTTACTGAGATGGAGACGATATTTGCTCCTACAGATGGTGCCGGCCTTGTTAAGTACACGTTTACTGGTGTGCTCGCTGACGGTTCGATGGACGAATGCTGGTGCCACCCTGTGTATTGCGTATTGTATCTGGTATGGTTTGCAGCACTCTGGTTCCACCTCACTCACGGAATCTGGTCGGCTCTCCACACGTTGGGTTGGAGCAACCTTATTTGGTTCAAGCGCATTAAGACCATCGGCTTCATCTGGGCTACCCTCGTAGTGCTGATGTTTGCTGCTGTTGTGTTCTACTACCTCGGAGTTTATTTCGGTGCATGTCTTTAATTAACTGACTAATTTGATTTCAATATATGGCACTTCAACCACAAAACGGAATCATCACGCCTGAAATGGCGAAGATTCCTCAGGGTCCGCTTGAGAAAAAATGGACCAATTACAAGGATCACCAGAAATTGGTTAACCCTGCCAACAAGCGTAAACTTGACGTTATCGTAGTAGGTACGGGTCTTGCTGGCGCTTCCGCAGCTGCTTCGCTTGCTGAGATGGGCTTCAATGTGCTCAACTTCTGCATCCAGGACTCACCTCGTCGTGCACACTCTATTGCAGCACAGGGCGGTATCAATGCAGCTAAGAATTATCAAAATGATGGTGACTCTATCTATCGCCTGTATTACGATACCATCAAGGGCGGTGACTATCGCGCTCGTGAAGCAAACGTTTATCGCTTGGCAGAGGTGAGCAACAGCATCATCGACCAGTGTGTAGCACAGGGTGTTCCTTTCGCTCGCGAATATGGTGGTCTGCTTGACAACCGTTCGTTTGGTGGCGCACAGGTAAGCCGCACATTCTACGCTAAGGGTCAGACCGGTCAGCAACTTTTGCTGGGTGCATACTCCGCTCTTTCTCGCCAGATTGGTAAGGGCAAAGTAAAAATGTACACTCGCTATGAGATGCTCGATCTCGTGATGATTAAAGACGAGAATGGTGAGGAGCGTGCTCGCGGTATCATCGCACGTAACCTCGTTACCGGACGCATCGAGCGCTTCTTCGCTCATGCTGTAGTAATCGGCACCGGTGGTTATGGCAACACCTTCTTCCTCTCAACCAACGCAATGGCATCTAACGG
Organism: Bacteroidales bacterium; assembly: GCA_022784645.1. Taxonomy (GTDB): domain Bacteria; phylum Bacteroidota; class Bacteroidia; order Bacteroidales; family Paludibacteraceae; genus Colicola. The sequence continues at coordinate 19,971 of JALFZG010000064.1, forward strand.
TTCGGCTGCCATGCAGATGTATCGTCATGGTGCTTTCTTCGCTAACCCCTGCTACGCTCAGATTCACCCCACTTGTATTCCTAAGCATGGTGATTTCCAGTCTAAGCTCACGCTTATGTCAGAGTCCCTCCGCAACGATGGTCGTATTTGGGTGCCCAAGAAATTGGAAGATGCAAAGAAATTGCAGGCAGGTACGCTCAAGGGACGCGATATTCCCGAAGAGGATCGCGATTACTACTTGGAGCGCCGCTACCCCGCTTTCGGTAACCTCGTTCCGCGTGACGTGGCATCCCGTGCTGCTAAGGAGCGTTGCGACAAGGGCTTTGGTGTAAACAACACCGGCTTGGCTGTATTCCTTGATTTCTCTGATGCAATCAAGCGCCTTGGCAAAGACGTTGTTGCTCAGAAATACGGCAACCTCTTCCAAATGTATGAGAAGATTGTAGATGAGAACCCGTATGAGAACCCTATGATGATCTTCCCTGCTATCCACTACACGATGGGTGGTATCTGGGTGGATTACGAGCTCCAAACATCTGTTAAGGGCCTCTTCTGCATTGGCGAGGCTAACTTCTCTGACCACGGAGCTAACCGCTTGGGTGCTTCTGCACTTATGCAGGGTCTGGCTGACGGCTACTTTGTTTTGCCTTACACCATTCAGAACTATCTCGCTGACCAGATTAGCGTTCCGCGCATGTCCACCGACCTGCCTGAGTTTGCTGCTGCTGAGAAAGCTGTCCAGGATAAGATTCAGAAACTCATGTCGATTCAGGGCAAGCGCTCTGTGGATTCTATCCACAAAGAACTGGGCTTGATCATGTGGGACTTCGTAGGTATGGGCCGTACAGCAGAAGGCCTCAAGACCGCTATCAAGAAGATTGATGAGATCAAGAAGGAGTTCTGGAGCAACGTATATATCCCTGGTAAGGCTGATTCGCTCAACAACGAGCTCGAGAAGGCCCTCCGCTTGGCTGACTTCATCGAGATTGGCCGACTCATGGCAGTAGATGCACTCCACCGCGAAGAGTCTTGCGGCGGTCATTTCCGCGAGGAATATCAGACGCCTGATGGCGAGGCACTTCGTCAAGACGACAAGTTCTCGTATGTAGGCTGCTGGAAATACACCGGCGAAGACAAGGAGCCCGAACTCATCAAAGAGCCTCTTGATTATGAATTTACCGAACGTAAAACGCGTAACTACAAAGCATAATTATGGATCAGAACATCAATATCAAAGTAAAAGTATGGCGTCAGGCTGGTCCTAAAGAGCAGGGCCACTTCGAGACCTACGAACTGCAGAATATCTTCCAAGGCGCATCGTTCCTTGAGATGATGGATATTCTCAACGAGAAACTCATTTCTGAGCACAAAGACCCCATCGCTTTCGACCACGATTGCCGCGAGGGTATCTGCGGTATGTGCTCGCTCTACGTAAATGGTCACCCGCATGGTCCTGACCAGGAGATTACCACTTGTCAGCTCCACATGCGTAAGTTCCACGATGGTGAGACCATCACCATTGAGCCATGGCGCAGCCGTGCATTCCCCGTAATCAAAGACCTTATGGTGGACCGCTCTGCTTACGATAAGATTATGCAGGCTGGTGGTTTCGTATCCGTTAATACTGGCGGTGTACCTGATGCGAATGCAATCGCTATTCCCAAGCCGGTAGCTGACGAAGCCATGGATGCAGCATCCTGCATCGGTTGTGGCGCTTGTGCTGCTGCTTGTAAGAACGGTTCGGCTATGCTCTTCGTTTCTGCTAAGGTAAGCCAATTGGCGCTCCTCCCGCAGGGTAAGGTAGAAGCAGCTCGCCGTGCGAAAGCAATGGTAGCTAAGATGGACGAACTCGGTTTCGGTAACTGCACCAACACCGGTGCTTGTGCTGCTGAGTGCCCGAAGTCGGTGAGCCTCGCTAATATCGCTCGTCTGAACCGCGAGTTCATCTGCGCTAAGTTCAAAGACTAATAGCCCTCGGCTCTTGCCGAAATATAGCAATCGCCGCTCCTTTTCGGGGCGGCGATTTTTGTGTCATCATATCATAAGGAAGCGACTGCTTGAATAATTGCACAGGAGCAATCAGCCTGAGAAAAACGTTTTCAAATATATAACGGAGAGTTATATTTATCGGGGAAGCTTAGCGAGAGCGAGGTTTTCTTTACGCGTCATCTCTGCCTTGGTCTCTGGCGTTTTGTCGGCTTGCCCTGTAAGATGCAGTACACCGTGGATAATTATCCGCATCAACTCTTCGCTGAAATCCGCACCCACTTCTTCCGCATTTGATCGTACAGTATCCAGCGAGATGAAGATATCGCCATTAATGACATCCTCCGTAGAGTAATCAAACGTAATAACATCGGTATAATAATCATGCTGAAGAAAGGTTCTATTCACTTCCAGCTCTTTCTCATCAGAGCAGAAGATATAATGAATCTCCCCCACAGAAAAACCATAGTCGGCTGCTACGGCCCGTATCCAGCGCTGAATCTTTGTCTGGTTCAAAGCTGGCATCTCTACTTGATCAGTACTGAAATGAATCATATCAATGGAAGAAAATATATGCCAATACGATAGCTGCCAAAATGCCGAAGAAATCGGCAATCAATCCACAGAGCACAGCATAGCGCGTGTCTTTTACGTTAATTGATCCAAAATATACAGCCAGGATATAGAAAGTGGTATCGGTAGAGCCTTGTACGATAGATACGAGTCGGCCCACAAACGAATCGGCACCATACTGCGCCATCGCATCAATCATCAACCCTCGTGCACCACCTCCACTGAGCGGACGCATTAGTGCTGTAGGCAATGCGGGTACAAAATCGGTATTCAATCCCATTGCGGCAAAGCACCAACCCAAACCGCCAACCAGCAAATCCATGGCACCTGACGCACGAAACATACCTACTGCCACCAAGATTGCAATCAAATAGGGAATAATGCCCACCGCCGTAGTGAAACCTTCTTTGGCGCCCTCAATAAACGCATCATACACGTTCACCTTAGCTACCATAGCCTGGATAATAAACCAGCAAATTACTCCCAGCAGTATCATAGCTGAGACAATGGTGCTCCATTTAGAGAAAATATCCTGCGGAATGACCATCGCAGCCCACAGCACCAAGCCTACAAGTACCGCCATACCGCCCAACGTTCCAAGGATAATCGGATCCCATAGACGAATTTTCTGCGCGATACTTACGGCAATAATACCCGCAATAGCCGCAAAAAAGGTTGCAATCAATATTGGTAAAAATACATCGGCTGGATTGGCGGCACCCATCTGCGCACGATAAACCATGATGCTCACCGGCACTATCGTCAAACCCGAAGTAACCAATACGAGGAACATAATCATCGGATTGCTGGCCTTCGTTTTATCAGGGTTGATTTCCTGTAATTCTTTCATCGCCTTTAATCCCATCGGGGTAGCAGCATTGTCAATGCCAAGCATCGTAGCGGCCAAGTTCATAAACATCGAACCGAACGAGGCATGCCCTTTCGGCACATCTGGAAACAGACGGGAGAAGAATGGCGAAACAACGCGCGACATCTTCTGCACCACGCCGCCTTTCTCGCCTATCTTCATGATACCCATCCATAACGCGAGTACACCCGTAAGACCGAGCGAGATCTCGAAGCCCGTCTTGGCAGAAGAGAATGTAGATTGGAGAATATCGTTGAATATCTCCGGGTTGCCGTAAAATACGGTTTGGACAATGCCCATCAGCACCGCCAGCAGAATCAATCCAATCCAAATATAATTCAGAACCATAATATGAAGGTTTATTTAGGGGAAATAGTTCGTTAAAAATTTGAATAGACACAGGATACTACATACAAAACCTGTTTCATAACACAATCTTATTTATTCGAACTATTAAGATATTTAACACAATTATTTACGACTGCAAAGTTACTAAAAAAAATCCACATACGCAAATTTTTTCTGAGATTATTTTTAACAAACGTAAACTATTCTCTGAAAAACGTAAACAATTTTACGCCTAAATGTAAACTATTTACAGCTATTTTTCCGGTTATGTGATTGATTTTCAGTGCGTTACAATCGGCATGTAAAAAGTTTACGCTTTACGAAATTCAACATGCAAAGTTATTATAGTCCCGAGAAGTAAGTTGCTTATCTCTTTCCTTATCTTACTTATATCTTATATTATAATTTAATTAGTAGATATACCTTATTATATACGTGCGCGCGAAAATCGATTTTTACTATACTATTTACATTATTAAAGAGAGTATAGAGAGTATAGAGTATAGAGAGTATAGAGAGTATAGAGAATGAAGAATAGCATGCGTACGAATAGGCTGTTCGATAGACGGAGCAACCGAATCAATCTCTCGGGACATAACCTATATGTAATGTAAAATTCGTAAAGTGTAAACTTTTTACATTTTACATTACGTTACTTTATAAACAACTGATAATCAAGTACTTACAAAATGGTTATTCGTAATATAGAGTGTAAACTACTTCATTATTACTATTTACGTTTACACCTACATTCTTTGTAATTACCTAATAATCAGTACGTTACGAATCGAGAAAAGAATACATGTAAAATGTAAATAGTTTACGTTTTTCGAAAATGCATATTACATCACGCTCAGGTTGCTTGCAAACTCTCGGGACTAATAATAGCACCTTAGAATGGTCGTACATGGGGAGAAAAACCATAGAAAAGGGGTGCCTGAGGAGAGGCTGCGCCTGAGGAGATTACAAGTCAGCGGACACAGACTGCACGACATCCGGGACAACCCATTGCCATGTCAGAAAAAAGCAGTAATTTTGCACTCGCATTCGTCGGAGATGGCTTCGCTAACGAAAGTCTCTTCCCGGGTCAGAGACTTTAAGCGCTCCGCATCTCCTCCTCTCCCCATTCGAGCATAGCTCTCTGGGGGCCCCAAGAAAGACGCATCGCATGCTCATCGCACGTTCATTGCGTTACCATCGCACGTACGTACACGTGCAATACACAAGTGAACATGGTGTTTTCTACGGATGCAGGTCGATAAATAAACGGGCTATGCTCACGAGTAAAAAATGAGCAATAATGTAGTTTTTTTACCAATTATGCGTCTAATAGATACACACGCTTATTTGCGGCCAAAGTCGGCAGGAATCTCGCCCCAGTGGTCGGTATCCCATTTCAGCAGCGGATTGCGATACGTGTTTACCGCCAACCAATTATCTGCACGCTGAATAATGCGGAAGAGTTCCTGATTGGCCTCCGTTGGCTCCAACTTACTGCCGCATTTGCGTTTCTTGATCCACGATAAAGCGGTTCGGCTGTCAGAATAAACACGCATCGTGAGATAAGTCTCAGCCATACTCGGCTCGCGCAATGCCCATTGCTTCATCAGGGCCAACACATGTACGATAGCCAGATACTCTGCGATATTGTTCGTACCGCCTTTTACAGGGCCGAAATGAAAAATCTCTGCGCCTGTCTGAGCATCCACACCGCGATACTCCATCATCCCGGGATTGCCGCTGCAAGCCCCATCTACCGCCCAAGCTGGATAGAGCGGACGAGCATCCGGAGGCAACAAATCGATATCGGCAGAAGCTTTCTTTTCGGAGCGAACAATATACTCCTGCGGATTACCTTCAAACGCTCGTTCGGCTTCCTCGAGAGTAGAAAACGACTTATACTGAGCGCCGATAACGCCCTTGACTTGCGCTTCGCAAGCCTCCCACGATTCATAGATGCCTGGCTCCTTGCCAGACCATACAACGTAGAATTTGGGCGTTTTTTTACTCAAAACGACTGATTTTGTTTGGATATATGAAAAAAAAGTACTACCTTTGCCCCGCAAATACGAATATTCGCATGAATTCATTGCCCCGAAGCAACTGCTTGCAGGTTGGATGATGGGAGCAGAATAAATGCAGCTTGGTAGCCCCGCCGGGAATCGAACCCGGATCTAAAGTTTAGGAAACTCGTATTTTATCCGTTAAACTACAGGGCCAAAGAGTGCGCAAACGCATTTGCGCTGCAAAGGTACAAAAAAAAACTAACATACACAAATATGAAGTTAAAGAAATGCATTTATATTGTTATTTTTTGCTGTCTGATGCCAGCGGCATGGGCGTATGAGCCCGAAAATGTGCCATTGCCGGCTGCGGGCAGCCTAGTCAGCAACCCGGATGGCATCCTCAGCGAGACTGCTGTAGCGCAAATCAATAGCACCTGCCTCAGTCTCTATCGGCAAACGGATGTAGAGTTGGCGGTGGTAGCCATTCAGGACATGAACGGCTATGATGCTGCCGACTTCGCGCAACGCCTCTTCATGCATTGGGGCATAGGTGATAAACAACGCAATACCGGCGTGCTGATTCTGCTTGCTACCGACTCGCGCGATATCCGAATTCAAACGGGCGGAGGTGTAGAAGGATTGCTCCCCGATGCTACCTGCGATCAGATTTTATCCGAACACATGGTCCCCTATTTGAGCAACAACCAATGGGATGAAGGTCTGCTTGCCGGAGCGCAAGCCATCAAAGAGGTGCTCAGCAGTCCAGAAGCGCAAGCCGAACTGCTCCTTGGGTTTACCCCAGCCGATACCGAATTATCAGATGCCATCTGCGTCTATCTAATGATAGCTTGCTGCATCTTGATTCTCTTTGCATCACTCCTATATAGAGACATGCGCCCGCGCGTAGGCGAGACAGATAAACAACGCATGCAGCGGCAGAGCGGCACATGGCAGTTGCTCATCGCTGCATCTATCTTCTTCCCCCTACCCGTTTGTTTCCTTGCCTTCTGGTTCTACCGCCATGGCGGGAAAGCCATCTCAGCCATGCTGAGCGAGGCTGCCAAGAAAGCAGCAGAAGAAGAACGAAAACGCAACCAAAACGATCCTTGGAAAGGCGGCAACAATGGCGGATTCTACATCGGAGGCTTCGGTGGCGGATCGGGCCGCAGCAGCGGTGGCTTTGGAGGAGGCTTTGGAGGCTTCGGCGGTGGCGCAAGCTTCGGCGGTGGCGCCGGCCGGAAATTTTAAGAATATTGTTCATTCGCGTCCCCATTACAGACCCATATATAAAAAATGATAACAATGAAAAAAAGTACACTTTTCGCGATTATCGTATTAGCATTAATCGCCATCATCGCCCTTTGGGGTGTAAAAAGTTACAATCAAATCGTAACTGCAGAAGAAAATGTAGAGACTGCATGGTCTCAAGTCGAGAACCAATACCAGCGTCGTTCAGACCTTATCCCGAACTTAGTCAACACGGTTAAGGGCTATGCCGCCCATGAGCAAGCTACGCTCGAGCAAGTCATTGCTGCTCGCGCACAGGCTACTGCTATCAAGCTCGATGCCACACAGATGACCGCCGACCAGATTCAGGCGTTCAACGAAGCACAGGGACAATTGTCGATGGCGCTTGGTCGCCTCATGGCTGTTTCGGAGGCATATCCAGACTTGAAAGCCAACCAAAATTTCTTGGAATTGCAAGCCCAATTGGAAGGAACGGAGAACCGCATTACTGTTGCGCGCAACACCTTCAATGAGCAGGCTAAAGCTTACAATGTACTGATTCGTCGCTTCCCAAAAAACATCATCGCTCAAATGTTTGGCTTCGAGAAAAAGCCTTATTTTGAGGCAGAAGCAGGCGCAGAAAAAGCTCCAACCGTAGAATTCTAACTTTTCCGTGCAAAAAAAAATGAACGCACAGCAAGTTCTTGATTTCTTGAAACGACTCACGGCCAACAATAACCGCGAGTGGTTTAATGCGCACAAAGAGGAGTGGTTGGCGTGCAAAGCGGATTTGGAGGTATTCACAGCCCAGTGGATTGAAGCCATGCAGGAGATTGATCCCGCAACAGCCGACTTGAAAGTGAAAGATTGCATGTATCGCATCTACCGTGACACGCGCTTCTCTCACAACAAAGCGCCCTACAAAGATTGGATTGGACTCATCATCGCGCCCCATGGCGGACGAAAGTCGCCATACGGTTGCTATTATCTGCATTTCCAGCCGGGCCAATGCCTCTTTGCCGGCGGCGTATGGTGCCCCGAACCGGATATGATCAAGGCGCTCCGACGAGACATTTTCGATAATTACGAAGAGTTGGAGTCAATCTTCTCGCGAGAAGATGTGGCACCCTATTTTCAAGGGTTCGACCACGATGGCGAACTCAAGAAACTGCCTGCGCCATACAGCCAGACGGCCAAGGATTTCCCGCACCCCAAGTGGATCAGCCGCAAATCCTTCACGTTTGAGTATCGCCTTACGGATGCCGACATGCAAGCGCCCGATTTCTTCGAACACCTACTATCTCTCTGCCGTGCAGCCAAGCCCCTTAACGACTTCCTCAATTATACCGTAAGCGCTTGCATCTAAAGGTAGTTTTCTAAAAACAATCTTGAAGAAACGAAATAATCCATAACGTTGCCAGCGAAGCAGCGTTATGGATTATGTTTTGTAGGATTAATTATGGCTCTCCTACTATGGTTCTGCATATAGCGGAAACAATGCAGTAGTTATTGGCGATGTTTATTGCGGGCAGGATCGCATGTGAGACCAATGCCGAGCTTATTGAAGATCTTGCGGTCTTCTTCCGGCACCATCACGGTGGAGTGGGCCTGGCAACCATTGAGCAGTGGCAAAGCCGCAAGCGCACGGCGGCAGTTTTCATCGTGGAGCGAAAGCACAGAGAGTGCTATCAGCACCTCATCCGTATGCAAACGCGGATTGCGGCTGTGCAGACGCTCAATCTTGGTTTGCTGAATGGGCTCAATAATATCTTGCGAGAAGAGTTTTACGCTATGTTCAATCCCTGCCAAATACTTTGCCGCATTCACTAAGAGGGCAGCACTCGATCCGAGCAGGTCGGATGCTTCTGAGGTGATGATGGTGCCGTCAGCCAATTCGATGGCAGCACTCGCGTTGCCTAACGACTGCTCTTTACGCTCCTTGGCAGCCACCGTAGATTTGCGGTATGCGCTATTGATGCCTACTTGCTTAAAGAGCATCGCTATCTTATTCACCTCGGCATCGTTACCGCTGCCGCTTGCGAGCGAGTTGAGCGCAGTATAGTAGCGGCGGATAATCTCCTGCTTGGAGGCTTCGCAACATACAGCATCATCGGAGATGCAGAAACCTACCATATTCACACCCATATCCGTAGGCGACTTATAGGGGTTAGCGCCATAGATGCTCTCAAAGAGGGCATTGAGCACAGGGAAAATCTCAATATCGCGATTATAATTGATGGCCGTTTTTCCGTATGCTTCGAGATGGAAGGGGTCGATGGAATTTACATCGTTGAGGTCGGCCGTAGCAGCCTCATAAGCGATGTTCACAGGATGCTTAAGCGGCAAGTTCCATACGGGGAAGGTCTCGAACTTGGCATAGCCGGCAATATTACCGTGTGCTCGTTCGTTGTAGAGTTGCGAGAGGCAAACGGCCATCTTTCCGCTACCAGGACCGGGGGCAGTAACCACTACCAACGGACGGCTCGTCTCCACATATTCATCCTTACCAAAACCCTCGTCTGACGCAATAAAATCTACATTGTGGGGATAACCCTCTATCAAGTAATGGAAATAGGTTTTGATGCCAAGCCGTTCGAGTTTAGCGCGGTAACTCTCAGCCGATTTCTGACCGTTGTAATGGGTAATCACAACGGAACCTACGAAGAAACCGCGGTCGATAAACGCATCCCGTAACCGAAGCACGTCCATATCATACGTTATACCCAAATCCTGACGCACTTTGTTTTTCTCTATATCCACAGCAGAGATCACGATCACGATTTCAATCATGTCGCGCAACTCATGCAACATACGCAATTTGCTGTCAGGCATGAATCCCGGCAAAACACGGCTCGCATGAAAGTCGTCAAACAGTTTACCGCCTAACTCTAAGTACAGTTTATTGCCAAAATTCTGAATACGTTCTTTAATGTGTTCGGACTGAATACGGATGTATTTGTCGTTGTCAAAACCAATCTGCATATACCTTTTTTTAAAAAACGATGCAAAGGTACGAAGAATTTTTGGGATATGCAAAATATTAAGAACAAAAGTTCTCAAAATTCCCAAAATTATTAATTGCTGATACCAATCACTTAGAAATTATTAATTGCTGATACCAATCGCTTAGCAACAAGCGATTCGGCTTATGAGGCAAATTCGTTACGTTAATATAAAGTGCGCGTGGGACGCGCTCCCGTCCATAACAAATAATTAAGGCCCCCACCTAAAGGTGAGAGCCTTAATTATGTCGAGAAGAGGCGACTCGAACGCCCGACCCCTACGTCCCGAACGTAGTGCGCTACCAACTGCGCTACTTCTCGATACAAACGAAAGGTAAGCAGACGTTGACCAACGAAAGGTCCTTCTGATACCATTCTTGAAATCAAAAGAAATGCTCCTTTTTCATTCCGGGGTGCAAAGGTACTACTTTTTTTTCATTCTACCAAGAAAAATCGTTACTTTTTGCCGTTTTTCTTATTTTTTGCGGTAAAAATCCTTCTTTTTCGAGGCAGAAACATCCGTATTCTCAATTATTTCTTTGCACGCAGCCTCAGTAAGTTCTTCGGCTTTGATCGTGCGAGGAATCTTAAAATTCTGTTCGCCTTGACGAATATACGCTCCGAATCGGCCATTGAGCACTTGGATATCACCGAAGACGTGAATAGGCTCGGCAAGTTGCTTTTTCTTTGCAATGAGTTGCTTGGCTTCATCCATCGTGATGGTCATCGGGTCGATATTCTTGGGAATGCTGATAAACTCGCTTCCAATGCGGATAAATGGGCCATACTTGGCGCTTCCCACTATCACCTCCTGACCATCAATCTCACCGAGCGTATAGGGGAGCGCATGCTCAAACAGTTCAAGCGCCTCCGGCAACGTAATGGTATAGATAGAGAACCCTTTAGGCAAGCTTACGAACTTCGGTTTCTCATCCGAATCGGTGCTGCCAAGCTGAATGCAAGGGCCGTTTTTTGCAATCTTAGCGCTCACCTCCAGTCCGGTTTTGGGGTCGATACCTAGTACGCGAGCAGCAATCTTGCCCGATGGCACTTTCTTAATGAGTGGCTCAAAGGTTTGATAAAACTGATCCACCGTCTCGCGCCAATCGGCATTGCCCTCTGCCACTTCATCAAACTGCTTCTCCGAGTTGGAGGTGAAGTCATAACTGAGAATCTCCGGGAACTGCTCAACAAGGAATGAGTTGGCTGCTCGGCCAAGGTCGGTGGGCAGCAGTTTATGGCTTTCTGCACCTACCATCTCCTGCTTTTTCTTCTCGCTGATCTTGCCGTTTTTGAGAACGAAACACGCATATGGTCGCTTCACACCAGCAATATTGCCATTCTCTACATACTTGCGTTGCTGAATGGTTTCGATAATCGTAGCATAGGTTGACGGACGACCAATGCCGAGTTCCTCCATTTTCTTCACGAGCGTAGCCTCGTTGTATCGCTGCGGAGCCTTGGAGTAGGTCTGCGTAGCCAATGTCTCGCGCATCTTGAGCGCCTGCCCCTCAGGCATCTGCGGTAGGGTATTAACGGTATCCATATCTTCCCCCTCTGCGCCATCATTCATGCCAGCGTCATCGCTGCTGGCGTTGTCGTTATACACTTTGAGGAAACCATCAAAGAGCACCACCTCGCCGGAAGCCGCAAAAACGTAGGGCGAATCGCTTACGGACACCTCCATACGTGTAGTCTCCACCTCTGCATCGGCCATCTGCGAAGCCAACGTGCGCTTCCAGATGAGCTCGTAGAGGTTCTTCTCGTCGGCCGAACCACTGATAGTGCGGTGCTCCATATACGTAGGACGGATAGCCTCGTGCGCTTCTTGGGCGCCCTTAGAAGCTGTCTTATACTGACGCATCTGATGATACGCTTCACCATAGTCTTTGATTACCTCCTGCTTAGAGGTATTGATTGCCAACGAAGAGAGATTCACGGAGTCAGTACGCATATACGTAATTTTTCCGCTCTCATACAGCGCCTGCGCAATACGCATTGTCTTGGCTACAGGGAAACGCAACTTACGAGCTGCTTCTTGCTGAAGCGAGGAGGTTGTAAACGGAGGAGCGGGGCTCTTTTTGCCCGGCTTTTTCTGAATGCTTTCCAAGCGGAAAGAAGCCGTCTTGATTTGCTCAAGGAACGCTATAGCCTCCTCTTGCGTAAGAAAACGATGATTGAGTTCCGTATGCAAAACGGCAGCATTGCCTTGCGCGTCGGCGCCAACGAAATCAGCCGTGATGCGGTATTGATCGGTACTTACAAACTGCTCAATCTCCTCTTCGCGCTCCACCACCAACCTTACGGCTACTGATTGCACACGGCCTGCCGACAGACCAGTAGCTATCTTGCGCCATAGTACGGGCGAGAGCTCGAAACCAACGATACGATCCAGCACACGACGAGCTTGCTGAGCGTTCACCAAATTATAGTCGATATCGCGCGGATTCTCGATAGCATGAAGGATAGCGCTTTTGGTAATCTCATGAAAAACCACACGACGCGTATGCTCCGGCTTCAGATGAAGCACCTCCTTCAGATGCCATGCGATAGCTTCTCCCTCGCGGTCCTCATCGGATGCAAGCCACACCATTTCAGCTTTGGCAGCCTCGCTGCGAAGGGTCTGAATCAGGTGCTCTTTGCTCGAATCTACCACGTAATTAGGTTCATAGCCATGCTTGAAATCTATACCTAAACTATTTTTGCCCTGCCCCTCAATATCGCGGATATGACCTTGTGATGACAACACATGAAAATCGTCACCCAAGAATTTTTCTATCGTTTTGGCCTTGGCAGGAGACTCTACAATTACCAGATTCTTACTCATTGTTCTTTATCAAATTTTCGGTTTGATACCCTCAAATCTTGTGCCAAACGGATTATATATAATATATATAAGGTGTGGTTCGGCCTGATTTTAGGGCGAAAACGGCGGCAAAAGTACTGCTTTTTCTTGATATAACCAAATTTTTCAGCACTTTTTTTTGCAATGTAAGGTGTAAACTTGCGTATATACAAATAAATTTGTATCTTTGCAGAAAATTTTTATTTATGGCTTTTAGAGAGAAAATGTCAAACGCGCATCCGCTGCTGAAGGGGGTGCTTTGGCTCGGCATAATGGCCCTGCTCTTTGTAGCATCCATGGTGGGCTATGTGCTATATGTGCAGCTTACCGGACTTCAGTCGGTAATGGCGCTTAAGATGGCGCAACTGGTACAATCGTTGCTGGTATTCGTAGTGCCCGCCCTACTTGCGGTGTGGTGCTGGAGTCGTCGTCCCGCAGAATGGCTTCGCCTGCAAGCTGTAGGCAACGGCAGGGTATATGCCTTGGTAGTATTGCTGATGATAGTAGCGCAACCGGGAATCAATATGCTAGCTACCTGGAATGAGGGCATCCGTTTGCCAGCGTTCATGAGCGAGATAGAGCAGTATTTCCAGGATATGGAAGCCTCGGCTCGTGAACTTACGGAGATGCTGGCTGCAGCCCCTACCATTGGGACTATGCTGCTCAATCTGGTAGTGCTGGCGGCTGTACCCGCCATAGGCGAAGAACTGAGCTTCAGAGGGGTGCTGCTCGGGCTTATAGATGGCGATACCACCCTCGGTGCACGCATATCGCCCACCCGTCGCACACACATAGCCGTATGGGTTGTGGGCATCATCTTCAGCCTCATCCATTTTCAGTTTTACGGCTTTATCCCGCGTATGCTCTTGGGTGTAGTGCTGGGGTATCTGCTCGTTTGGACCGGCAGCTTGTGGGTGCCGATGGTGGCGCATTTTACGAACAACGCCCTCGTGGTGCTGCTCTATTTTGCAGAAGAGCATTTTGCCATCAGCAGCGAATCGCTTGAATCGTTCGGCACCGGCACTACCTCGTGGGCGGGATGGCTGAGTATCCTGCTCAGTTTGCTGCTGCTTTGGATCGTTCGAAACGCCGTTCAGAAACGATCATCAGCGCCTCATCCAGCAAATCCTGCGGGAGTGTGATCTCGCGAAGCTGAAGGCTTCGGAGCCAACCAGCCACATCCTTATCCTGCAATGTATAGAAGACCTCCTGCACGTCAGCGAGGTCTTTTTCTGTATAGTCCTCAGGGGAAATACCGCTGAGACGGTCGAGCTCCTCATCGTCGTAATACACGATCTCGGGTTTGGAGGAGAGCAGAGACTCGCGTTCGCAAACGGCATGTCGGCCGCAGCACTCATCATCTACCGGCACGCGCACCATCTTCTCTGCCTGCGGTTCCTCACCTCGGGCAATAGCCGCTTGTCGCTCCGCCTCAAGGGCTTTCTGACGCTTGCGCTCGCGTATCTCCATCAGCACCATCGTAAGGAGCATCAACAGGAGAAAAGCTATCAATATTATTAATGTATCCATACTATCTGCAAATGTCTCTACTCAGAGTCTGCGTCGTCTTGTTCGATAACGAGGTTTTCGATGATAAACTGCTGGCGCTCGGCGGTGTTCTTGCCCATATAGAAATTCAAAAGACCGCTTACCGAGTCTTCCTTTCGGAGACTCACCTGATCCAAACGGATATCCTTGCCGATGAACCCACTGAACTCAGAAGGGTCAATCTCGCCGAGACCTTTGAATCGGGTAATCTCGGGGTTCTTCACCTCGGCAATCGCCTTAACGCGTTCTTCCTCGGAATAGCAATACCGAATCTCCTGCTTGTTTTTCACGCGGAAGAGGGGCGTCTGGAGGATATAAACATGCCCTTTCTTCACCAGTTCGGGGAAGAACTGCAAGAAGAACGTGAGCATCAGCAGACGAATATGCATGCCGTCCACATCGGCATCGGTAGCGATAATCACCTTGTTGTATCGGAGCTCATCGAGTCCTTCTTCGATATTGAGCGCCGACTGCAGGCAGTTAAATTCCTCGTTTTCATACACCACTTTCTTGGTGAGGCCATACGAGTTAAGCGGCTTACCGCGGAGGGAGAAAACGGCTTGGGTGTTCACATCACGGCTCTTGGTGATGCTGCCCGAAGCGGAGAGACCCTCGGTGATGAAGATGGCGCTCTCATAACGCAGATCGACCTCCGAGCCTTTGCTGGCATATTGCGGTTTGGCATCGTTGAGATGCACGCGGCAATCGCGCAGTTTGGGGTTATTCAGGAGGTTCTTCTTAGCGCGCTCGCGAGCCAACTTTGTAACGCCCGCAATCGCCTTGCGCTCCTTCTCTGAGTCCTGAATCTTCTGCAGCATCTTCTGCACCGTCTCGGGCTCCTTATGCAGGTAATTATCGAGTTCGCGCTTTACGAAATCGTTTACAAACTTATTCACGGAGATGGCATCCTCAGCCAGCGACATATCCTTCGAGCCCAGTTTCACCTTCGTCTGACTCTCGAAAGTAGGTTCCTCCACGTTGATGGCAATGGCAGCCACTATGCCGTTTCGGATATCGCTCAGCTCCATGTTTTTCTGGAAAAACTCCTTAATCGTCTTGCCGAGAGCCTCTCGGTAGGCAGTCTGATGGGTGCCGCCGAGGGTGGTATGTTGGCCGTTGACAAACGAGTGATACTCCTCGCCGGTCTGATCGGTGTGCGTAAGCGTAATCTCGATATCCTCGCCTTGCAGATGAATGATCGGATAAAGCGGCTCAGCGGTCATGTTCTCCCTCAGGAGGTCCATCAAACCATCTTTGGAATGAAACTTCATCCCGTTGTATTTGATGGTGAGGCCGGTATTGAGGTAGGAGTAATTGCGCAGGAGCGTCTCGATATACTCACTTCGGAACTGATAATTCTCAAAAAGGCCCTTGCTGGCATCGGGTTGGAACTCGATATACGTACCTCGAGCCGCGCCCTCTGTATTGGGGATAATGCCGGAGTCGCTCACCAGATGGCCTTGATGAAACTCC
Organism: Bacteroidales bacterium; assembly: GCA_022784645.1. GTDB lineage: Bacteria > Bacteroidota > Bacteroidia > Bacteroidales > Paludibacteraceae > Colicola. The sequence goes on from JALFZG010000064.1 coordinate 35,847, forward strand.
GCACGACGTGTCATGCCATCGTCGCGAAACGACTGCACTACAAAATGCTCCGAAAGCGCATTCACCGCCTTCGTACCCACACCGTTCAAACCCACGGATTTCTTAAACGCTTTTGTGTCGTATTTACCGCCGGTATTGAGGATCGACACCGCTTCCACCATCTTACCCAGAGGAATACCGCGCCCGTAATCGCGCACCTTCACTCGTCCGTTGGGCACATCGCATTCTACGCTCACCTCTATCACCTTGCCCTCTTTCATGCGGAACTCATCGATAGAGTTATCGACCGTCTCTTTGATAAGCACGTAGATACCATCATCTTCTTGGCGGCCATCGCCCAACTTTCCGATATACATACCCGGACGACGGCGGATATGTTCGCGGTCATCGAGATGGATGATATTGTCGTCGTTGTAGGATGCAGCTTGCTGCAATTCTTCTGTTTCAGCCATAATTATCCAATATAATTTGACCGCAAAGGTACAAAAAAATTTTGGATTACACAAATTTAATGCCTAAAATTATGAAAAATGCCCAACGGCTGATTAAAAAAGGTTAAATATGCTGCTTTAACAGCCGAAATATTTGGTACATAAGCAATTTTTTTGTACCTTTGCAAAACGCATTTTATTATATAACCAATATATACGATATGTCAACACCTACCAAACACATTTTCTCGTACATTAACGAGTCTATTCGCAGCAACTGGGATCGTCCCGGTTTCTCCGATTATGGTGAAAAAACGAACTATACCTACGGCGAGATCGCAACGCAGATTGCTCGCCTGAATCTCTTCTTCGAGCTCGCGGGCGTTGAGAAGGGCGGTAAGATTGCTTTCTGCGGAGGCAACAGCTCTAACTGGGGCGTGAGCTTCCTCTCTGTATTGGCTTATGGCGCAGTAGCCGTAAGTATCTTACCCGATTTCACCGGTCCGGATGTAGAGAAACTGGTGAACCACTCTGAATCGCAAATCCTGATTGCCGGCCCCGTTGTAGCCAACAAGATCAAGTTTGAGAACATGCCCGGCATCAAGGCTGTAATCAGCATGAAGGACTTCTCAATCCTCTATGCGCAAACCGACAACTATCAGAAAGCGTTCGACCATCTCGATGCTGCTTTTGCAGAGCGTTATCCCGATGGATACAAACCAGAATACGTTCATTATCAAGACGATAACCTCGACGACCTCGCGCTCATCAACTACACCTCCGGCACCACCTCTGCGCCGAAGGGCGTGATGCTTACCTATCGTTCGCTCTCTACCAACTGCACCTTCGGTCAGGAGTGGATTCCCAATTCACCGAACGACAATATCGTATCGATGCTCCCGCTTGCGCATATGTTCGGTATGATGTTTGAGTTCATCTATCAGGTAGCCGGCGGCACGCATGTGTTCTTCATCACCCGTCTGACTACGCCTATCCTGATGAAAGCCTTCCAAGACTGCAGCCCGTATCTGATTCTGACGGTACCCCTCGTATTGGAGAAGATCTACCAGAAGAAGATCAAACCGATGGTGAACAAGCCGCTCATCAAGTTCCTCTGGCATGTGCCCGTCGTAAATAAGATCATTAAGAATAAGGTGCGCGACGGCTTGATGGCTGCTTTCGGCGGCAAGCTGAAGAGTCTGATTATTGGAGGCGCTGCGCTGAATGGCGAAGTGGAGGCTTGTCTGAAAGAGATTGGTTTCCCCTTCCTCGTAGGTTATGGTATGACTGAGTGCGGCCCGCTTATCTCGTATGTGCCTTGGCAGGAGTTTGCGCCCCACAGCTGCGGACGCATCGTTGATCGTATGGAAATCAAGATCGACTCGTCTGATCCGCTTCACGAAGTGGGTGAAATCCTCGTGAAAGGCGAAGCCTGCATGATTGGCTATTATAAGAATCCCGAAGCTACTAAGGCCGTATTGATGGAGGATGGTTGGCTCCGTACGGGCGACCTCGGATTGCTCGACGAGAAGGGAAATATCTACATCAAGGGCCGCAATAAGAACATGATCCTTGGGCCTTCCGGACAAAACATCTACCCCGAGGAGATTGAGGATTTGGTGAACTCCATCGATGAGGTGATTGAGTCGCTTATCGTAGATCGCGACCATAAGTTGGTTGCGCTTGTTTATCCGGATTATGAGCTCCTGAAGACGCCCGAGTATGCCGATAAGGATATCAAGCAGCTCATCATTTCGGCCATCAAGAACATCAATAAGAATCTCCCGCAATACAGCCAAATTTCTGACGTAGAAATCCGAGATCAGGAGTTTGAGAAAACCCCCAAACGCAGCATCAAGCGCTTCATGTATAAGTAATCTGCCTACCAAGTAGATAACTCAGAATCCCATCGCATCTATCGCGGTGGGATTCTTTGTTGAGGCGATAAGCCATTACTCCGATAGCCATTCATCATGAGTGGAATCAGGCTTGCTTGTCGGGGGTCTTGGAAGCGCAAGTGTCGGGATTATCGCATGTACCACCTAACTTGCAGATGGGGTTGCCCAAATTGTCGTAGTCAAAATGTTTGCAGTTCATGTTATCGCTGATTTAAGAATTGTGGTTGCGCTTAATGGACGATCACCTTAGCGGTGGATCCTGATGCTCGAACGATATACGTGCCAGCTGGGAGAACGATAGCGAAGGAGTTGCCGGCATCTGCCGATGCAGCAATCAAACGACCGGTGGGGTCATACACACGCAAATCGTAAAGCGGCTCCTCGGAGTAGATGATCAGTTGACCGCAATACGCAAACAAACGGAAGGCCTCGGTGGTGTCGCCCACAATTACCGACTCGCGCTGAGTGCGCTCGAGGTAATAACGCACTTCGCCATTCAGCGGGAGATCGAGCGTCATGGTCCTGCCCGCAAGCAGTGGCTCACGCAAACCCGTTTTCACGTCAATCAAATCCCACTTCATCACATAGCTGGGGTCGCCATCAAAGGTGATCGTGGGTTGCTCGACTTCGGCCGCGGCATAAAGCGCGAGCGGGATGTGCTCCTCTCCGCGCGGGTGATTGATGGCGAGCGCGCGGTTGTTGCCGACCGTAAAGATAGCAAAGGGCGTTTTCGCCTTATCGAGCATGAAGATCTCGGCTTCTACGGTGGTATCTTCTACAATCACAGCCGAGCTCATGAAACCAGAACGAGAAGCCGTGATATAAAGCGCTTGCTCGGGTTGAGCGGCAGGAGCATTGGCAGAAGAAGGCTTGATGGTGCCATCGCCATAATACTTGCCTTCCTTATCGCAGAGCATGGAGGTGCTGAGCGTAAGCGTCACCTTTGTGAGCGAAGGCACTACCGAAGGATTTTTTGCGTTCTCAAAACGAATAAATACCGCCTCGGTGGGGGCCAACAAAGCAGACGTATCGCTTACCGAACCGGCACTCTTAACCGATGACACCCAGCCTTCCGCGCCACCCGTCTTGGCTGCCAACTGATACCGGCTGTCTTTGTCAACGCCTGTCGTGTAGAATCCCGCAATCTTAATCGAATCGGTAGCTACTGCATCGTTATAGGCATAGGCTTTCATCAGTTTCTTCAAGTCGATATAAGCGAAGGTAGGATTGCCAAAGAGGAAAATCTCGGATGCAGAATTATTCCTGAGGGTGATGGTCATCTCGCCCTCAGAATCGGGCGTAAACATCGGCTTACCGGCATTCTTGCGGTCGATATCAGAGCTGCTGAAAGTCACCCATACACCATCCTTAAAATAGTTATATTTGGTGTTGGGCTTGGGCAAACGGATGGTGGTATTCGTGTTTGTACCTGCATAACCCAATGCCCAACCATAGCCAGCAGGCACCGGCTTATCGAGCTCGTTGGTAGCAAACGACCAAGTGGAGCTTGAGATATTCGCAAAACTGCCATTCTCGTTGTATTGGCGAACATCGGAGTTGTAAAGGGAGTTATAGAATGAGTATGTAGTGCGGTCGTAGGCGGGATAGCCAACATCCTGACTGATGGGTTTTACCTCAAATGGATTATCGGCATCCTCGCTGCCAGAGGCAGGGATAAACATATCGCCGAGCACAACCCCCTGCAGCGGGATGGCATTCATCTTCCACTTATTCGCCCATACGGGCAATTCGATTGTCCAAAGAGGCACCTCTGCGTTGTGCTTCAGATACTGCTGCCCGACTACGGCCGTATTCGCTGGGATATACACCTCGCTGCAGCTGTAGGGGGCGTAGTTAATATCGTAGGTGATAAACGCTTGGGCATTATCTTCGAGCTGCGTATTAGCCGCCTGCTGCTTGCTGGAAGTGGAAGTAGGCGCCTTCACCACATAATCGACTTGCGGGTTAGTCTGCGGGTAAATGACTTTGGTCTCGGGCAGCGGCACTACTGCTTGCACGTTTTTGCCATTCTCATCGCGCCGTTGCCATTTGGCGTCAGCATTCCATGCATCGCCCAATGCGCCCGCATAATAGAGGGTATCGGGCACAACGACAAACGTGATATATGCCTTACCATCATCCACTTTTACGGTATCTTTATTTTCCGTCTTATGCACCGCAAAATCGATGAGGAAGGTGTAAGAATAGCCTTCTGGCAGGTCGTCGAGATGGGAGAATTTCACCTTATGACCGCTTGCGGGTTTGCCCGTGAAACTCTTCTGGCTGTCGTCAATCCAGTGCAAGTGGTTGAAGGGCGGTTGCTTGATATTGATATTACCATTCGTTGTCTCCCACAGCATAGCCGACTGCAGGGTGTACAGACGGTTGGTGTTGGTGAGGGTAATAAACACCTCTTGCTTTGCGGTGTCGGCAAGAATACGTACACGTCTGGGCTGAGAGAGCACGAAGTCAGGCGGAGTTTTCTCTGTGGGGGAGCTCACGAAGCAGATAGCATTACGCTCGGGGACGGTAGGTTCTCCCCCCTCATCGTCTTTCTCGAAGAACAGCGTGATAGCTTTGGGTTCTTTACAAGCCGACTCCTCGCCGTAGATGGATTGGATAGGGAAGGCAGTATAATTGATGGAATCTACTGTCAGCAGCGGATAGACGGTGTAGGAAGTGTCAGACATCAGCTGGGTGTTAGAGAGTTTGAGCAAACGCGCTTGCACGAGCCTATCCACCAATGCCTTCTGCTCGTCGGTGCAGGGAGCGGTAGCAACCCCTAAGGTGACATGCTGTATATACGCTTGAATAGCAGCTTTCACATTATCGTAGGACTCGCCATAGAGCTCCGCAAGTGCAGCTGATTTTTTGCCGTATTCGGGGTCTTTTTTGTCCGGCTCACGACCATACAGCCAATGAGCATAGTAGTAGGTCACCTCTTTGCTGGAGAGGGCACCATTGCGCACCATGCCCTCGCTCACCATCGCAAGACTGTAAGAGAGATTGGCGCTCGCTTGCGAGTCGTCGGCCATGAAGCCGCCCAACTGCGTAGAGTGGATACACAAACCATTGACGGTCTTTACGATAGCGTCTTCCAAACACTTATTCCCTAAGTCGATAGCGGCGGCCTGTTGGGGTAAATCTTCGGCTGCATAGGCTACCACACAACGGTAGTTTTGGCCGAAGAGCACGGGTACTGGCGTAGCGATATACACCACATAACGCTGCTCGGTAGTGTTGTCCGGCTGGAGGCAGTCTTCAAGAATATAAGCAAAAGCCGGCGTTGTGGAAGTACGTTTAGCCTCATCAAAATCATCGAAGCTGGCGTAGGTGTGTTCATCGCCAGACAAATCGGCTGCCAGATAGGGCACCGTTATCTCGCCGTACGGGATATTGTCCGTGCTTGTTTGCGGAGGCAGATACGCAGCGGTCGTCACCGGATTACCATTCATATCATACCAGCGGTAATAGAATTTTCTTCCATTTTTCTGCAAGAATTCATCCAGCTCCTTATAGTCAATGCGCGTATAGAGCACCATCTTTTCTTGCTCGTTCAGGCAGACGTCTTTCGGGGTGGAAGCCTGAATAGGCGAGATGGATGCACGCTGCAAATATACGCGGATATCATCAATGAAGAAGTCGTTGCCATATATATTGGCCGACATATTGACGATGCGCAACTTAAAGCGCTCATAATCAATATCTTCCTTAAATTCCACAGGGAAGAGGATATGGTGCCAACCTTCGTTGGTTTCATTAAACTCGCCCGTAGTAAACGTAGCCAAAATGGTAGAATGATTGTCCTTATCAAATCCTTCTACGTAGAACGTGAATATCGGATGAGAAGCATAATTTATACTCTTATAATAATCACTCTTATTCTGGTCGCCTATCCAAGCCGAGAAGAACATTTTCGCACCCGGACAAAGCTCCGCACCAAAGTCAAGCGAGAATATGGTGCCTGCGCGTTGCGAACCATCGGTATAGAGCGCAAAGCCGGTGGTAGCGTCTGTAGTTTGCCCTGTTCCGGTATGGTTAGCCATTTTGGAATTGAGAGTATATCCAAAACCATTATTAACAAAAGAATATTCGTTGAAATAGCAGTTTTGCAGGTTTCCTGATAATCGGTGTTCCGTACCATAATAAAAACCATACGATGACTCTCCCACATCCAACGGAGTAGGATAGAGCGTTTTAGTCTTTGGGAGGCGGTTTTGCGCATTGTGGCCAAAGTTAAAATTCTGCTCCGCGATAACCTCCATATTCGCCAAGAAAGAGTTCATCTGCGTAGCCGGGCCCACCACGGCTTTATCCACGAAGTTAACGCGGAATTGCGCAATATGATATATTTTGCCAACGCCGCCATTCTGCTTAATCGTGGTAGTCTCATTTCCGATGGACTCTTTGAGAAACGAATCTCTTAAGTCGTCCCATTCAGAAGTACTCGAATTGTAAGCGTATTTATTTATCGTTTGGCTCGATACACCGGTTTGATTATAGGTAATATCCCTTTGGCTATAGTTGGTAGAATACAGCAGTTCATACGTTTTCTTTGTAGGTTGGCTGACCTCATTTACCTTAATATATTGCCCAGAAGAAATCGATGGATTCGACACTTGTTTATTATCTTCCATCCAAATCCAACCCCGCGAATTTGATTGCAGCGAATTCGTTTTTTCCCTATCGCCCGATTGGAATATTGTGTCAATTTTCTGCCAAAACTTTGCTTCAAAATCCGAAGGCACATCTTTAGATATGGTGCCTATGGTAGAAGAAGTACCATTTTCATACTCAATCTCGATTTTATTAATATACAGAGCACGCTGCCCAGCATTTGAAGAAAACGTAATCTGGATAGAGTTCGCTTGTTCAGAAAGCGGTGTAGTATAGTATGTTTTAGGTGAATTAGTAAGAGAGAGACTGTTGCCCGAATTACCCGCTCCGTTTGTTATATTTTCTCCCTGATTCTTATTAATACTAATGTTCAATGTATGAGGAAAAAAATAACCCAAAATACCCCAACGACTGTTATTGCAATAGCAAGTAACAGAAATTTTGGTAACTACTAACCCATCGGGAATGTCTGTCGAAAGTACTAATGTTTCCGCCGAATTACTGGTTGGGCCACCAAAACAAACATAATTCTCATTGTTATAAATGGTATTTTCTGGAGGAGCAAGTGTACCCCCATTATATGAAGTCCTCGTATAATTCCACGTTAGTCCACTTACTACAACTTGTCCAGACGTACTACTAAACTGGCTTGCCAAAAAATCCCATTGACCATTATAATTATACGTCTCAATGCACTCATATACCGTTTTTTTGGTAGTCGAAGAAGGATTACTCCAAACCCAAGTGCCCTCTGTAAAGGTATTGTTACTCGTTGAAAAACCGCTGCTCCCCATATCTTGATACTGCCCATCGTAATAGAAATACGATGGATATGGCTTGTATTGCATGGAATTATCAGACTGGAATGCATACTTAGGGCCGAGGTAAATAGTTTGACCCGTAGGTGCGGTAATATCGTATTCCTCCAGCCATTTTGTCTCAGCATTATTGCCAATTAAAGTAGCCATCTCTTGCGCTTCACGAATCTCATACACAATTCGTTGCTCGATAGTCGGCTCATAGAAATCCGTACCATTCGGTTCCGGTCCTCCATCCAAATACGAAGACTGGTCACATGCGATATACACGGTACCACCATTATACATAAAAGTAGCATCGTCAGCATTATCAGCAGCACTACCTGCAGATGCATACCAAATTACTCCATTGCTTTGAGTAGAATACAATTCCGATTTATCGCGTAAAGATTGAAAATTCGCTATTGCACTATCGTTCGCATAGTTATACCATCGAGCATAGGTAAAGAATGCTTGTCTATTTCTGCGGAGCGTGATGGTGCCTCTATTGCAATAAATCACATTCCAGTCTTCGTGGGCGGCCTGCATGGTGTAGCCACCGATTGGGTTTTTCATCTGCTTACCCGACTTGCCAAGCGATTTCTGATAGGTACAAGGTGTCTGAGCGGAAGCAACCGAAGCCGAGGCCAGCCAAAAGAAACACATACACAGCCACACTATCAGCCTGAGCTGGCGATAGCGTCTGCATATTGTTATTTGAGTATGAGTAAATGTAATCATTTTTGATAGAATATAATAGTGTTAAGGGATTTTTTATAAAAATCCGCTGCAAAGTTACGAAGAATTTTTGAGATAACAAAATATTAAGAACAAAATTATTCAAAATTATCAAAATTTATTGTTTATCGGGGAATAAAGGAGTGAATAATTTTTGAGATATACAAATAAAAAAACAAAATTATTCAAAATTACCAACGTCAGGGCCTATTATTTCGAGTACCAATGTTCCCTTGCGGAATAAAGATACAAAGATTTTTGTTAAATGGGCAAATCGGAGGGGAAAATTCTTTGATGTATCTTGAATTTGCTTGA
>JALFZG010000011.1 GCA_022784645.1 Bacteroidales bacterium
CATTGGAAAATGGGCGTTCAGTAGTTGCTCCTCCCTCACCTCCGTAACCATCCCCACCTCCGTAACCAGCATTGGAGAATGTGCGTTCGCGTATTGCTCCTCCCTCACCTCTATAGTAGTGGAAAGTAGTAACACAATGTACGATTCACGCGAGAACTGCAATGCCATTATTGAGACGGCTTCCAATACGCTGATTGCAGGGTGCCAATCAACCACCATCCCCAACTCCGTAACAAGCATTGGAGACGGGGCGTTCTATGGTTGCTCTTCCCTCACCTCCGTAACCATCCCCAACTCCGTAACGAGCCTTGGAGAATCGGCGTTCAGGGGTTGCTCTTCCCTCACCTCCGTAACCATCCCCAACTCCGTAACCAGCATTGGAGAAGATGCGTTCCAAGCTTGCTCCTCTATCGCAGACATCTACTGCTATGCCACCACTCCGCCCGTATGCGATGATGACAACACTTTTAGTGGCGTCAGCAAGCGCTGCTATGTTCATGTGCCCGCAGGCACCATTCCAAACTACCAGGTGGCTACTGGGTGGAAATATTTCTCCAAATTCTTAGAGATTTCCGAGGAAACATCCATCTCAGAGACTGAGCAGCAGAACAAGTCCTCCCGCAAAATCATCCGAGACGGGCAAGTCCTCATCCTCCGCAACGGCGTTACCTACGACATGATGGGCAATACGCTGTAGTTTCAGGTTTCAAGTTTCAGGTTTCAAGTTTCAGGTTTCAAGTTTCAGGTTTCAATCCTATGCAGAAAGCCACCCTCGTAGTACCATGCTGCGGGGGTGGCTGTATTTTATAGGTGGGTTCTAATTTTTAACGGGACACTATTGAATAAGCTTTGTTTTTTGCCCTTTAAGATATAATTTTGAGAATTTTGAAAAATTTGGTTCTCAATATTTGGTTATACCAAAAAAAAATCGTACCTTTCATTCCACAAGGGAACAGCGGAACTCGATTTTTTATTAAAATAGCAAAAAAATAATAATTTTCTTGCATATTCCAAAAAATCTTCGTACCTTTGCAGCCGAAACTTTACAACATAATCAATTTAGGTACGTAAGTACCCAAAGAGAATGCCACTCGTGAGAGCAGCATTCTCTTTGTTTTTAGCGGAAGCAGCCTGTAATCAAAAGCTGCAATTGTCTTCCACGTATGCGAATCTATTTACTCGCCTTTATAGCGCTTGGCTTGTTCGGCGATGAGCTCTTTATCCTCGAAGTAGTCTATGCGCATGGCGTGACGTACCTCTGCAATCGTCTGCTGAGCTATCTCGCGAGCAGCAGCCGTACCCGCAGCCAAAATATCATATACGCCCTGAATATTCTGCTCATATTCAGCACGTCGTTGGCGCATCGGTTCGAGGCGATCGTTGAGCACATTAAACAGGAATTTCTTGCAGGTGCCATCGCCCAAACCTCCGCGGGTATAATGATCCTTCAACGCCTGGAGATTGGGGTAATCCGGCAGGAAACGCGCAAAATCATCATCGGTGCAGAACGCATCCAAATAGGTGAAGACGGTGTTGCCCTCCAAGTGCCCGGGCTGCTCAATCGTGAGATGCTCCGGGTCGGTGTACATAGAGTTGACTTTCTTCTTAAGCTCCTTAGCCGAATCAGAGAGATAGATGCAATTACCCAAAGACTTCGACATTTTTGCCTTGCCATCCGTACCCGGCAGACGCATACAAGCTTGATTCTGCGGCAAAAGAATCTGACACTCATTCAGTACCGGCCCATAGATACTATTGAACCTGCGCACAATCTCGTTGGTGAGCTCAATCATCGGTTTCTGATCCTCTCCTGCCGGTACGGTAGTGCCGTGGAAGAGGGTAATATCGGCAGCTTGCGAGATAGGATAGCAGAAGAATCCGGTAGGAATACTCTCGCCTGCAAATCCCCGCATTTCTATCTCCGTTTTTACGGTAGGATTCCGTTGCACACGGGCTACCGAAACGAGATTCATATAATAGAAAGCGAGTTCGGTCAACTCCGGAACGGCCGACTGAATAAAGATATTCACCTTCTTCGGATCGAGTCCGGCAGCAAGGTAGTCAAGCGCCACCTCAATCACGTTCTGACGAATCTTCTCTGGGTTATCCGCATTATCCGTAAGCGCTTGCGCATCGGCAATCATGATGAAAATGCGATCATATTCACCCGAGTCTTGAAGCTCCACACGGCGGCGAAGCGAACCAACATAGTGACCAATATGCAGTTTGCCTGTTGGGCGGTCACCGGTAAGAATTACTTTGTTCATTAGTATAGCAAAATTTTCAATTTATTACAAAATCCTTTATAATAGGGGACAACACTCATAAGGGGAGCAGATGAGAGCTATTTCTTTTTGGATTGAACCAATTTCTGAATGAGCGAATAGGTGGAATCGCCCGTACGTTTATAATCCATGAAGAGCGGATTATCCTGCACGCCACTCACTTGCTGAGCCGGATACAAGATGATATAATCGCGGTCGCGAAAACACGTGCGCATCATCTCACCCACCTTGTCCATATCAGAGCTGTAACTGGGCGTAGCCATTCTCGCCTGCACAATCACATAGAGCTCGTCTTTGTCCATTCTTTTCGCTGCTCGCGGCAGGAAAGTCCAATCGGTAACCGTTTCTTGCGTAACGGAAGCACTCAAACTTTTCACCAATCGCTCTACAAGAATCTGCCAACCGGCATAATCCGGTTCGTACTCAGCATTGGTAGGTACCAACACGCGCACTTGACGGATATTATGGAGCGACTGTGCAGCATGATAAAGCCACAACTGCTGACTCACAAGCGGAATGAGCGGATCGGCGACTGAGCCATATCCCGGTTCCTCTGAACATTGGGGCAATCCGAGCACGATATGGCTGATGCTGCGAGCCTCTGCTACCGTACGGATACCATTGGCGATATTCACGGCCACCTGCCGATGCAGGAGCAGCTGATAATCAATGGAAGAGGCAAAACGGGCCGTATCGTCGAGCAATCGTTCGGCATGGGCGAGTTGTTCGGGCGTGGAGCAAACGGCTGTAGCGTGGATAGCGGACTCGGGATGACGACTAATGAGGATAGTAGATAACTGCACCAACCGGTGGTTGGAATCTGGATTGGCAACCGGAATAAGCAACTGCATCTCATCGGCTGTCAGACGTTCATCAGGCACTACTTCTTGCGAGAGTTGTTTAGCAGCATGCTCTGTAATAAACGAGCTGACGGCACAAGCTATCAAGATAAGGATGATGGTGGCGTTGAGCACTTGTTCGGTGAGTAGGTGTTCGCCATTGGGCAGCACAATCGCATAACCAATCATCACGGTAGCGAGTGCACCCGCTGCATGGGCATTGGTCAAACCAAACATCAACTGACGCTGCGATCGGCTCAAGCGCATGGACTTCTGCGCAATCCATGCCGCCAACCATTTCATCAGAATTCCGGCTCCTACCATAAGCGTAAACATCTTAATCGTACCATAGCCATAAGCCAACACGCGTACATCAATCAGCATACCTACACTCAAGAGGAAAATCGGAATAAACAGCGCATTCCCCACAAAATTGATGCGGTTCATCAAGGGCGAGAGATTGGGTATCTGCCGATTGAGCGCCAGCGCTGCAAGGAAAACGCCAAGAATGGGTTCGAGTCCGGCAATATGCGCCAAGCAACCCGCTGCGGCAGCCAAAACCATCACGAAGAGGAACTCCATCACGGGGTCGTTGTACCAATGGAAAAACCACCGCGCCAGGCGCGGCATTACCCAGAAGATACCTATCATCATCACAATCGTACCCAACGCTAATCGCAGCCAGAAGTGCATATCCTGCGCTCCGCTGAATCGGCTGGACACGGCTGCCAGAATCAGCATCGCACCCGTTACGGCAAAGACCGTTGCCCCTATCACGAGGTTGACCGCCTCATTTTTCTGAATACCAAAGCGGCTCACCACCGGGTAGGTCATGAGGGTATGGCTGCCGAGGATGGAGGCCATCAAGAGGGCGCTCCAGGGGTTCATGCCCAGCAATATACCTCCTGCCATACCGACTGCCAAGGGTAGGAAAAACGTAATCGCGCCATACACCAGACTCTTCGTGCGGCAGGATTGGAAACCATCCATATCAATCTCAATACCGGATAGGAACATGATATAGAGGATGCCTATTCTGCCAAAGAAATCAATCGTTTCTGTTCGCTCAATAATACCTAAACCGAAGGGGCCTACCACGATTCCGGATAGAATCAAACCAACAATAGCAGGAAGATGAATCTTCTTGCAAAGCATCGGTACCACCAAAATAATGGTCAGCACCAGGGCGGTTATGAGCAGCGAATTTGTAAGCATACGTGCTTCACTTATAGGAACTTACCCGTTTCGGATTGCTTGTTGTTTTTGATATCTTCCACTCGTCCTGTAGCCACTATTTGTCCGCCTTCTCGTCCGCCTTCCGGCCCGAGATCTATGAGCCAATCAGCAGCTCTTACCACATCTAAGTTATGCTCAATCACGATCACGGTATTGCCTTTGTCAACGAGCTTCTGAAGCACATCGAGGAGGATGCGGATATCATCAAAATGGAGTCCAGTAGTGGGCTCATCGAGAATATAAATAGTCTTGCCGGTGCTGGGTCGGGAGAGTTCCGTAGCGAGCTTAATGCGCTGCGCCTCACCACCCGAGAGGGTGGTACTGCTTTGACCAAGTTTTAGATAGCCAAGTCCCACCTCCTGCATCGTACGAATCTTATTGAGGATACTGGGTTGCGCATCAAAAAACTCCACGGCTTGGTTGATGGTCATATCGAGCACCTCACCGATGTTCTTCCCTTTGAAGCGCGCCTCGAGTGTCTGCTTATTGTATCGGAGGCCATTGCAAGCTTCGCAGGTTACATACACATCCGGAAGGAAGCGCATCTCGATGGTTCGGTAGCCATTGCCACCACATTCCGCGCAGCGTCCAGCACCCGTATTGAAAGAGAAGCGGCCGGCCTTCCAATTGCGGATTTTCGACTCCGGCAAGGCCGCAAACAGCTCTCGGATTGTACTGAAAACGCCCGTATAGGTAGCAGGATTACTGCGAGGTGTACGGCCTATAGGCGACTGATCCACTGCCACCACTTTATCTATCAATTTCTTAAAACGCGCTTCTTCTACATTCACTTCTTCGCCATCTGCCGTCCGCAAAACCAAACGGTCATACGCCATCGGTTCGGTCAAGCTGCGCGTCAGCCGTTGCGAGAGGATGGGATACAGCGTTTTGTTGATGAGCGTAGATTTGCCGCTGCCGCTCACACCCGTTACGCAAATGAACATGCCAAGCGGAAAATCCACCGTGACGTTTTTCAGGTTATTCCCCATGCAGCCGGAAAGGATCAGATGCTGGCCGTTTCCTTCGCGATTGCGGCTGCCCGGCACCTGCTTCTCGCCGCGGAGGTATTGGGCTGTAAGCGTATCGGCCTTCAGCATCTCAGGATAATTACCTTCATATACGATATGGCCGCCCAAACGTCCAGCTTTCGGGCCGATATCTACCAACCAATCCGCTTCACGCATCATCTGCTCGTCGTGCTCCACCACAATCACGGAGTTGCCCATATCGCGCAGCTCTTTAAGCGAATTAATCAACCGTTCGTTATCGCGCTGATGGAGTCCGATAGAGGGCTCATCAAGGATATATAATACGTTTACCAATCGGCTGCCAATCTGAGTAGCCAACCGAATACGTTGGCTCTCACCGCCGGAAAGGCTGTCAGAGGGCCTGTTCAGACTCAAATAGCTCAACCCAACCTGCTCCATAAAGCACAGACGTTTGTCGATTTCCTTAATGATCTCAGAGGCTATCGCTTTCTGACGGCTATTGAGCGACAGATGGCTTAGATACTGCCTCAGTTCGGTTATATCCATTCGGCTGAGCTCGGAGATATTCTTATCGCCCATGCGGAACATCAAGCTTTCGCGGCATAGCCGGTCGCCCTTACATTCTGGGCATTCCATCCATACCGTTTCCTCCGCCTCTTCATCGTCTTCTGCACTACTTTTCCAGGTGGCTTCGCCGCCATTGAGCCAAGCCATCACATCGTCTTCCGATGGGAGCTCATCCGTTTCATCCGTGGGCTCTGGGGCAATGTTTCCGCGCACTCTGCCCAATCCTTTGCAACACGGGCACCAGCCTTTGGGACTGTTAAACGAGAAATTATGCGGAGCTGGATCTGCATACGAGATGCCGGTAGTAGGGCACATCAACGTGCGGCTGAAATAGCGCAACGCATTCGTTTGCATATCCAGGAGCATCATCATGCCCCCACCCTGCTGCATGGCCTTTCCTACACTTTGGAGCATCCGTTTCTGAAAATCTTCATCCGCATCTGCACTCACCACGAGTTTATCCACCACAATCTCAATCGAGTGGTTCTTATAGCGATCCAAGCGCATGCCATGCAGAATCTCCTTAATCTCCCCATCGATGCGCACATACAGATACCCTTTCCTGCGAATCTGATCAAATAGTTCCTTGTAATGGCCCTTTCTGTTTTTTACCACAGGCGCCAATATCATCACTTTCTTACCGGCAAACTGCTCCCGAATAAGTTGGATGATCTGTTCGTCAGAATAATGCACCATCTCTTCTCCCGTTTCATAGGAATACGCTATGCTCGCACGCGCGAAGAGAAGACGGAGATAATCATATACCTCCGTGATGGTGCCTACCGTACTACGTGGGTTGCGACTGGTCGTTTTTTGGTCGATAGAAATAACGGGCGAAAGACCCGAGATTTTATCCACATCGGGCCGCTGCATACTGCCCAAATAGCCGCGTGCATACGAGCTGAACGTATCAATATATCGTCGTTGCCCTTCAGCGAAAATGGTATCAAACGCCAAACTGGATTTGCCGCTTCCGCTCATGCCTGTTATGACCGTAAGCTTATCACGCGGTATCCGCACGTCCACATTCTTTAGATTGTTGACGCGCGCACCCGTTACGGTGATCCATTGCTGATTGGGATGTTCTTCTGACTGCATTTCGATATAAGTTATCGGTGGAATGATTGCCCACCTAAACAAGCTGCAAAATTACTATATTTTCTTGAAATATGCAAATGAATTGCTAATTCTACTTTGCAAAAACACGAAAAAAGGCGTATTTTTGCCCATTTTAGCATATTTTTTTCATTTTTTTTCCTAAAAATTTGGTCATATCAAAAAAAAGCAGTAATTTTGCAGTCGGTTTCGGAAATGAAGCAAGTACTTCACGAAGAAGTCACTAAAAATTGGCTCCATAGCTCAACTGAATAGAGCATCTGACTACGGATCAGAAGGTTGCAGGTTTGAATCCTGCTGGAGTCACTTTTTTAGATCATAATTCAAAACCATATATACACACCGCAATGCGGCGCAGATGAAGGACGAGCAAGCTCGTTCTTTTTTTTTGTTTATCCCAATAGCTTGACCATTACTTGGGGAATGTTTTTTGTAGATTTCAATAGCTTGACCATTACTTGGGGAATGTTTTTTTGTAGATTTCAATAGCTTGACCGTTTGGGGGAATGCGTTTTCCCCTTTTCTTCCCG
Source organism: Bacteroidales bacterium (assembly GCA_022784645.1). Taxonomy (GTDB): domain Bacteria; phylum Bacteroidota; class Bacteroidia; order Bacteroidales; family Paludibacteraceae; genus Colicola. Next base: position 7,563 of record JALFZG010000011.1, read on the forward strand.
ATAGTTTAGCCATTTTGGGGAATGGCTTTATTGAAAAAAGCCCATCCGGCTCTTGCTGGATGGGCTTACAAATCAATTACTTCTTAAGAACGATTCCGTCGCGCTTCATGAGCGGCTCTATAGAAGGCTCACCATTGCGGAAGCGGTGGTAGAGAACCGAAGCTTTCTCTGTGCCACCACGCTCTAAGATGTTCTTGCGGAAAGCGGTAGCTGTCTTCTTATCGAAGATGGTGCCAGTCTTCTCTTTAGCAGCCAAGAAGACACTGAATGCGTCAGCATCAAGTACCTCCGACCACTTATACGAATAATAACCGGCAGCATAACCGCCAGAGAAGATATGAGTGAATGCAGTCTCCATCTGAGTACCGGGAACAACCGGCATTACGGCTACTTGTGCCATAGCCTTATCGCCAAATGCAATTACTGCATCCTGAACAGACATTCCTTCAGGAGCCTCAAACGGAGAGGTGAGCGTATGCCATGCCATATCCAGATAACCAAACGAGAGTTGACGCACGCAAGCGTAAGCAGCATGATACGTTTGAGAAGCGTGGATGCGATCGAGGAGCTCCTGCGGAAGGGCTTCGCCCGTTTCGTAATGACGTGCAAACGTATCGAGGAACTCTTTCTCAGAGAGGAAGTTCTCGTTGAATTGCGAAGGCAACTCTACGAAATCGCGCGGTACATTGGTGCCGGAGAGATAAGCATACTGGCAGCGGGTAAGCATACCATGGAGCGCGTGACCAAACTCGTGGAGGAAAGTGCTGCACTCGTCGTAAGTGAGGAGAGCGGGTTTGGTATCCGTAGGACGGGTGAAGTTCATCACGTTCGTGATATGTGGACGATGATCCTTCTTTCCAACCATATATTGCGGCTGGAACTCGTTCATCCAAGCACCTGCTCGCTTGCCATCCCGAGGATGGAAATCGCAGTAATAAACAGCCAAGAATTTACCTTTCTCATCGAATACTTCGTATGCCGACACTTCGGGGTTATATACCTGAATGTCTTTATTCTCCTTGAAGGTCAAACCATAGAGTTTCTTAGCCAAACCAAACACACCCTTCTTAACGGCTTCAAGTTCGAAATACGGACGGAGGTCGTCGTCAGAAATAGAATAACGCGCATTCTTGAGTTTCTTGCTGTAATAGCTGAAATCCCACGGCTGAAGAGTAGCATAAAAACCGAGCGAATTGGCATATTCTTGCAAATCAGCCACTTCCTGAAGAGCTACGGGCATGTAGTTGTCGCGCAGCTGATCAAGGAGGTTATATACGTTTTCCTTCTTCTCTGCCATGGTCTTTACGAGCGACTTATCGGCATAGCAGTCTTTGCCGAAGAGTTTGGCAAGTTCAAGACGGGTATTTACGATTTCTCGAATGATGGCAGTGTTGTCAAACTCGCCACCGATAGCGCGGCTATTGTATGCCACATAAAGCTCACGACGGATATCGCGATTATCAAGATCCTGCATCACAGGGCCGTAGGTGGTGGGCTTGAGGTCAAGGAGCCAGCCTTCCGAATAACCACGACGCTCAGCGTTCTTTTTGAGAAGTGCCTTCGTATCATCGTTCAAACCTTGCAGAAGGGCTTCGTCTTTGAGTAGCATCGTCCACGCATTGGTTGCCTTGAGGGCGTTTTGACCATACTGAAGGGTAAGCTGCGAGAGCTTGGTAGAAAGCTTCTTATACGTTTCCTTATCTGCCGGCGAGAGGTTAGCGCCGTTATTGGCGAAGCTGTCGTATACATCGTCAAGCACCTTAGCCTGCTCGGGGGTAAGCTTGAGCTGGTCACGCTTGTCATAAACAGCTTTGATACGCTGGAAAAGGCCTTCGTTCAAACGAATAGCAGCGCTATATTCAGAGAGTTTCGGAGTATATTCCGTCTCGATAGCGTCGAGGTCATCGTTGGTGTCAGCCGACGTGAGGTTAGAGAGGCAGTATAGCGTGATATCCAGTAATTTACCAGCATTCACATATGCCTCAATCGTATTTGCAAAAGTAGGTTCCTGCTTGTTATTAACGATAGCGTCGATATCTGCAAGCCCCTCCTTGATGCCCTGCTCAAGCGCCGGACGATAGTGCTCAATCTTGATTTCATTAAATGGATAGGTGCCGTGGGGCGTCTTCCAGTTTTTGTAGTCGAGAAGCGGGTTAGCTTCTGCGGCCGCTGCAAGCGATACTGCTGCAATTGCCATGGTTAAAAGTAATTTTTTCATTTATTAATACTATAAAATAAATAATATGTGTATGATAAATAAACACTGTATTGCTGATTATCTCAACAGGTTGATGTGCCCTGAAAGTTGATACACACCGATAGCAGCGGGTCGCTTAACCGTAGCCTTATGGTATTTGGCTCCGGGTTCGGCATCTGTCCCGCGCGCGCGAATAATATAATAGTATGCCCCCTCGGCTGCGGGTCGACCATTGATGGTGCCGTCCCAGCCCTTAGCAGGGTCATCCCATTTATAGACTAATTTTCCCCATCGGTTGTAAATCCAGCAATGAAACTCCGCGAGTGAACGATACACCACTCTAAACTCATCGTTGAATCCATCTCCATTGGGTGTAAACGCATTTGGCACTCTCAGCAGCGACTCCGATACGGAGATATCAAATACTGCAGAATCCGACGTACAAGTAGCATTATATGCCCAGCATCTCACCTGATAGGAGCCGTTTTCGAGGAAAGTATAACGCTGGTCTTCATCAAATCGCTCCACCAGCAAATCGCTGCCTTTATAGATTTTCCATCGGAAAAACTCGGCCACCGGCTTATTGGCGTTGGTCTTAAAGTTGATTTCCAAAGGCGCTGATCCTTGAAGCGTACCCTCGTCAATCGGGCGCCCGGGCTCGTTTTCAATACCTAAGCCGTTGTAATCACGCGAAGTAGTAACCGATGCTGGGTGCATCACGATGGCCACAGCCGACATCTCCTCTGATTCGATACTGTCAGCTTCCGTTGACCAACCTTGCGAGAAATCGTCGGTAGTAATGCTGAACGAGGTATTGCGATACACAGCTGGCAGGATGAACGTCTGCTGCGGGGCAGCCGAGAGTTGGATAGGGTCAGCAACGGCCGAATCCTGATACTGCTCGCCATTCCACGACAAAGTCGTGTAATGAACAGTCGCCTCTCGCGGTAATACGAGTCGTTGCCCATTGGGCGTGGTGTAAGCCAATTCGGGAAGGGAAGCGGTAAGGGTGAGCTTCGTCTGCTCGCAATCGGCTTCAGCCGTAAGCAGAGCAGCCGAGAAATCGGCGCGCAATAGGCGGTAGTCGATCACGTAAATCGTCTCGAGCAACGTGCCGTCTTCATAGAGCATGTAGCCAGTAGCATTATCGGGATACAAATCCTCAGCGCCAGCACCTTGCTGAATGAGCCGCCCTGAAAAATCTTTCCAAGTGGGCGTTGCATTCCCTTTATAGGAGATATACGCATCCGATGCGGAGAGGTCCTCAAACACGATGATCTTATCCACACCCTGCGCTCCGATAATCACATGATATCGGCCGGAGATAGAAGTTTGCGCCATCAAAAATGAAGCGCAAAAAAGGAGCAATATGAGAAGTGTTTGCTTCAAAATGAGATACTGTTTTATGAAAGGTAAGAGTGAATTAGCGACGTTCCGGATGCAATATGCTCCGAATCCGTCACCAATTCACTTATTCATAAATTCCTCAATATCAATTACTTATTGAGGCGGAAACGCTCGTTGCCGTTCTTCAGATAATCCACAATCTGATTAGCAGCAGCAATACCGGCATTGATATTAGCCTCAGCCGTCTGAGCACCCATCTTCTTCGGCGTAGAGAAATAGCGACCTTCGAAGAGTTCTTTCATCTTGATGTCAGAAGCAGGCATGATATCCGTAATATAACGGAAGTCGGTGCGCTCCTGCATGAGCTGAATCAAGCCATCTTCGTGAATCACCTCCTTGCGAGCGGTGTTAACGAGAAGAGCACCCTTCGGCATCTTAGCGAGCAGGTCGTGGTTGATAGACTGCTTCGTCTCGGGCGTTGCGGGGATATGGAGGGAGATCACCTGAGCCTGCGAATAAAGCTCATCTACCGAATGAACGGGGGTAACGCCTTCTGCAACCATCACCTCATCGGGGCAGTATGCATCGTAAGCGATCACGTTCATGCCAAAGCCCTTCGCGATGCGAGCCACACGGCGACCCACATTGCCGAAAGCATGAATACCAAGGGTCTTGCCTGCGAGCTCTGTACCAGAAGTGCCATTGTAGAAATTACGAACGGCATATACCATCAAACCGAGGGCGAGTTCAGCTACAGCGTTGCTGTTCTGACCAGGCGTATTCATAGCCACTACGTTGTGAGCCGTGCAAGCGGGGAGGTCGAGGTTGTCAAAACCAGCACCAGCGCGCACTACGATTTTCAGTTTAGCCGCAGCGTCGAGCACTTCGGCATCCACGATATCAGAGCGAACGATCAGCGCATCTGCATCAGCCACAGCCTCAAGCAGCTGCTCTTTCTGAGTATATTTCTCAAGAAGCGCCAGTTCCATACCAGCCTTCTCAGCTACTTCACGAATACCATCGATTGCTACTTTGGCAAACGGTTTTTCTGTTGCAACAAGAATTTTCATATTTTCAATTAATGATGTCCAATAGACTGTTTGTTGTTCTGTTTTCTTAATTGGCAAAATATATGAATATCCCATATTAATGTATCCCATATTAATGCATAGCCTCGAAGTCCTTCATGCACTTAACGAGCGCTTGAACGCCCTCAACATCCATAGCATTGTAGATAGAAGCGCGGAAGCCGCCTACCAGACGGTGACCCTTCAAACCAACCATACCCTGCTCGCCAGCGAACTTGAGGAATTCATCCTGAAGATCCTGATATTCAGGCTTCAATACGAACGGCACGTTCATGCGGCTGCGGTCTTCAGGAACGGCAGTACCCATGAAGAGACGGCTCTCGTCGATAGCCTGATAGAGGATGCGAGCCTTTTCGATATTGCGTTTCTCGATAGCCTCAGCGCCACCAAATGCCTTGAGCCAACGGAGGGTAAGCATAGCCGAATAAATCGGGAGAACAGGAGGCGTATTGAACATCGAACCGTTAGCGGTATGGGTGCGATAATCGAGCATGGTAGGAATATAGCGATCCACCTTGCCGAGAATATCTTCGCGAACGATTACGAAGGTTACACCGGCAGGAGCGAGGTTCTTCTGTGCGCCACCATAGATAAGAGCGTACTTGGAAACATCAATCGGACGGCTCAAAATGTCCGACGACATATCCGCTACCAAAGGCACATTGCCCACCTTCTTGTAGATATCCTCGAGGGCCTCGTTAGAGAGCTCGGTTCCATAGATGGTGTTGTTGGTAGTAATGTGGAAGTAGTCGCAATCCTGCGGGATTTCGTAATCCTTAGGAATATAACAGAAGTTCTTATCAGCCGAAGAAGCAACCTCAATCACCTCGCCGAAGCCCTTAGCTTCCTTGATAGCCTTCTTTGACCAAACGCCAGTATTCAGATAAGCGGCTTTCTTGTTGAGGAGGTTAAACGG
>JALFZG010000076.1 GCA_022784645.1 Bacteroidales bacterium
TTTTATTCACCCCTGCGAGGTTTATTCCTAACCCTCTCGTCCCCGCACCTCGCAGTTATCTATCAGGCGGACATGGAGGGAATTGATTATGGGTATAGTTCATGGTAATTGGCTCACCGGCACGCACAGCGGCCGCGCCTGCAGGCACGAGAATGTTTACACTCGCGTCAACAAAAAGACCGGTCAGTGCTACTCGGCTCAGCTCTGTAACCCCAACCCCTATCGCAACGAGAAGCAGAAGAAGGTCACCACTGCTTTCGCGGTTATCTCCGCAGCTATCTCTGCTTGGATCGCAACCGAGAAGGCGAAGTCAGCTCCGAGCGATGAGTACCAGAAGGTGAAGCTCGCCTTCGACCGCCAGACTCGTTACTCCTCTCTCCGAGGTATGATGATGGCGAAGGGTATGTACAAGGTGGTTGATGGTGCGGTAGTGGTTGACCCCAACGCCAACACCTCTTTCGCCTCTGTCTCGGCATCCGTAAAGCTCCCTGACGGCAGCGCTAACAGCGGTAGCGCTCCGGCAGGCGATAGCGGCAGCGGCGGCTCAACTTCGGGCTCGCAGACTCCTTCGGGCGGCGGCTCCGGCTCGCAAGGTGGCGGTAGCGACAGCGGCTCTGATGGCAACGGCGGATTCGAGTAATCCGTATGCGAGTAAAAAAAAGAACAAAATTATTCAAGATTAAACAACGAGCAAGCTCTATTTTTTCTCTTTAACGAGTAATTTTGGAAAATTTTGAGAATTTTGTTCTTTAAAAAAACAACCTGTCTATTTTGTTCTTTTAAATTCATGGCAAAGAAAGATAAGAAAGTGAATACATGGCAAATCATAGTAGCCGTGTTTCAAGCCCTCGCAGCTCTCTTCGGCTCGTTCAAGAAGTCTCACGACTCTGCCAAAGCAGAGTCTGACTCGGCTCATGAAGATGCAGCTAAGGAGCCATCTTCTGAAGATCCCTCGGCCAGTGCTGCGGATAAATAAAGATAATCCCATCGCAAAGCGGTGGGATTTACTCGTCTAAATACGGCAGTGAAGCAACGCGAAGCGTTACAAACAGTGCAGTAATGCTTTGACATACACGTCAAAGCGTTACAAACGTTACAAACGTTACACATTCTAGAGTAAGGGTGTCTACTTTTTGCGGAAAAGACACCTCGTTACACATTTTTGAGTAAGTATTGCTCGAGCTGGAGGAGGTGGCGCTTCTGGTCGATGCCGAAGGCATAGCCTCCAATGCCGCTTTTGGCAACGACTCGATGGCAGGGAATCACGATAGGGAAAGGATTGGCTCCGCAGGCATTGGCAACAGCTCGTACGGCACGGGGATGGCCAATACGTTTTGCCAACTCGCTATAGGTGATGGTGGAGCCATAGGGAATCTGCATGATGGCTAACCATACGGCCTGCTGAAAGGGCGTACCCCGATGGCGCACCTCCTCCCGGAGGCACTCCTGAAGCGGCTCTGAGACCATCTGGCAGCCTTCAAAATACGCCTGCTTCTCTATTGCTATCCATTGATCTAAGTCCATGAGGGGAAGTGGGTGATAAGCAGCTGGGCTGCTTGTGCGCGTCACACGCGCACCTTATATAAACGTAACGAATATCCCGAGGGGATGGATACGGGCTTGATAGGGGCGGTATGGAGCCTCGGGGCTGCGGGTCAAGGCAGCGAGCAGCCCCACCGAGGGGATGGATACGGGCTCGATAGGGGCGGTATGGAGCCTCGGGGCGCCTATTGGGCGCGTTTCTGCGAGAGCCAGAATGCTCGCTGGGTGGGCGGCAGTTGCTCGATGGCATAACGGAGGGTCGTGCGGGGCATGGTGGCGGCGTGGCGGTCAAGGAAATCAAAAAACGGTGCCTCAAAGCCGCGTTTCTGCACCTCGCGGAGCATCCATCCTACCGCCTTGTGCATGAGGTCATGCGGGTGGTTAACCAAGCGTTCGGCATAGCGGAGAGCCAGTTCGGGGTGGCCCTGCTGGGTGGTCTTCCAGGTGCTAACCATCGCTATGCGTTGCCTCCAAAGAACCGGACTATCAGCCAGCGCATCCATCACCGCCAACTTATCCGGCATAGCGCTGGGGAGCAGAAGCCACGGGCCGATGATTTTCGGCGCGCTCAGATCGACCAAGTCCCAGTTGTTGGCATAATTGGAATAATCGAGATAGAGCTGCACGATGCGGTCGCGCTGCGCAATGGCTTCGGGGGTGGCCGCTAAGCGTTTCTTACATAGCCTATCCATCTGATAGGTGAGGATGAGGAAACCGCATAGGCGCACCTCGTGCCATTCCGAGCTGAGCAGGGTAGGGACTTCAGTAAGGGGCATATCAGCACTCGCCTTAGCGATGATGCGCGTGTCGGGCACCCGTACGCCGAGGAACTGATCACCTTCACCATACTGCCCTTTACCCGTTTTAAAAAAACGCATCAACACCTCCCGCTGCGCATCATCGCGCAACGAGAGAAGTGATGCAATCGCGTCAGTTGCTAAGGTCACATGACTCAGGTTCACCCCATTCGAGCTTTGCTCTTTAGGGAGCTCAAAGGACGTGGAGCAGCGTTTATTATTTTGCATAAATGAGCCACTCAAACGGACGGAGCGTGATTTGGTCTTCGGTACCCACCATTACGGGCATGCCGCAAATGCAGGTGTAGTCACCTTCCAAGCCAGCTGTCTGGAGTGTCACGGTCTGTGGTTCTGCGGAGAAATTGAAGATACCGAGCACCACGTTGTCTTCTAGTACGCGAGCGCAGCTGAAGATGGCGGGGTTGTCGTTGGCTATGCGCGTCATGGGTGCGCCCAATTCGGGGCTCCAGAGGGCGGGGTTGTCTCGGCGCATGGCGTTGAGGTTCTTATACATCTCGAACTGTTCAGCATGCTTGCGTTCGAACCCATCTTTCTCGAAGAATTCCAGGCGTTTGTGGTTGCCGTACTCCTGACCGGTATAGATGAGTGGCATGCCGGGGATAACGTAGGTGAAGGCGGCATAGGTAGCAGCGCCATCCTCGCCAAACCACTCGAACTCGGTGCCGTTCCAAGAGTTCTCATCATGGTTGCTGGTGAAGTTCATGCGGATAGCCTCCTTGCGGATGAGCGTGTCTTGCTGCTCGAAGAACGACCAGAGGTCGTCAACGCTGATCTCGCCCTTTGCCAACTTGCGCATCGTGTTCTGCAAGTCCCAGCCGTAATACATGTTGAAGGCCGATGCGGTGAGTTCCTGCGCCTTGTCATTGTTCTCTGCGAGGGTGAACATGTCGGGGTGGGTGAGGCGGAGGTCAGCCATAGCCATTTCCCAAAAATCTGTGGGCACTTCGCCGGCTACGTCGCAACGGAAACCGTCGATGCCGATCTCGTCCATCCAGAAATGCATTGCTTTGAGCATCTCCTTACGCATGTCTTCGTTTTCGTAATTGAGTTTGGCGATATCGGTCCAGTCGTACTGCACCATGAGGTTGCCGAGGCTATCGCGATAATGCCAACCCTCTCGTTTGGTCCACTCGCTATCGGGCGCGGTGTGGTTGGCCACCCAGTCGAGGATCACTTTCATGCCGAGCTCATGGGCGCGGTTGACAAACGAAACGAAGTCCTCTCGTGTGCCGAACTCATGATTGAATGAGCAATAGTCTTTGATGGCATAATAACTGCCGAGGGTACCCTTGCGGCCCTCTACGCCAATCTCTTGAATAGGCATGAACCAGATAATCTCTACGCCCAAGTCCTTGAGTTCGGGCAGATGTGCCTCAGCTGCACGGAACGTGCCTTCAGGGGTGAACTGACGAGTGTTGAGTTCGTAGATAGTGCCGTAATAAGCAAACGCCGGATGGCGCGTTTCGGCTGCTGCCGGATGTTTTGCACGGCAGAAACCCAATAGCGCAACGCCCACAAGGACAATCACGCAGATGACAATAGTAATAATAATGTTCTTTTTCATATTGGTATTTATTTATTAATAATCAATTGCTTTTTGGAGCTACAATCAATCGCAAAAGGCGACAATCAATAGAAACGCTGCTTCAACAATCAATTGCCCTTTTGGGCAACTCTCGCCTTGCTTAATCCTTTTGCTTGAGCGGTGAGTTCAAACTTTCCATTCGTGGACGAAACAATCACGGTTGCCATGCCGTTGAAGAGCGGAATACTGTTGCCTTTGAGGTCAGCGAGCGAGGTGGCATCGCCATTGGCAACACCTACGATTTCGGCATCTCCTTTGAGGCTAAGCAGCACCTCGTTTTGCGCATTGGGGCAGAAGTTGCCGCTGCGGTCGGTAGCGCTCACGGTGAAATAATAGAGGCCTTCCTGAGCTGCGTCTTGCGGATTGTTGGCTTGCTTTATTTCCAGTTTGGCTACTCGTCCTGCCGTTTTTCTCGACTCTATGCAAACGGGCTCTTTATCTCCGATATTGGCATAGAATAGCACCTTCATCTCACCGGGCTGGTAGATGGCATTGAGCCACATGAGTCGGTATCTTGGCAGCAGTTCGGGCCGTGCAGGCGACCCCCATGATTTGAGTTCGAACGTTGCGAGAGGCACCGTTTCGGCCGAAGCAGCCTCTTCGCGCGTTGCGAATCGCTTTCTTCCATACGACTTACCATTGATAATCAATTCGGCTTCGGGGTAGGAAGTGTAAGCAAACACGGGCGTGATTTCTCCTTCTCTGCCCGGCCATGTCCAATGCGGGAGGACGTGTGCGGTGTGCGACTCGGTGTTCCATTGCGAGCGGTAAAGATAGAAGCGGTCCTTAGGCAGGTAGGCGAGGTCGATGATACCGAAGTAGGAACTATGGCTCGGCCATGCGTCCGTGTCGTAAGGCGAGGGCTCGCCCAGGTAATCGATGCCCGTCCAAACGAACTGCCCAATCGTCCAATCGTAGTCGTCTTGGAGCGCAAAATCCTGATCGGGAAGACCCGACCATGAACAGTATTCCACGTCATATCCCGAGCATTGCTGATTCGGATAGAGGGCATCGGGCTGTATGCGCACGGGGAAGGTGTAGTTGCCGCGGGTGGAGACAGTGCTGGCTGTCTCGCTTCCGAGGATGAGTTTACCGGGCAGTTTCTGATGCGCCTCCTCATAGCGGTGGGTTCGGTAGTTGAAGCCGGGGATATCGAGAGCAGCAGAAAAGCCGTTATCGAGAATGCACCATAATTGGTCAGAGCCGCAGGTTACCGGACGGGTCACATCTAAGCGGTGGCAGATAGCCTGCAACCATTTCACGGTCATCCAGCCATCTTCCTTCGTTTGATTCCATACCTCATTGCCAATCGACCACATCACGACAGAGGCGTTGTTGCGGTAATGACGCACCATGTTCTCCAAGTCGCGCTCGGCCCATTCGTTGAACAGCACATGATAGTCGTTTTTCGTTTTCTGCAAATCCCAGATATCAAACGATTCCACCATCATCATCATACCCATCTCGTCGCAGAGCTCAACAAGTTCTGGCGCAGGCATGTTGTGCGAGGTGCGGATGGCATCGCAACCCATGTCTTTGAGCAGGCGAATCTGATGGCGAATAGCGCCTTTATGCACGGCTGTTCCGAGTGCGCCGAGGTCGTGGTGGAGGCACACGCCCTTAAACTTACGGATGGAGTCGTTGAGGAGAAATCCGCGGCGAGGATCGTATTCAATCTTGCGGATACCGAAGGTCTGCTTATAGGGCTTGCCCCCGTTGACGCTAATCTCGGCCGTGTAGAGGTTCGGATGTTCGGGTGACCAGAGGGCAGGGTGTTGCACGTTGAGTTCCTGCTTGATCTCCCCGCTGTGGGATAGCGCCGATTCGGTGGTGGCTTCGCTTACGAGCTCACCTTTCTTATTGTATATGCGCGTGCGAATCCTTACTGGCTCGTTGCCTGCACCTTCTACGGTGGTGAAGATTCTTACTGTAGCCTCTTCTGTTGTGATATGCGGCGTGAGGATATGTATGCCCCATACTGGCACATGTACTTTGTCAGATGCAATCAAATGCACATTTCTATATAATCCTGCACCCGGATACCAACGCGATGATGAGGGTTTGTTGTGGAGGCTTACGAGCAGTTCGTGTGTGCCGGGAGTGAGATAATCGGTTACGTTGAAATGGAAGCTGTTATAACCATACGGCCAACCTCCCACTTCCTTGCCGTCGATATATATTACCGCATTGCTCATCGCGCCATCAAAGAGCAGGGAATAATGCTCGCGCGGGGTGGCAGGGATATCGATGGTGGTTTTATACCAAGCATAACCCATCCAAGGCAGACCGCCTGATCGCCCCGTTTTTTCGGTGGCTTCTGTTTCGCCATTCTGTACGACTTGCACAACTTGGAGGTCGTTTTTCTTATCAAACGGCCCATAAATAGCCCAATCATGGGGCACTTCCACTTCCTGCCAGCCGGTAACTGGCATCTCTGCCGATTCGGATTTTACGAACTGCCATTTCGTAAGGAGTTGCTCTTCTGCCATCATTGTGATTGGAAATAGAATCAAAAGGTATATGACAAATTTTTTCATATTAATCAGTAAATTTTGGGGATATTATTTGTCAGTGTAAAGAATATTTGCGGCTTCGCTGAGTTGACCTTCAGGTGTCATACAGCCCATGTTGTAAGAGCCCCATCCGAGCGGTATATACTCTGCAGGACGCCATCCTCCATACACTTCGGGTTCCCAATAGAAAACGCCCGAATAGCCCTCTAAGCCGTTCATCTGCGTCATATAATCGCGCATGCAAGCGGCTGCTTCTGTGGGCATTTCTTCCGTTTTTACCCCAATCTCCACCATCATTACCGGCGTATGGAACTCCTCATACAAGGCTACTACGTTGGCTTTGCAGCGGTCGTTCATTTCTTTCCAACTGAGGGTATCTTGGGTGAACGGATAGTGGGATAGGCCAATCATGTCCCATTTACCGCCCTCGGCGCGGAAGCGGTTGAACCAATTCACGCGCGGGATAAAGGCGTTGTCAACATGAACGATGCAGATAATCTCAGGCATAATTTCCTTGGCGGCATCATAACCGGCATTGCTAAGCTCGGCATACGCACGCCAATCGAGGCGGATATCACGGGTTATGCGCTCTTTTGGGAGATAGGCTTCGCGATCCACCTCCTCTTTGGAGAGTTGTCCGTCTGGCCACAAGGTGCCATAGGTTGTCTCGTTGCCTATCTGAATCCAAATGGGATAGATACCTTCCTCTTGAAGCGCACGAAGAACCTCGCGGGTATGGTTGGCTACCGCCTCGCAGAGTTGCTCGTGGTTCAGCTGCTGCCATGCTTCGGGGATATTCTGTTTGGCAGGATCAGCAAAGAAATCAGAGTAGTGGAGGTCAATCATTAGAGGCAGACCGGCTTCCTGCACGCGCTTAGCCATCGCAAGCACATCGGGAAGGTTGCTCCAGCCGGTGGAGTGATTCACCCACACGCGAAGGCGAACGGCATTCATGCCTGCGTCTTGATACAGACGGATGCAGTCGGTAGGGCGATTTTCTGCGTCATAAAACAGCACGCTGTCGTGCTCCATTTCGGAGAGCCACCCGAAGTCGGCTCCGCGAACGGGGTATTCGGCTTTGAGTTGCACTGCTTCAGGTTGCTTAGCGCAACTTACAAATAAGGTAGCTAAAAAGCTGATAATTAGTAGTTTCTTCATGTTTGTTTATTGAGTTTTGGGCATCAATATTTGCATTTAGAAGCGCATTCCTTCTTGCATTCAGAACCGCAATTAGGAGTTTTGTTTCGGAGGATAAAGCTGTTGGCTGGGATGGTGATATTGCCGCAGTCGGATACCCATTCCTTGTCGCTGTTGTTGATGCCAACCACTACGGTCTCGCCCATGTAGGTGCGGGTGAAGAGGAGCACGCTGTCGTTGCAGAAGCGCTCTACGTAATCGCCATAGAGGAGGGGCATGGACTGGCGACGGAAGCGAATGAGGGCATTCACTTCATTGCGCATACGCTTCTCGTTGTCGGTGAGTCCGCTGAAGCGCATCATGCGGCGGTTGTCGGGGTCGTTGGCACCACATTGGCCGTATTCATCACCTTGATAGATGCAAGGAACACCGGGGATGGTGAGATTGAGTACTTCCAGCAGGAGCGCTTTCTTGAAGGCGAGGGCTTCACGATCGGGGTCGCCATCGGCGGTCACGTTGATTTGGCGCGTCCAACCAGCTGCTTTGTCGTTTTCATCCCAACGAACAGCACCACCGGCGAGGGAGATAAAGCGCGTCTTATCGTGGTTACCGGAGATATTACCCATTGTGTGGTGGCTGCCGTAGATGCGTTGGCCGTCCATAATCACCTTAGCAATCTCCTTCATCGAATGGTCGGGTTTGCCGAACACGTCGATAGCCGTGTGATACACGTTGAAATCAAATTGGGCATTGAGCATACCCGTTTTAACGTAAGAAGATATGAGCTCTGGGTTGCCGTATGTCTCGCCAATCATCCAAAGTGCACGGTCGGGATACTGGCTCTTCATCTTGTGGGTGAACATGCGCCAATAGTTGAGCGGAATATGTTTGCAAGCATCGTGGCGGTAGCCGTCGAAATCGTAGTTGTTGACCCAATAGAGGGCGGTATCAGTCATGGCGTCGCACACCTCATTGCGCTCGAGGTCGAGGGTAGGGATATGTACATCGAACCAAGTCGTGAGGCGGGCTTCATCCCAGAGTTCGAAATTTCTACGGCCGTCGGGGAGAATAGAGTCCGTGATCCAATCCGGATGCTCTTGGAGGGTGGGACTCTCAATATGCATGTGGTTAGCAACATAATCGAGAATTACGTTCATATTATGCGCATGAGCGGTAGAGAGCATTTCGCGAAGTGAAGCATCGTCGCCGAAGCGGTTGTCTATCTGCGTGTTGAAGATAGGCCAATAACCGTGGTAACCAGAGAATTTGGTATCGGGATTGAGCCAATGTCCCCAAGGCGTTGTGGGGTTCTGCGTGATGGGTGATATCCAGATAGTAGTGATGCCGAGGGAATCAAAGAATCCATCTTGAATCTTTTGTGTGATACCCTTGAAATCGCCCCCCATATAGTCTACTCTGGGGTCAACATCGCTGCGATTAAGTGGCGCATCGTTGAGTGTGTCGCCATTCATGAAGCGATCCACCATCAGCGAATAGAGCACTTGCGCTTGCGGGTCATGACGATTGAGTTGAGCAGGATTCGTAATAGGACGACCGTTTTCAAGCGGGATAAGGGCATCGTTGAAGAAGCAGTCTTCTGCAGCTGCAAAGATACGCAGATAGGTGCGGCCCTCTAAACTGAATGGCAGGTCCTGCTTGCGAATCTGGAGCGTATAAGACATGGTCGTTTCGTCAAACGAGAATGCCTCTTTCGGGAGTATCACGTTTTGGATAAACGCTTCAAACTGCAGCTCTTTTCCTATTGGCAAACAGAACGAAACGAAGTCGTCGCCAGCCTTCAAAGTCGTGAGACCAGTGGCATACGCTTTTTGCGGAAGGATAGGTATGGATACAGTGGTCTTGCCGTTGGTGAGATTCAGGTAACCGAGGGCGTTGTCTTTACGGATGATGCTCAATTCGCCATCGGATACCGGACCAAGCATGTAGGCATCGGAAATTTCCATCTTGCTCCAGTCGTCGGTCATTGGAACGTAGTCGGTAAGAATCAGCTGAGTGGTGTCACCTGTAATGTAAATAGGGCTGATGGGTTCGCCCTTTTGCGTGTACTCCATGAGGGTAGGAGTGCTACTGCAGGCTGCCATTACTGCAGCTGCCATGGTACAAAAAAGGATGTTTTTCATACTAATATATTTTGTGTTTGTTTTTCGCGGAAGGTTGGCCTTCGTTCAGAGTCATTATTTCACACTGTATGTCGTGTAATTGCCGTTGGCTTCCGTTACGGTAAGTCGCTGCAGTTGGCCGGTCTTTTTGTTGTATGCCACTACCAATTGGGCTATGCCTTGCGGCTGCTTTCCGTTGGCTGTAAGGGTGCAAACGTATTCGCCCGCTTCCTCTTTGTATTCGGCCGTTGCGTTGTTTAGAGCTGCCATTTCTTCCACTTTTCCGGAGAAAGCGAGCAGCAGGGTGGAGCGCAAGATCGTCCAGCGGTTTTGCGGATTCTTGGTTGGCAGTTTCTGCACTTTGCCGTTGCGGAGAGTCTCAAAATTGGTTGCAGTTATCAGGGTATAGTCGCCTTCGGGTGAGGTGTAATCAAGACGGAGATTGTCAGGAGAAGTGAATACGAGCGTACCTTCTTTCTTCAGCTCTTTCTTCATTTTCGGCATTACTTTTACTTCCGTAAATGAGGTTGTCATTGTTTCTCCCTTCTTATGAAGCGAGAGAATTTTATCTTGAATACCAGCAGCAAATATGTTGCAGGTGAACAGCATCAACGCTGCAAGAATGCATGTTTTTTTCATTTCTTATGGTGATTGATTTTTATCGTATAATGTCGGATAAAGCCCTTAAGCCCGTATTGGTGGATTCTCAAATAAGCCCGATAGCATCTCGGCTGGAGGGTATATGAGAGTAAGAGGGTGGTGATCATACCCGTAACGGATGCAAAACCGATGGAGTGAATCGCCGGATGCACGGCAAACAGCAGCGAGAACATACACATTACGAGGATAAATGCCGAGATCGTGATGGCCGTTTTATGATAAACCATCGTCTTGCTCTGGCGGCCGCGGAGAAGACCATCCATGATGAAAATCGAGTAATCTACTCCAATACCGAAAATAAATGATGATACCACAATATTGATGAGATTAAACGGCTGATGGAACAAAGCCATTGCCCCCAAAACGGTGTACCAAGACAAGCACATAGGCAGAAAAGCAATGAGTGCAATCCATACATTGCGATACGTGATTAGTAGCAGCAAGAGCACAAATACAGAGCTGATCAACATAATCTTGTTGAAGTCATTTCTTACGATTTCAACGAGATTTGTGCTATAGTAATACGGATCTAACACAATACTTAAATCATTGGCAGTCAATGCGTTCTTTATCTCCGTCATCTTCTCTGCATCAGCTTTCAAAGAGAAATACACAAGCACGCGGTCATCTACTTGTTCGGTAAAATTATTGAGTACCTCGTCGGGAAGAATGCCTGCCTCTGCAACTAAATCTGGGCTGGCAGGAGCAGCCATCGCTTCTTGGAAGGGGGCGAACATGTCCGGCTCGATTCCTTCTTTCAAGCAAGCGTTTGTGACATTGCGCCACACCTCTTTTTGTTTCTCAGGCGTGAAATAACGTTGCCAATGGTCAATACGCGCTTCTTGCATGCTGATAGACGGCATGACGGCACTCATTTTAGCGGGCTTACTAATCAGGCCCTCGCGGTAGAGACTGTCCGTAAGTTGCTCAATAGCAGGCAGTTGCTCCAAAGCATCGTTGAGATCATTGCCCATGGCTGCGAAATACTGCTGCGTCTTACCTTCGTTTTGATTCGCATTCCAATTATCCATTGCTTTCTGTGTGGATTCGGATATGTAACCGATATGGCGGAGGTTGTTATCAAACGTATAACGTCCTGAAAAGCAGATACATACCACTACCCAAATGACCACGAGAAGGCAAATTAAGTCGTTGCGATCAATCTCATAGCTGTTGAGTTTCTCCAGTATCGCAAACGCTTTCTTATTGGGGGTGTTTTTCTTCGGGAAGCAATGGGGCATGATGAAAAGGCTGATGAAGGTCGTTCCCACAATCGTGAGGAGCGCGAAAGCACCGAAGTCTTGCAAGAGCGACGATTTGGTGAGCAGCAATCCTGCAAACGCTCCGATAGTGGTGAGTGCCCCGAGAAAAACGGGTTTGCTTTGCTCGCGAATCGTAAGCTTTACATCTGCTGTATAGATATAATGCACCATCACGTGGAGACAATAGGATAGCGCTACACCCAAAACGATTACGCCCAATCCGAGTGCCATCAGCGACATCCATCCGCGTATGAGGTATATACCTGCCAATGCTGTAAACGCACCATACGCAATGGGGAGCAGCAACAGCAGTAAATAACTCGGTCTCTTGAGGCAGATGCCCAATAATAGGAAGATAACCGCTAATGCAATACCCAACGTCTTAACGATATCTTTACGAATTTGAATACTATTGTATGCCGCTTGTACTACTGTACCATGATACAATATTTCCACTCCAGGAAAAGTTGTTTGCATGGTTTCTTGCACGTCTTCAAAGTAGCGGATCAACTTAGATGCTGTTTTCGAGTCGTTGACGCCGAAATTGGGTGTGAAAAAACCAATGCATGCCTGACCTTTACCGGAAAAAAGGTGGTTAAATTGGAAATTGCTCTCGCTTGAATTAACATTGGTGAGCATGTCCAAACTGAGATTCTTCATCGAGATGCCGCACGGGTCGTAAGCAATGACGTCAAAGAGGTATTGCCCTGTTTCCGTTTCCAAAATCTGCTCATACAACTGAATCTGCTGCCGGATATGGGCTTCTGAAACGAGCGAATCCATCTCCTCGTCAGTGAAATCCAAATAGGCTGGTCCGTGCTGCATCAAATACATGCCGGCATCAAGTATAAGCATGGGATCAATCTGATAGAGTGCGTCTTGAAGATAGTGCGTGTTGCTGTCTTTCTCCATTACGTTTTCTACGAAATAATCCATGGCCAAAGCCAGGGTCTCGTTGTCAACAGAATCCGCACTTACACCATCTTTCCTCACGGCTTGCAGCATCACCTTATCCTTGAGCCGGATATTCGTGAACACAATGCTCGAAGTCGAATCTTTCGATTGGGGGAGGAGCTTGAAGATATCCTCTTCAAGTCGGCACTGCACGCCAAAACCAATACCCAACCCAAAGGTGATGAGCAAAATAGTCCATAGGAGCCATTTATTGCGTTGAAAAAAATCGTATATTTTAGTCATTCAATATCTTTTTTGTATACATGAGTTTTGTGAAAAGCATTTCTGAGAAGAGACTCGCTTTTTCGAAAGCATGTTTTTTTTATGCGGATTTGCTTATTTTGCAGAACTTGATGGGTTAGAAAAAGGGATTTTCGTCTTTTTCTTGTCCGATGGTAGTCTGACCGCCATGTCCAGGTAACACTTTGGTGCGCGGGTGGAGGGTCATCAATCGGCCGAGTGATTGCATGAGTTGCCCGTAATTGCCTCCGGGCAAGTCCGTTCGTCCTACTCCCGATTGAAAGAGCGTGTCGCCAGAAAAGAGAACTTCAGCCCCTTCTTCCGCATCACTAAGTTGATAACACACACTTCCTTGCGTATGTCCGGGGGTGTGGATTACCTTTACGAATGGCGGTATTGCGGCCAAAGTGAGGTGTTCGCCTAACGATTCGCGCATTAGCGGAAGTCCAAACATTTGCGCTTGTTGCTCCACGTTTGAAAAAAGTGACTCATCGGCATCATCCACAATCGGACGAAGGCCCCATGTTTCAAATACAAATCGCGCCCCAAACAGATGGTCAAGATGGGCGTGCGTCAGAAGATGCGCAATCGGACGAAGGCCACTGGTTTCGATATACTTGCTGATTGCCGCCTCTTCTTCCAGATAATAGGCTCCACAATCAATAATCAGACATTCGCCTGCTTTCATTCCTTGTGCTTGACTCACCACATAGCACGCTTCTTGAAACGGATTGACAAAAAATCGTTGTATTACCATCTGAATATTTGGTTTTAACAATTACGGAAGCCAAAATCTCCTAATTGCTATTTCTATTGCGTATTTCTTCTTTTTAGAGGATATCAAAGCGTGAGACTGATACGACGCCTGCGGAGATCCACTTCGATAACCGTCACTTGAAGCTGTTGACCAAGGTGCAATTTCTTGCCTTTCATTTTGGAAATATGAATCAAGCCGTCTTGATGAACACCTAAATCCACGAATGCACCAAAAGCGGTGATATTGGTCACAATACCTGGCAATTGCATGCCTTCGCGCAAATCCTCTATCTCATGTACCTCATCGGAGAAACGAAACATCTCAGCTTTTCCGCGAGGATCGCGACTCGGTTTATCGAGCTCCTTGAGAATATCCTGCAAGGTGGGAAGACCGGCTTCTGCACTTATATATCGCTGAATATCAATGCTTTTTCGCTTTTCATCCTGCTGAATCAGTTCGTTTATCGAACAGCCTGCATCCTTTGCCATTTGCTCTACAAGGGCATACCGCTCAGGGTGAACAGCTGTATTATCGAGCGGATTGTTGCTTCCGCTTACGCGCAAGAATCCAGCAGCCTGCTCAAACGTTTTTGCACCTAACTTGGGCACTTTAAGCAATGCTTTTCGGCTTTCAAACGGTCCATTAGCCGTACGATAACTGACGATATTCTGCGCCAAAGCCGGCCCTATACCCGAGATATACGTCAAGAGATGCTTGGAAGCCGTATTGACATCTACGCCCACTTTGTTTACTACCGATTCTACGGTCATCGTGAGTGCATTCTTCAATTTTGCCTGATCCACATCGTGCTGATATTGACCTACACCAATGGATTTGGGGTCGATTTTTACGAGTTCAGCAAGCGGATCCATCAATCTTCTGCCGATACTTACGGCCCCTCTTACTGTAATATCCTCGTTTGGAAACTCCTCTCGCGCCACAGCTCCAGCCGAATAAACCGAAGCGCCACTCTCGCTCACAACAAACACATCCACGTCATCAATTCCCAAACCATCGAGCATGCGGCTGACAAATGTTTCTGTCTCGCGAGATGCTGTGCCGTTACCAATAGCTATTGCCTCAATCGCAAATTTGGAAAGCAGCATTTTCAACTCTTTCGTTGCGCCAGCAATATCGTTCTTTGGAGGCACGGGATAGATCACACTATGGTGAAGCAAATCGCCTTGAGCGCTCAAGCACACAACCTTGCAACCTGTACGAAAACCGGGGTCGATGGCTAATACGCGCTTCTGCCCAAGTGGAGCAGCAAGCAACAGCTCTCGTGCATTGTCAGCAAACACGCGAATCGCTTCTTCATCGGCTTTGAGTTTGGCAGCAGCAGCATATTCCGTTTCGATAGCCGGCTTGAGCAAGCGTTTATATGCGTCCTCCACAGCCATGCTCACTTGCTCCGTACACGCATTGTTTCCTTTGAGGAAAATGCGGTCGAGCTTCTCCATGGCTTTTTGTTGATCGGGCGAGATGTCGATGCGCAAGAATCCTTCCGCTTCGCCTCTTCGCATGGCGAGCAGACGATGACTTTGAATACGACTCAACCTATCCTTGGCATCGAAATAATCGTTGTATTGCTCGGCTCCTTCGTCGGTTTGCTTAGCTTTGACTACCTTACTCGTAATCATCGCACTGTAATCAAACTCGCGGCGAATAGCGTTTCGCGCATTCTGACTCTCATTCACCCATTCAGCAATGATGTCTCTTGCTCCTTGAAGGGCTTCTTCTTCGGTCAAGCGGCTTCCATCAGGGGTGAGAAGAAAACGCGAAGCCGCTTGCTCGGGTTGCAGGGTAGGGGATTGCGCCATAAGTTGCTTTGCGAGCGGTTCGAGCCCTTTTTCTCTCGCCATATCCGCACGCGTCTTCCGATGCGGTTTGTAGGGCAGATAAAGGTCCTCAAGCGTGGCCGCATCCCAAGTGTCATCAATCTGCTTCCGGAGTGCATCCGTTAGTTTGCCTTGTTCTTCAATGGTGCGGAGAATCGTTTGCTTACGCGCAATCAACTCTTCCAAACGCTCTTGCTCTGCCATCACGGCAGCAATCTGCATCTCATCCATGCTACCGGTACGTTCTTTGCGGTATCGGGCAATAAACGGCACGGTTGCCCCCTCATCCAGAAGGGACAACACAGCGGCAACCTGTTTTTCAGAAATGCCTATTCGATTGGATATGATTTGCGCTATCGTCATTGGAGTTTTCTGCAATAAATACGTACAGCCGTTTCTACCATCTGCAAACATGGACGCGTGGCATAATACGTTTCGGTTCGTTCGTCGGGCTTGGAGCAAATCTGAATGGGCGCCAACTTGCCATCTTTGCGCTCTTTGTTTAAGCCCAGCAACTCTCTGCAGATGAGGCTTCCTGTTTGCTCCTTAAAAGCAGCGGCAAGTGCCTGCACATCGGCATAATTCTTCTGCTTGTTTTCGGCATTGGGGTAGGGCCCGGAATCCAAACCGGCAAGTATCACCATGCCGCAAACCGCGCCACATGTTTCGCGCATTCTGCCGATGCCACCGCCAAAGCCGGCAGCAAGACGCGACATCAACTCCTCGCTGACGCCATACACATCAGCAAACGTCATTGCTACAGCCTGACAACAATTGTAACCTTCTACAAACAGTTCGCGCGCACGCGCAACGCGCGCGTCTTCATTAATAATGAGTGGTTCCACTATGATAATACACTAAATTATTCCAAACATTCATCCAGAAGGGCAGAAATCTCCTTTTTATCGAGATGTTGGCCGATGAAAACGAGCTTCTGCATGCGGTCGCCATACTCATCATCCCAATCTTTGCGAACGGCAGGCTCTCGCAGCATAAGGTCCTCAAGCTCATCTGCCGGCATTGTGGCGTACCATTGTCCTGCATTTCTGAGTTGGAATTGCTTTCCTGCTTGCTCAAACACGTAACACGTATCGAATTCATCTCCGAAGTAGCAGATACCCTTTGCTCGAATCACGTTTTTTGGCCAATGGCGGGCTACAAAATTGTCAAACAATCCAAGATTAAACGGCCTTCTACGCATATATACAAAGGTTCCAATGCCGTATTCCTCAGCTTCTCCTGTTTCTTCGTTGTGATGGCAATGCCCACACGTGCAACCTTCTGGATGCTCCTCATCATGCTCATGATGGTGTTCGTGTTCATGCTCGTGATGGTGTTCGTGTTCATGCTCATGATGGTGCTCGTGCTCTACTTCCTCCTCATCATCTTCGTCATGCACTTCGTCATGATTTTCGATGGCTTGAATCCAAGCGGCACTTCCTGCTACCTCATCAAAGTCAAACATCTTGGTGTTGAGAATTTTATCAAAATCCACATCACCATAGTTGCATTCGATAATCTCAGCCTTAGGCTGGAGGGCATGGATAATCTGCTTGATGCGGTTAAGTTCTGGCAGACTGACATCTGCTGCTTTGTTGACGAGCACGAGGTTGCAAAACTCAATCTGCTGAATGAGCAGATTCTCGATATCATCGTCAGCAATGGTGTTTTTAATAAGGTTTTCTCCATTGCAAAACTCGTCACGCATGCGCATAGCATCCACAATGGTCACGATGCAATCGAGTTCGGCGATACCATCTTTCACATATTGCGGAGCGAGCGTTGGCATAGAGCAGATGGTTTGCGCGATAGGAGCTGGTTCGCAAATACCGCTGGCTTCGATTACGATATAATCAAAGCGCTTCATCGCGAGCAGCTCGTGGAGTTGCTCCACAAGATCCATCTTCAAAGTGCAACAAATACAGCCGTTTTGCAGGGCAACGAGGCTGTCATCTTTTTGATCTACAATGCCGCCTTGCTGAATGAGTTCGGCGTCGATATTCACTTCTCCAATATCGTTTACTACCACTGCAAAACGAATACCTTTTTGGTTGGATAGAATCCGATTCAGGAGTGTGGTCTTGCCGCTTCCGAGATAACCGGTAAGCAGCAGTACAGGCGTTTTGTTTATCATTTTAGTAAGAATATTTTGAGTCAACCGATGCAGGTATAAATTTGTGTAAAATGCGGGATTTGAACCGCGAATGCTGTTTTTGATGCGGCAAACAGGCAAATCACTTTACATCGGCAGATAAATTACTTTCTTTGTTTTGAAAAACTCCTCCGGCATCAGTTCATAAATATCTTGAACTTCTACGATATTTCGGAAGGGGAAGAGTTCTGCTTGCAGGTCGCCACCCTTGAGTACAATCATACCGTTGGGAATAGCGTTTTTCTGCTCTTTGGTAATATTTTTCTGTACGAGTTTCTTCAAATCGCCAAGTGGCATAACGGCTCGCGATACGATGAAATCGTATTTTCCTTTTTCTTCTTCGGCTCTCAGCTGACGGATATCCACGTTTTTCAATCCGATAGCTGCTGCGATCTCTTGCGCCACACGGATTTTCTTTCCTATGGAATCAATGAGGGTGAAATGCGTTTCCGGAAAAAGGATTGCGAGAGGAATGCCCGGAAATCCGCCACCCGTACCGATGTCCATGACACGTGTTCCGGGCTGAAAATTGATAACTTTAGCAATAGCCATAGAGTGGAGGATATGGTGTTCATAGAGGTTGCCAATATCCTTGCGTGAGATTACGTTAATCTTCTGATTCCACTCTGGATAGAGCTCACCAAGGGCAGCGAATTGCTGCTCTTGGTGAGGGGTAAGATGAAAATATTTCTTCAGTATATCCATCTGCTTGCTTATTCTGCTTCAGGAGCCATGTTGGTGAACACGTTCTGCACGTCTTCGTCTTCTTCGATCTTATCGATAAGCTTCTGCACAGCTTCACGCTGTTCGGGCGTTACTTCTTTGAGATCGTTAGGAATACGAACGAATTCAGCCGACTTGATTTCGAAGCCGTTGTTCTCGAGATAACTCTGAATGTCAGAGTAGCTCTCAAATGCGCCATAGATGATGATATTGCCTTCTTCGTCCTGACCGAGTTCATCTACTCCATAGTCGATCATCTCGAGCTCGAGTTCGTCCATATCCACCTCTTTAGGAGCGGTGGTGAAAACGCACTTGCGGTCAAAGAGGAACTGCAAACTACCTTGCGTACCGAGGTTGCCGCCATGCTTGGTGAAGTAAGAGCGAACGTTAGCTACCGTACGCATATTGTTGTCAGTAGCCGTTTCTACGAAGATAGCGATACCATGTGGGCCATAGCCTTCGTAATTGATTTCCTTATAACCTTCTGTGGATTTATCGGTGGCTTTTTTGATAGCACGCTCGATATTGTCCTTAGGCATATTCTCATCCTTAGCCTGCTTGATCAGCACGCGAAGACGAGGGTTGCTGTCAGGGTCCGGACCACCGGCCTTTACAGCGATAGTGATTTCTTTACCGATTTTTGTAAACGTACGGGCCATGTGACCCCAACGAGCTAATTTGGTTGCTTTGCGATATTCAAATGCGCGTCCCATAATAAATTATTTGTTTTGATTATATTTTAAAAATTACAAATTTTCGATTTTTTCTACGTCTTTTGATTTTTTATGACGCCATCCCCAAACGATGCCAATACCCAATTCCATATTTACACCTTGCATCTTATAGGGGATGGGGTAGTTCTTATCATTGATGGGCGTTTTTGCATACGTCATCGGAACATAGTCAGCTGCGAGCGTGATAGCTAACGGGCCAAGGCGCAAACCAAGAGCGGCTCCGAGATTGTCGCCTCTGCCATTTAAGATAGAGTAAGAAACGGCAAAGTTAAACCACGATGCCGGACGAACAGCAGCTCCTACTGTCAGTTCTTCGTAGAACTTCGAGTTGTAGAGCATGGTTTTGCTGTAAAGACCGAGACCGATAATGCCGTTGGCAAAATAAGCATCCACACCCGCATTGAGTTTCATCGTAAGCGGAGAGAAATAGCCCTTGTTGTTTGCCTCTCCATTCGATGACAAAGCCGTCTTATAGACAGTCTCCAATCGTCCGAGGAGGGTATCACCCAGCATGCTACCATTGAAATTTCCATTTTCATCAACATAGTCGCTGTAATTAATGGTACCTACGCCATCGAACGTGCCGTTGACTTTGTATCCCATCGTGCAACCTTTCATCCATCTGATGGCACCGATATCGGTGAGTGCTACCGATATCTTGAGATACTTAATCGGCTTATAAGAGAAACCTAAGTCAGCTGCCAAACCGATACCAGAAGGGGTGAGAAGCTTTTTGTAATTCGTAAAATCGATAGGCGTACTTTCGTACCAATTTGAAATGGCATCAACGCTGAACTCGGAAGGATATGATTCAAACGGACCTGCCAATGATACATTGCCCGTTCCTTGCAGGCTCCACGCTTCCGGATTGGCGTTTAATGCCAACTCGTTTTGCTTCATATTAGCGTGAGCAATACCATCCAATACCTTAACATTCAATCCCCATGTCCAATGGTCGTTTACCTGTTTGGAATAGCCAACAGAAAGCGAGAGATAAGCTTGTGCGTTAACGCCAAGTCCCTTCAAATCAAAGGCATTGTTGCCGCTTAAATCGGTCATACCGCCAAGTGCGAATCGGAAGAGGTCGCGCGGTAGGCCCACGCCTGCGTCCACGTTGGCGTCAATATTAATATGTAGATAGCCGCCTTTCTTCAATCGCGTTCCGAATCCCAATATAGGTGCCTGTACTTGTGCTCGTATAAGCGTGTTTGGACGGAACTCATCTAGCAGGTTAACGTTACTTTCCGGGTTGAGTGTCCACATCGTTTTGCCGCCTTGATTGATAATTAAGCTACTCATTGACAGCGAGTTATTGCCGGCATATAACTGCAGATGAGAGAGTGCAGGAATATAAAAATAGCCATCCGTAATGGGCTCAAAAGCCGGGTTGATGTAGTGGCGATAAGGAGCCATCTCCAGCATATTGGTGGTGCTTACTTCTTGCGCTTGTACGCTTACACTCGTTACGGCCATCAAGATGAGGACCATTATGTTTTTTGCAATTTTCTTCATGATTCAGTCCTCCTTATTTTTCAGCAAAAATCAGGTTCATATAAGCAGCTACATCGGCTGTGAGCGCAATCTTAATCTTCAAACCATTCTCAGGCTCAAGCGTAAGTGGATAGAGGTTCGATTGCGGGTCTTTAGCAGAGATGTTAAATACCAAATAGCGCACGTCTTTGAGCTTGTCTACCATCTCATCGTTCACAACAAGTTCGGTATTTCCTACTCCCGGAATGGGACCATTGCTGCCGTATTCTTTCGGGCCAGCGATATGGATTGCACCATCTTCCGTTGGACGAATATCCAAATCTTGCTGGTTGGCGTTGAGGAAAGCAAACGAGGCATCCACATCAAACGGCAAGGTGTTTTGCAAACCAAGAACAAGATGCAGTTGGCGAATTTCCACGTTATCAATAAATTCCACTTCTTCCAAAAGCGAGTCAAGGTTGACCGCGCTGAAATCCACTGGAATAGTATCCTTATACTCCAAAGAGACACCCTCATCAAACGCGAACGGGAGGGTCATTTTAACAGTTGCTTGAAAGAAATTACGTCCCTTTACGATGCGTTGCTGATCAGAGCCATTACGCGCTTCGGGGATGAAACCTAAGTTGTAGCAGAAGCGGTAAGGGCTGATTTCAAACAAACGGCCGATATTGCCATTTTCGCGGTTGAAAACGATGGTGTTAGTTGCCGTTTGGTCGTAAGAATCCGTTACTTTTACGTAATTCGGGAGCGACACTTCATATTCGTTACTGCCGTTGAATTGTGCATAACGAACATCCGTACCGTCTTGGTTTTCAGACTTAAACTCAGTCAAATGGAAGCGAATAGGAGTGCCAATGCTCGTGGTCAAATCAAAGGAGATGGTCGGGTCGTAGAGGTTGAGATGAAAATTCTGAAGGTTGCTAAATCCTTCCCACATTTCCGACAGTTCCAAACAGTCTTGAATGCCTACTTCCGTATTGCTAACAAGGCGGCCATAAACGGCTTCGTAGTCATTAATGCGCACGGTCACGTTTACCGTAAACTTACTGTTGGTATTCAGCGTAATCATCTCGCCAGCTGCCAAGTTTAGTGTCAAGCGGAGCTTCAGCGTGATTGTGTCTTTCACGTTGTCGTCGGCTGCTGGAAGGGTGGGGTCTTTCAGGAAATTTATGCTGAAATTATCGAGCGTAATGTTCGTGGGGGTATTGAAGGAGGTAAACGGCAAGTCAATCGTATTTCCGGCTGCACGATGAAAATCGTCTGACAGAATCAGTTCGGCTTTCTGAATATTGTTGGCAGAGAGTCCGAAGTTTTGAGTGATATTGGCAATCAACGTAGCGCTCGTCAGGCGCATGCTGTCAATACGCTCGTCTTGAAGCGTCTGATTAACGCCATCCATGCCCATTTTCAGCTCAAATTCAAGCGGCAAGGTTAGCGGACCTGCAATTGCTGGAAGGTTATTCACACTTTCGGATATGAAGAGCGTTTTTTCTGTGGTGGCAGCATATTGGCTGACATCAATATCATCAATGGTTTGCGAAAAATCAAACCCTGTGCTCAGTTGATATACACCCTGCTCATTGACAGAAAGGACGCTTTCGTTCGTAGGAATAAGGTCGCCCAGGGTAATGCCAAATTCTCCAACGGGAAGGGCTATGCCCATCTCCGCCTTTACGGATGGATCAATGTTGTCGAAGTCGATTTTTGGATCGCACGCGAGGAGCGCGCACGCGAGAAAAACAACCAAACTCAACTCGTTGACTCTCTGTTTCATAAGTGCAAATATTTAGTGAATAATCTAGTATAATCAAAGAACCTCCTACGGAGAATCCTATAAATAGCATGCAAAATTACTACTTTTTTTTGACATGACCAAATATTTTGTAAAAAAAAATATATAATGCGTTTTTTTCGGTGCGATTTTTTCTCTTCTTCGTGCATGGTATACATTGCGTTTACATGAGGTGAACACGTATTTTACACGAAATTAGCACGTATTTGTGCGGAAGATGTACGTGCGATGGTCGTGCGATATACGTGCGATGGTCGTGCGATGGTAATGGGATGAAAGTGCTATAAATGAGTGCTTAATGAGCGATGAAAACGCATTGAGGAACCATTGAGGAACCATTGAGGAGGTTGTGTGGAGTGTTGTGGATGGTAGATTTAAGAAAACGGCTGATTTCATGTTTCATTTACGGCTCATTTGTCTGCAGGAAAATTCAGCAGATAGACTTGCTCTTGAGCGCGAGTGAGGGCTGTGTAAAGCCAACGGTAAAACTCCTCTCCCAGGTGCTCATCATCCACTTTGCCGGGATCGATATACACGTGTTTCCATTGTCCACCTTGCGCTTTATGACAGGTTACGGCATACGCAAAACGCACTTGAAGCGCATTATAGTAAGGCGATTGCATGATGGTTTTCCATAACTCTCGTTTGTTGCGAATTTCAGGATAATCTTCCGCAATTTTTTGCCATAATTGCTGTTGCATGACGTAATTCTTATCGGGCGATTCGGTTGTGAGGGTGTCAAGCCAGAGCGTAACATCGATTTCATAATCGTAATCAACTGATTTTAAGGATACATCCGCAAAATGAAAACCATAAATCTCACGCTCATTTCTCACTCGAAGAACATCCAATAAATCGCCATTCGCGAGGAAATCAAGGTTGTCGTATTGTTCGGTCCAAAAATAGTTATTTTTGCTCACCATCAATCGGTCGCCTCCTGAAAGCAATTCCTCTTTCCATAAAATCTGCGTCCTGACGCCTTGATTATACATATTTGTTGCCCAATTGGAGCGCGTGAGGATAACCGTATTTTCCATTCCTACCTCGCTATAGGAATGATCAATCGTTTCAAGAAAATCGGTAGCAGAAAGCTGCCGAATATCGCTGAATCCTTCGGTTGAAAAATGGGGTAGGAGAGCAATCTCGCCCGCTTGCAATTGTTGCCGTATATCGGTTGCGTTTTTAAGAATGCCGGAATCGAGCGCTTGACGGGCTACTTGCGTGAGCAAATGCTGCCGAACGTGCAACCCATAACCGCTCAACACCTCTTCGCTAAGTGCAGCCGACTCAATTTGCCCAACTGGAGGCAGCTGGGCCGTGTCGCCTATCAAGAGCAAACTGCATCCCCGACCATTATACACATACTGAATCAAATCGCTCAGCAGATTGCCGCTTCCGAAGGGCGAATCAAACTGTTGCTGATTGTTGATCATCGATGCTTCATCTATGATGAAAAGCGTGCGCTGGTGCAGGTTATCGTTGAGCAAAAAACGTTCCTCACCCAATTTCTTCTGCCGATAAATTTTCTTGTGTATGGTGTAAGCCGAACGACCGGAATATGCCGCTATTACTTTGGCTGCACGGCCGGTAGGAGCAAGCATTACGCAAGGTTGACGCAAGCGCTCAAGCGCCCTCACGAGAGCGGAAATGACTGATGTTTTACCTGTGCCCGCATATCCTTTCAATAGGAAAGCTTTATGCGCATCGGAATCTACCAAAAACTCCGTCAGTTTGTCAAGCAATTCTGCCTGCCCTTCGTTTGGCGAAAAGGGCAGTTCATCGAGAATATATGTGCGCAAAAACTGAGCAAGCATGTGAAAAAAAACTGAGCAAGCATGCTAAAAAAAATTTGAGCAAGCATGCTATTAAAACTGAGCAGGCATGCTAAAAAAATTGAGCAGGCATGCTATAAGTGTAAACTGAAAATACGTAAGAATTTGCCAAATCAGATGAATTTTTCATACAAAAATGAACAATATTGCATCAAAAACAGCTGTTTTCTGCAAAAAAAATGGATTTTTCTTGCGTAATTCAATTATTTGTAGTACCTTTGCAGTCCGAAATGGTCAAAAGACTATTTGCAAGTTAGGGAAGTCCTGCACGACCAGCTCCCTCTGAACTCCCCCAGGTCTTGATCGAAGCAAGGGTAGGAGGTTGTAGCGGTGCGATGCAGTAAGCTTCCCTTTTTTGTGCTTATATGTGAATGCTTATTTGCATAGATTGCAACCGCAATGTGGATTACTATACTTTTAGGGGCGCACCAATTTTCGAACGGTGTTGCCTCTTTTTTCGATATAGAAACCATGTTCGGGTGCGGAATCAAGCTGAATACCTTGCAGATTGAAGTAGAGCGGCTCTTCCGAATTAGCATCAAGCGAGGGAAGGGCTGTATAAGCTTGCCAAATGGCTGCTGCATTCGGAATACCATAGCCCATTTGTGGATCCCAATTGGGGTAGTTGGAAGCCGATTCGATAATCATTCGGCGAAGATCCATAGCCGAAAGTTGCGGCATGGCTTGTCGTAAGCAAGCCGCCATACCAGCGATTCGGGGTGCAGCGAACGATGTACCATTTTTGCGAACACAACTATCCGCAGAAGGGCTATACACCATACTCTGGAATCCCCAGGCGCTTACTTGTGGCAGTTCGCGACCATCAGCTGTAGGCCCAAACGAAGAGAATGGAGCCACAATAGAGTCTTCATCTACAGCTCCTACACACAAGATACTGTCAGCATCTGAAGGAACGGCAATATAATGCCAAGGATCATTCCCATCGTTGCCTGCTGCCACTACTACTATGCGTCCGTGTCTTGCCGCCTCTGTTGCCGCAAGGCTTACGGCCGATTTGCCGTTGATATTTTCGTATTTCAAGTCGTCATCCGGGTTATCGAACTGCCTGTAACCCAATGAGATAGTGATGATATCCGCCCCAATGCTGTCTGCATAGCGAATACCCCTCGCAAGGTTGTTCATCTCGCCCGGATATTCGGCATAAATATCTTCGGTTCGAATCAAGAAATAATTGGCGCCAGGAGCCGTACCTAAAGCTTGTCCCTCATCGTTTTTTTCCGTCAGCATCGTGGATAAAACCATCGAGCCGTGCGATTCATTGATATCGGTAAAAAACGTAGAATCCTTTTCGAGAAAATCTTTCCAACCGATAATCTGCTCGGTAGGGTAGGCTGCCGAATCTTGATCCACACCATAAAAACCACCATCGATGACGGCTATCGTAATGCCTTCGCCTCGAAATCCTGCTTCATGGAGCGGCTCAAGACCAAGGAACCAAGATGATATAAAGAGAAACAGCATGTTCATATTTTTCGCTAATTATTCCTTAATAATAACTATATTTTACCCGAAAAACAAGCCCAATGGCTGCAAATTGCCTATACGACAGTTATCGTTTTTCGAGCAACACCACATTCTCCACGTGTTGCGTATGCGGGAACATATCTACTGGCTGCACGCGCGTAACCTTATAATCGGCATCCATCAATGCCAAATCGCGCGCTTGTGTAGCAGGGTTGCAACTCACATATACAATGCGTTCGGGAGCAGCAAAAAGGATGGTGTTTACTACGTCTTCGTCCATGCCTGCACGAGGCGGGTCGGTAATAATCACATCCGGCCGACCATAGCGCTCGATAAATGATTTATCCAGCACTTTCTTCATGTCGCCCGCAAAGAAAAGGGTATTCTGAATGCCGTTGAATGCGGCATTAATCTTGGCATCTTCGATAGCTTCCGGCACGTATTCGATACCAATCACTTGTCGCGCTTGTTTGGCAACAAACTGCGCAATCGTGCCGGTACCTGTATAGAGGTCAAACACCAGTTCCGAGCCCGTCAATCCGGCAAAATCACGCGCCACTTTGTAGAGCTCATACGCTTGCTCCGTATTGGTTTGATAAAACGATTTGGGGCCCACCTTAAACCGCAAATCCTCCATTTCTTCGATGATATGGTCGTTGCCCGCATACGTGTGCAGTTCGAGGTCGCCAATCGTATCGTTGAATTTCTCATTAAGCACCCAGATGAGGGCTGTCACCTCCGGAAATGTTTGATGAAGGGCTTCGAGCAAAGTATCGCGATCGGCAGGACGGTTTTCCGCAAACGAGAGGGTGAGCATCACCTCTCCTTTGTGGTTGCTGCGGAGGATAATCGAACGAAGGAATCCGCTATGCGTCTTTTCGTCGTAAAACGTGAGCCCGTGCGATTTGGCATAGTCTCTGATGAAATTGCGGATACGATTGTTGAATGCCGGCATCAGGTGGCATTCTTCGATATCCAGCACTTTGTCGAAACAGCCGGGAATATGAAAACCGATGCCATACGCTTTGTCAACATTGTCAATTCCCCCTGCTTCACGAATGGTATCCCACGATACCCATTTCTTATCGGAGCAACTGAATTCCAGCTTGTTACGATATTCATACACCTTCTTCGAACCCATGATTGGACTGATTTCAGGCAAGGCAATTTTTCCGATGCGCGTAAGGTTGTCCACAATCTGCTGTTGCTTGTATTTGAGTTGCTCTTCGTATGGCAAAATCTGCCATTTGCAGCCACCACATTCGCCATAGTGCTTGCATGTTGGGGCACAACGATTATCTGCATATTTTACAAAACGCTCCACACGCGCTTCCATGAAGCTGTGTTTCTTCTTTGTAATCTGCAAATCCACAATGTCGCCCGGAACGCAATAGGGCACAAACACTACACAATCGTTGATGCGCGTAAGTGCCTTGCCTTCAGCGGCCACACCTGTAATCTCAACGCCTTCAATCAAAGGCAGGTTTTTCTTTTTTCCCATTAATATGCTATTATTTCGTCAACCAATTTACGCACTCTCGGTACAATGTATCGAAGTCTTCAAGGCTCTCCAGTGCAAATCCGAAAATGAGTTGTTTGTTTTCTCCTTCAAACGCAATACCGGCTCCAATACGTGAGTCTCCGTAGCGTGCAATACGTACGGCCCCATTGGTGGGGTTCAGTCCATCGGGCGATTCGCACGGCAGAATCTTGCTGTTTTGCTCCATCACCAATTGTGCCTCAAGATTGGCAAACGGCTTGAGCATACGAATATCACCCGTCTTCGATGCCTTGTCAGCACTTCCGGTATAGTGGAGCACCTCGCTCGTAAATGCCTTATCGTCTTTAGCAAACATCTCACTGCCGATATAGGCTCCACTCAACAGCAGACGACCCTTATAATCGGTAAGCACTTTACGAAGTTGAGGCGTAAAAATCTCGTATGCCGTACGCACTTTTTCCGTACCAATCGAGCTCTTCTTCTGCTTGCCGAATATCAAATCTACAAACGCATATTCTTCAGCAATCGTATCGAGCGATGAAGCCGAACAAGATACATACGAATAGCCTAAATCGGCGAGCACTTTACCATGTTTGGATGGCATATCGAAGGTGTTGCCGATAGGCGTAAGATACTGCTTATCGGTGTAGCAGGTGCCAAATCCGCAATTGTCATCGGTCACCCAAGGCAGGTTGCGCTCAAACTCAAACTGTTCGCCAATATAAATGGGTTCGCTCATGTAGCCAATGCCGAAATGGTTGGGCTTGAAGCCGGCAAAGGTAGAGTCTTTGGACTCGAAATGTTCGGGTGCACTTACGCGGTCGAAACCGTTTACAATCAGTACTTTACCGCGTTCGTTCGCAGCTTTGTACGCACTCAAAATCTCAGAGGGGAAAGAGATGCCGCCCTCGTTGCCTGCTACCACTTTATAGTCATAACGCACACCCTGTTCGAGCGCGAGCGTGAGTTCATTCGTCTTCACTTTTTGGCCATTATCCCAATCCTCGCCAGCACGTCTCGTATAAACTACATAATACGTAGGAGTGGCGGTTGCTTCAAGCGAATCCACACGCTCTTTCCAGCGCAAAACCACCTGTTTTTCGTCTTTGAATTGGATGCTGAAATCCTTTACGGGCAAAGGCTGCACCACGTATGGTGTGCCGTATTGCTCGTGGTTGAAACGGAGCATCGACTTATAGATGGCGCGGCTCACCACGAAGCGGAAGCCCGGGTCGAGGCCGTATTTCATATCCGCGAAATTCTGATGCGAGAGGAACTCCAGTAAAACGGTCGGCACTTTGGGTTTACGGCTTTCGGCATAACTTGAGTTATGAAGTCTGCGTCTGGTCCATTCGGGGGCATAAAGTGCGCGCACATCATTCACGAGTTGCGTCTGCATATAATCGGCAAAATCGCGCGAGAGTTGACGAGTGGCACCCGTTGGGAAGGTCTTGTTTTTCTCATCGTCCCAACTCGTATAAATGACGAGTGTACCGATAATCTCGTTCCAGGGGGTAGTGCCGGCATCGGTATGGAAAGCGAGTGCAAGTTCTACCGGAATGCCCAAACCTTCACCATCGGGATAGACGGCACTACCGCCAGCCAACCAATTGATCCAATTACCGCGGGTGGCATAATCATCGGTATAGTCGTTTTTGGAACCCGTGTAGTTATAAATGGAATCGGGCACACCACTGTATTGCTGCCAATATCGGCTGGCTTCCTGCCAACGCGGGAAACCGCTTACTTCGGCTATCTCTTTGGCTTGCTCGCGCGGAAGTACAACAGTCTCTTGCTCCTGCTTCTTGCGCTTGCTCTGGCCGTTTTCCTTAGCAGACGGCACGTTCTCGATAATACTCTGATTGGGGTAACGTGCAACGCTGCCCCAGCCGCCACCAAAGCGTATGGCATCTGAGGTGAGCACCTTGCCGCAATGCTTGCTGCTGACGCTAACGTAGTTCTTTGTGGCATCGGTACCAAAGCGGAAGGTACCGAGATAAATCCACGTGCCACCACCCATCTGCTGATTGACGCTATATTCCGTCAGCACACCTTCGTGCATCACTTGATATTCTGCTTTATCCGTGCTGCTTGGCAACGATTTGTAAGAAATATACACGGCATATTCGCCCTCTTCGGGAATTTCGGGGGTGTAGGTCAACGTGTCGTTGGCTTCTTTAGTAAACGAATAACCGCCAAAGGTAAACGGATTTTCTCCCTCAAACAGCACGCCATCGGGAATAGCGCCCCAACCGCCTTCTGCCTGTTGCCAGGTGCCGGCATTGGCTGTGGCATCATCTACGATAACCTCGTTGAGCTGTCGGTCTCGCTCTCTCGGCATCATCACTACCGCACCCGCATTCTCGAGCATCGGAGCAAGGAAGGGTAGGGTGTAGCCCGAAGTGTAGAGGTCCTCCACGGTGGTGAACATCTTCGCACGTTGCCAAAGCCAGCGCTCCAAGCCCTGGTGGTAATAGATACCATGGCTACCATATATTACGATATGGCGGTTGTCCAACCCCTTGGGCGCACTATAAGCGCGCGACTTATTCTGAATCAAAGGCGTGGTTTCGGGAATCGTGATATGCGTTCCTTTACCCGTACGCTTACGATGGATAGACGTGATGAGCGTGCTCAGTTCCACCCCATCAGAATAGAGCACCACTTTGGCGGTGTTGCGGCCAATCAACTCGCGACTTGCCACATGCGTGAGCGTGTCGAGAAGAGCAGGGGAAATGGATAAATGGCCGAGCGTCTGGTTGGTGTAAACATGATAACGACCATTAATCTGACGAACTTGTTTCACTTGTACGTTGCCAATCTGCCTAGCTTGCAGTTGGGCTACCGAATCGAGTGACTGAGCGAGCGATTGTTTGTCGAATGCCATTGCCCCAAGACTGATACTCAAAAGGAGAACAAGGGCTGTAAATTTTGTTTTCATTGCTGTTGTTTTTTGAAAGTGGGAGATTTGTACCCACTATATGAATGAGGAGGTGTTTGTTTGGAATGCTATTACGATGCGTGCCTTCTTGTGCAAAGGTACAAATCGGTCGCAAAATTAACAAATTTTTCCGTTTTATGCAAAAAATATCCTCAAAAATAGTAAAAAATCGTCATTTTTCGCGCGCACACGCAATTATTTTAGGTAATATCAAAAATTTTTCGTATCTTTGCAAACCGAATTTTGCCCAAAAACGACTGATGTATGTTGAAAAGTCAAGGGCGAATCGTGGTAAAAAATTTATTTATTGTAAATCCATAGGGCTCAACAACCCCATATTTAAACATTTTGCCAATTGAAAACGTTCACCATTCAGAGCCAAGTAACGGCTTATAATCAAAACGAACTGCCGGCTGATATCCGCGAATTGGTAGAAGCCGCCAAGGAGAATGTATCGCACTCGTATAGTCCGTATTCGCATTTCGCGGTGAGTGCGGCTATCCGTCTTGCGGATGGCACCATCATGCGTGGCACCAATCAAGAGAATTGCGCCTATCCATCGGGCCTTTGTGCGGAACGAACAACGCTCTTTTATGCGCATTCACTACACCCCGACTTGGCGGTTACGGCTATCGCCATCTGCTGTTTTTCCGATGGGCATTTTACCCCTCAACCCGGTTCGCCTTGTGGAGCTTGCAGACAGGTGATGACCGAATTTGAGCATATTGCGGGCCAACCGATGCAAGTGATATTATATGGAGAAGAAGAGACGTATGTGTTCCGCTCAGCTGCTGATTTACTGCCACTTACGTTTGTGCCGGAATCGCTCCATTGCTGACAATGAGCGAATCAACAGCCTCTTCTGATTTGAATCCAACGAAAAAAATGCTCTATATAGAAAACGACAGAACCTCTATATAGCTCTACTGAAGAAATGAATTTTCGTCTGAAAAAACTCGACCTTTATATGCTCAAGAGTTTTCTTGGGCTTTTCTTGATGACGTTCTTCATTTGCGCCCTTATCCTGCTTATGCAGTTTATGTGGATGCACGTGAAGGACCTTGTGGGGAAGGGTATTGAGCTGTCGGTTTTGGCGGAGTTTTTTATTTATGCGTTCTGTACGGTGGTGCCTTTGGCCCTTCCGCTTGCCATTCTTTTAGCTTCGCTGATGACTTTTGGCAATATGGGCGAACGGTTTGAACTGACCGCCATGAAATCAGCAGGTATCTCGCTGTTCCGCATCATGCGTTCGCTCATCGTAGCCGTGTCGCTCATCTGTGTTGGCGCCTTCTTTTTCTCTAACAACGTCTTGCCTATTTCTCAAACCAAACTCTGGGCGCTCATCTTCTCCCTTCGGCAGAAATCGCCCGAAATGGATATCCCGGAAGGCGAGTTTTACGATGGCATTTCCGGCTATAATTTCTACGTGGAGCATAAGAATCACAAGACGGGCATGCTCTACGATATGATGATATATGATTATTCGGAGGGCTTTAAAGATGCCAAAGTGATGGTGGCCGACTCGGGAATGATCTATTTTACGGCTGATAAGAAGTATTTGATACTCAAGCTGTTCAGTGGGGAATCATTTGAGAATATCGACCAACAACAGCAGAAAGCTACCGATACCAAACAACGTATTCCATACCGACGAGAGACGTTTTCGATGAAGAGTATCATGATTGATTTCTCTACTGAGTTTGAACGGTATGATGAGTCGGTTTTGCAAGACCAACATGTGGCTAAGAATGTAGGCCAACTCATCGAATCGATTGATTCTGTTCAGGTGCTTGCTCACCAGCGTAGTCGGCAGCAGAGCACGGAAATGATTGACTCCAAATACTTCGGTCGCGAGCGCCAAGCTGGCCGTCAACTGCCGCCCGTGGAATTGGATCAGGTTGAGACGCATCAGATCAAGGATCTCTATGAACGGTTTGAGCCGTATCAGAAAGTGGCAGCTATGCAAGCAGCGCTCGATAAGGCTAAGGCTCAGTCCGATCAATTTGAATACAACGCCATCCTGCTTGATGAGTTTAAGCGATACGTCCGCAAGCACGAAGTGGAGCTCTATCGCAAGTTCACCCTCGCCTTTGCTTGCTTTATCTTCTTCTTTATTGGCGCCCCCTTAGGAGCAATCATCCGTAAGGGTGGTATGGGCGCACCGGTGGTAATCAGTGTGGTGATGTTCATCATCTATTATATCATTGACAACACCGGCTATAAGATGGCTCGTGAGGCGCTCTGGCCTTCATGGGCGGGTATGTGGCTATCGAGTTTTGTGTTGCTCCCCATTGGCGTATTTCTAACGTATAAAGCCACCCATGATTCCGCCCTCTTCAACCCCGAAGCATGGGTGAAAATATTTGAAAATGCTCGCCGAAAACTTACGCCCATTTTCAATAAAATCCGCCATAAGATGCGTCCGTTGACCGACCCAATCATGCGTTGGTGGAGGCCCGTTCAAGCCAAGTGGCAACGGATTATACTACCGCTCAAAAAGAAGAGCAACACGTTTGGCATGAAAATTGTAAATATTAAATCAAGAATGTTTAACCATAAAAAGTAACGATTATGAAAACCCGTTTTTCACTCATCCTCATGAGCCTTTTCATGGCTCTCGGATGGTCCGCTCGCGCGGATGAGACCATTACCGTTACAGCTAACAACGCCGACATCTCGGCCAACCTCGATTTGAAAGCCGTTGCTACGCTGTTCGGCCAGTCCAAGAACCTCGAGGAGTTTGAGCAGGCGCTGAACTCTGAAGACTCTCGTATCTCTAACCTCGACCTCAATGCCGATGGCATTGTAGATTACTTACGCATTGTAGAGACTGCTGAAGGGCAAAAACACCTGATTCTCATTCAGGCTGTTTTGGCTAAGGATATCTTCCAAGACGTAGCTTCTATCTATGTGGAGAAAGATGAAGTAACCAATGAGATCACTACGCAAATCATTGGTAATGAGTATCTCTATGGTGTAAACTATATCGTTGAACCCGTTTATTACGTCAATCCGTTTATCTACGATTGGTTCTTCTATAATCCCCATTGGTACTGCTATTCTTCCCTTTGGTATTGGGATTATTGGCCGTATTGGTACCATCCGTTCCATTGTTGGGCTATGCATGACTACTGGCATCATATCTATGACTACCACTATCATCACCACTATTGCTCTTATCGCCATCCGGCTCATCCGGCTCCGCACTATGCGCCCATGGCTCAAAACAACAAGAATCGTCGTGGCGACTATGCAACGCGTCATCCCGAGCAGAGTTTCAGCAGTCGTACGGCCAACGTACGTGGTGCCGATGGCCGAGGTGTAAGCAATGCGCGTCAGCTTCAGCCTACTCGCAACGCAGTAGCAGCGGCTCGTACTGCTGGTTCACGAGAAATGGCTGCCTCCTCCAGCCGAACAGCCGCCTCTTCTAATCGAACGGCTGCTAATGCTTCTTCTTCGCGCGTTTCGCAAGTGGATCGCACCTTCGGTAGCCAAAACACCCGTGTAGCTGCTTCGTCGGCTCGTTCAGCCTCGTCAAACGGCTCACGTGGTACCACTACCGCTGCTGCTACTCGTGGCACTTCTGCATCTGCTACTGCTTCTGCAACTCGTCAGGCAGTTGCCAATGGAACCTCTCGTACGGCTGTGCCGTCTGTTAACCGAAGTTCAGCAGCTGCTTCTGCAACTCGTAGTTCTACCACAACGGCTACCCGCAGCTCTTCGACTTCAACTGCAACCCGCAGCTCTGCTACTTCCACTGCTACTCGCAGCTCTTCTTCAGCGGCCACTCGCAGTTCAGTAAACAGCAGCTATCGCAGTTCGTCGAGCTCGGCAGCACAGCGCTCATCTGCTCCCGCTCGCACCAGTTCCTACTCGGGAGGCAGCACGTCTCGCAGTTCCTCGTCCGGCTCATATAGTAGCGGCTCTCGCAGTTCGTCATCCGGTTCGTTTAGTGGCGGCTCACGCAGCTCCTCGTCCGGCTCGTATAGTGGCGGCTCCTCATCTTCCAGCTCCAGCCGTGGTGGCGGCAGCACCCGCCGTTGATCCAAATGCCGCAAAGCTTACATTTGATCGCTTACTGTTTTTCAAAACATTTCATAGATCACAACTGTTTTCAAAGGGCTTCCGCAAGGGAGCCTTTTGTTGTCTATCGAGCAGAACGCAATGAAGACACTATGTTTTTACGTGCAATACACTTTTAGTTACCAAGAAACGCATTACGAATCGTGGAGGCAATGTGGAGCAATCGTGGTGCTTTCGTGGAGAGAGGTTTTCTTTCCGGGGCCCCGAAAACCTCATCTGATTCGTACCTCATCTGATTGCGCTGCAAAATTACTACTTTTTTTTGACATGGCAATGGGTTGGTCCGGATTGCGTGCGGTATTGGTCCGGATTGCGTGCATGTGCCCCAATGATTGGGCAAAGCAAGAAAAAAAACAAGGAGTAACCGAAGTAACTTAGGTAACCATTGCTGAATATGATAAATTTTTATTGCGGTTACCTCAGTTACTCCGGTTACTCCTTGTATAAAAATTTTTTTTGGGCTATATATATAGGAGTTAATATAATATTTATATTATATTAAAACTATTTTAGCATACTGATTTTTGCTGTT
Organism: Bacteroidales bacterium; assembly: GCA_022784645.1. Classification (GTDB taxonomy): domain Bacteria; phylum Bacteroidota; class Bacteroidia; order Bacteroidales; family Paludibacteraceae; genus Colicola. Next base: position 34,693 of record JALFZG010000076.1, read on the forward strand.
TATATTATATTTTGTGGTCAAAATTGCGGTATAATACAACGAAAAATCGTAAAAAAACAGCACTTTGAGGGTAAATCGGAGGTAAAAAGGGTATTTTGGGGAGACAAAGATAGAAATTGGGGAAAAAGAAAAAATACAAGGAGTAACCGGAGTAACTGAGGTAACCGTTGTAGAATATGATATATTTTGGTTGTGGTTACCTCGGTTACCTCGGTTACCCAACGTGTGTTTTTTTTCTGAAATTGTGGTATATATAGGAGTTTAATAATATTAATATTATTAAAAGCATTTTCCCTATAAAAAAAGGCAGGAGGTAACCGGGGTAACCCAGGTAACCGGCAGCCCCAATCAGCCTCCTGTGTAAGCATCTCAATCAGCCTCTGGTTACCTCGGTTACCCCGGTTACCTCGGTTACCCCACGTGTTTTTTTAAGTTAAAGATAAATGCGGCACAAGTTAATCCTACCAGTGCCATCCAGTCTTTTGTCTGCATCATGTTACTCGTTCTCATTTTATGTATTCATGTACCCACTCATGACATTGGCAGGAACCATTCAGTAGTCAAAGACCAGGATGCACCGAGCCGTTTCAAGCAGGAATCCACTATGGAAGATGTATCTGAGTGTCATCATATTGTTGTTTTAGAACAGATTCTTCCCATTTTCTCAAAGAAGACAGTTGTTCCGGAGTGTGTAGCCAATGTTCGCTGTCCTTTAATGTTACAACATTGCACATGAACTGATTGATAAATGTCTCGTTCACTTTGTCGCTGACAACCAAATCTTTTTCAGCACGCAAAATATATGTCTTGTTGGACCAATTTGCTATTTGATGTAATACAACCCATTCATAATACTGTTCATCTTTCTCTTCCATACCCTCAACAAATCTTTTCATGTCCAAAATTGGAGAAACGAACAATGCTTGTTCAATCTTTTCATTCTCAAAAGCCAACAAGGAATACCAGCATCCAATTGAGTTGGCACGGAGACTTATTGTTGAATAGTGTTCTTTGAGAAAATCCTTTACTTCCAAAAGTTTAGGAAGAACATTCCAAGGAACATCCATAACGGATAAGTCAATCCCAATCACTTGATAGCCTAAAGGAACTGCAATATTTGCAAAGCGAATCGCTTCTTCCTTGTTGCCTGCTTGTCCATGTACAAATAGAAACGCATTCTCTTTCTTTTCTCCAATGATGATTGCATTGGTATGTTGTATTTTACATTTTTCTATGTTCATATATTAATTGTTATTGATAAATTTTATGGCATCTGAAGGTCAGACGGCATGTTACGTAGAAATCCATCCGCCTGGATGCGCATCAAACATTGTTCTGCAATCTCTGCTACCTCTTTCTCCTCTTTTGAGTTTTGCAAGAAGATGGCAATAGACAAGTGAGAACCGTCGGGCAAAAGAATGATTCCAACATCGTTTCTATCTTGTCTTCCGTCAGAAGAAGGAAATCCAGAACCTGTCTTGTGAATCAGTTTGCCGTCTTTTGGCAAGACTGCTGCTATGCGATGCTGACCAGTATTACAATCAGCCATTGTATCCCAGATAAAGGAGAGATTCTTGTTGTCATTCCTATGATGATAGAACCA
>JALFZG010000034.1 GCA_022784645.1 Bacteroidales bacterium
CGATGACTTCAAGAAGGTGAAGCTCGCCTTCGACCGCCAGACTCGTTACTCCACTCTCCGTGGTATGATGATGGCGAAGGGTATGTACAAGGTGGTTGATGGTGCGGTAGTGGTTGACCCCAACGCCAACACCTCTTTCGCTACAGTCAGCGGCACCGTAAAGCTCCCTGATGGCTCTGCTAATGCCCCGGCAGGCGGCAGCGGTAGCGGCTCCACTTCGGGCTCGCAGACTCCTTCGGGCGGCTCTAACAGCGGCTCCGGCTCGCAAGGTGGCAGCAGCGGCGATGAAGACGCCGGATTCGAGTAATCCGTAAAACGAACACGAATCGCTCGAATAACTCGATTTTTTCTCACATTCGTTAAATTCGAGTGATTCGTGTTCTAAAATTAATCGCCTATGAAAGCTAACTACCGCTCTTGGGTGCAGCTGCTGATAGCAGTCATCGCCAACTTGTTTGGGCTGACGCTGGTGGGTATCGCGCTCTTCCTGCCGCCTCGAGGCGTCATCGACCCTACCGTTCTGACCGCCTATGGCGAGACCCTTACCTTCGTCGGAGCGCTCATAGGTATTGATTACCGATATAGGGAACGACCGCCCAAGCGGTCTTCTGAAATTAAAGAACAAGATTCCCAACGGGCTACGCCCTATTAAACAACGAGCAAGCTCTATTTCTTTACGACAATGAGAAATAATAGGCCGAAGGCCGTTGTAAAATTTTGAGAATAGGCCGAAGGCCGTTGTTCATAAAATAAAAACCAACCTGTCTATTTTGTTCTTTATATCATGGCAAAGAAAGATAAGAAAGTGAATGCATGGCAAATCATAGTAGCCGTGTTTCAAGCCCTCGCAGCCCTCTTCGGCTCGCTCAAGAAGTCCCACGACTCTGCCAAAGCAGAGTCTAACTCAGAAGGGGCTTCGCAAGATCCCGAAGGTGACGAATAAATTCTGCTGCGGATAAATAAGTAAATCCCATCGCGAAAGCGGTGGGATTTACTCGTCTAACCACGGCAGTAGTGTAGCGTACAAACAGTGCAGTAATGCTTTGACATACACGTCAAAACAGCGAGGCGCGCAGCGACGAAGCGTTACAAACGTTACAAACGTTACACATTTTAGAGTAAGTGTTGACGTTACAAACAGCGAGCGAAGCGATGCGTTACACATTTTAGAGTAAGGGTGTCTACTTTTTTCAGGAAAAGACAGAGAATAGCCTCAGAGCTGAGTGCCGAGGGCGTTGTAGCGGATGCCATCACGGATGATGACCAGTTGGCCATTCTCGATGATTTTGATGGCTTTCGATGCTGGTGTATTCTCAACAGCAGTGCCTGTTACAACGGGAACGACAGCGCCTAACTTAAACTTCTTAGCAACAGGCGACTCAGCACGGTCGTCAGACCAAATTACAATCTCCTCTGCGTCAGCAGCTGCCGTGATAGTCGTATAGGCGTCTTTATTATCACCCCAAGCAACCAAGTCTATGGTCGATACAGTAGCTCCCTCTACGGCTACCCCCACAAGGGAATCCTGCACATAGATTTGCACTTCCTGACCACCCGTTACAGGGACAACAATCTTGCGCTTATTGCCATTGGGTTGGATGTAAGTGTTATACGTTTTCCAAGCCGTGGTACCATCGTTGGAGTTCTTATACCAAAACGTGATACCGCCAATCTCAAACGAGCATTCGCCTGTCTCGTTGTACGAACCGCTGGTGACATTAAACTCATACTTACCCGTTGAAGCTTCTGTAATAGTAATGTTCGTTTCGTTTTCTATGAGTGTGCCACCCTTGATGGCATCACCCAAGCCGCCGTTGCGGTAATCAAAGCCAACTTGTGCGTTGAGCGTGAGCGCTGCAAGGAGTGCAGCAAAAAGGATGTAGATTTTCTTCATATACTATGGGATTTTAATATTATGCGCGATTAGTAGAGGTGCTTCACTATGTCACAGAGATAGACCTCCAAATTGGTGTGGCCGGGCACGAGGTTCTGCGCCTTATGGTCAGCAAACGAACGGGGATTAAGGCCGTGGGCTTCTTCCCATTCATCAGGAATGCCATCGCGGTCAGTATCTACCGCAGGTTCACCTTTGAGTTCGGGCCAACCGCCTACCTGACTGGGATTATCAATGAGCGCTCCGGTGCCGTTTCTGAGGTCATTGACGATACGCATATCCACTGCGTCTCTCAGAAGCGAACAGCCGCCTTTCGCTGCCACCACTTCGAGCGCCTCAGAGGCAGACTCCATCTCGCCACTCAACAGGCTATTGGGGAAACTGAACGCTGCTGCCGCGCGGCAGAGGTCGAGTTTCTCGCTCTGATCCGGATGCACGCCTTTCCAGTTATCAGCCGTTACCTCATCCGAGCCATCCATGGTGTTTCCTACGAGATACATCTGCATGGGTACGACCTCACCCGCATGTTTGCCAGTGCAGTTAGAGCATTTTGTAGTGGGGTTGCAAAGGCGCGCACGGACACTGCTCTTTGTGGAAGGACCTGGACGGTAGTAGTTGCTTACAAAATTCACTTTCCTTCCGCCACCACCGGTAGTCGTTCCCTCGCCACCATAGGTGGAGTTGCCGCCCCAGTTATAGACTACGTTGCTAACGTAATCAATCGGTCCTGCCATGGTATTGACATAATCGTGACAGAAACGCGGATTGCGGCTATCATGATGCGCGAGCAGGTTGTGATGAAACGAAGCCCGTTCGCCACCCCATATACCGCCATAGCCGTGTGCACCCTTAGTGTGGCCCGCATTGCGCAAGCTCTCGGTGATGAAGCAGTATTGGAGGGTGAAATCGGTATTGCCATAGCACGACACGCATTCATCCACCGACCACGAGCAAGAGAGGTGGTCAAGCACCACGCGCGAAGCATCGTTGACCGACAGCGCATCGTAGTCCTTAGAAGCATCCTGCTTGAGTGACTCATTGCCGAGGCGCACGCGAATGAAACGGATGATCACATTGTCTGCCCCATTTACTTGCAACGGGTAGTCAGCAATGCAGATGCCATCGCCCGGCGCTGATTGTCCGGCGATAGTGATGTTTCCTTTACGTATAATGAGTGGCTTGGTGAGGTGAATGGTACCAGCCGTACGGAAAAGCACCACGCGCGGCTCACCTTCTTCTACTGCATAGCGGAGCGTGCCCTCCTCGGCCTTGCCAGTGGAGGGGTCTATCTCATCATCGAGGCGGGTAACGAAATAGATAGCGCCACCTTCACCCCCAGTAGTCTCTGCCCCACCACCGCGGATATATGAGCATGCCGATACCAGTTCGGGGTCAGCCTTAGGCTCCTCCGGCTGATCCGGCCCTCCGCAAGCGGAGAGCGGGAGCGTTAGCAACACTAACGTGAGAGATGCCCATGAATGGGATAACGATGGCAACGCCCATAAACGGGCTAAGGATTTTCGATTTTTCATACTCATATTGGTATATACACCTTTTTCACATTCATACGAACGCAAAGCCGCAGCCCCTGCGGGAAACCCGCAGGGGCGAGCGATTACTGGCCGTAGCCGTAGTTATTCCAGAGCACGTCAGTACCAGCAGCGGTGATATTGTGCTGGAAGATCGGCCAATACTGGCGCGTTTCAAGCTGCTCCTCTTTCTCGAAGATGGGGTAGTTATTCTCACTGAGCACAAAGCCTTTGCTATCAGAATTATAAATATCCTTAGCCTGCCATCCGTTTTCGCGGGTCATGTAAGGCTGACGAGTCGTTTGGCCTTTATGCAAACCATAGAGGGAGTCGATTTCATAACCTTGAATCTTCTCCGACCAGGTGTACTTGTAGAATAAGGTGTCGCCATATCCAAGCTGATGACGGGTGCCATCGGCAGCCATCTGACGAATGAAGTTCTGCGTATCCACCATGCGCTGACGAAGCATGCCCCAACGCATGAGATCATATTTGCGCACATACTCGCCACAGAGTTCAAGTGCGCGTTCGCGTTCGATATCCTCAAACGAATACGTACCGAGCTCAGCCAAATGCGCACGCTTGCGCACTTTATTAAGCTGATCCAAGCCGGATAGGCCGGTGGTGTTAGCGGGCTTACCGCTCTCCTTATCCCCGAGTTCAGCCTCAGCAAACATCAAGAGTACATCGGCATAGCGAAGGATGGGGAAATCTACGCCATCATCGGTAGCGGTGAGCAAACCACCTCCCTCGCCAAACCACTCAAAGCGGTACTTACCGAGGTAGAAATTGTTGGCTTGGGTATGCTTCTGATAGAGCTTCGACTCCGCTGCGCCATGGCGGGGGAAGATATAACCTCTAACAGTATCATTTGACGACTCCGAGGTACCATCGTTGTACTCCCACTGACCGGGTACAATGGTCACTTTCATGCGGGCATCACCCTCCTCAAAACGGCTGATGAGATAGGGGCTGACGCAGATGCTACCGTTCGACGAGCCGCCAGCACCAAAGCCAGGCAGATGACCGGGTACGTTGATGGCTGCATCCGACGAGAGCTTCGGTGCGTTGTAATTGAGCACCTGACCGCATGCACCATCCTTAAACGGCATCACCCAGATGTGCTCCATTTGAGAATAAGCGGTTACGTTCATACAAATCTGGCGGAAAGGCTCAACAAACTCATCAGCGAGCTTGTAGTCTTCCTGATTGATGATTTGCGCGCAAGCCCAAAGCACCTCTTCGTAGATTGCTTTGCGCTCAGCACCATCAGCGATATTATACACCACTGCATAAGCGGTTTCGTCTTGCACGTTTCTGCCATCTGCACCGGGGCGCACAGCCTTACCAGCGTACATCAAATCAGCACGAGCGAGCAAACCGAGAGCAGCCGCACGATTGGCGCGACCTACGTTGTTCTTAGCAGCCGGAGCCACTACCTCTGGCGACCACGGCATCAGTTCAGCGGCACGCTTGAGGTCTTTACGAATCTGCTCATAGATGAGATTGCGGTCGGATTTTGGGGTCTTTACACCATCGGGATTCTTAGCAATCGACTCAAAGCGAGCCGGTACGTCACCCCAATACTTCACCATCTCCAAATAAGCAAACGAGCGGAGGAAAAGTGCTTCACCTAAGAAGTATGCCATGGTGTCGTTATGCTCATAATTGCCATAGGCTTCGAGGCCCTCGATGATGTTGTTAGAGCGCTCGATCATGGTGTTAAGATACGACCAGATGTCGCTTCCTTTGATATCGGAGATACGGTCGTTGGTCACACCACAATTATATAATACGAGCGCGCGCGCGCCGGCAGTAGAGGAGAGAGACTGTGTTGACCACTCCGCGTCGGTGTTAAGTCCGGCAAAGCCGCATGCGATACGGTTGCGATAACTATTGTTGGAACCCATGAGGTTATACACCGCAAAGATAGCCTGCTCGGTGCGAGTTGCATCAGAGAACACGTCTTTGGGTTCGAGCGCAGAGGGGCTGCTGGATTCGAAGAAATCGCACGAAGCGAACGTGAGCGCCGAGAGGCAGATGATAGCTATATATTTTGCTTTCATATTTCTTATTATTAATAGATTAGATTGAGTGAGTTCTATTCATTCTCACCATTACTCAAATGAGAGATTTACACCGAAGTTGAATCCGCGGCTCTTTGGGAAAGCAGCAAAATCTACGCCCACCACGAGCGGGTTGATCTTGGAGCGGGTATCCACTTCCGGATCGAGGCCGGAATACTTGGTAGCCACGAAGAGGTTACTTGCGGAGAAGAAGATGCGGCAGTTGGAGATATGCGCTTTCTTTATCCATTTTTGGGAAAGCGAATAGCCAATATTCAAACTAGAAAGACGGAGGAAACTGGCATCTTCCACGTAGTTATCGGTAAGCACCGGAGAGGAAACGATGGGGTTGTAGGTTACGGCACCCTGGTTGGCCTCTTCGAGTCGGAGAGCCATAGCCGTATAGTCATCGCCCTTGATGATCTTCGCGCTGGAGCCTGCGGTGGGGAGGAACGTGCCCTCTGCATCAAAGAGGCTGTAGCGCTGACCATAACCAAACGAAGCAAGCATATTGCGGTTGCGCGTTGATGAGCAAATAGCGCTATAATCGAGCGCCGTCATGTTGACAACATCGTTGCCTACCGAATAGTTGAAGTTGGCACCCAAATCAATCTTACCCCAGCGGTCAGATCCGATGAAGAACGAGAGGTTGAAACCACCTGTTACTTCCGGCATCGTGTTGCCAATCTTCTCCAATTCATATACGTATTTGCCATCTTTATCCTTCCCTGTCGGCACGATTTTCTGCATACCAGGGTATGCATCGCCAAGCGGAGTGTTGGTGACATTGCCATCGGCATCCATCCACACGTTTTTGGTCTTGTTGTATTGCGCAAAGTCAGCAGCGGTGTACCAACCATCGGTCTTATAACCATAGATATCACCGATAGGAGCGCCCACGGTGAGGAGATACTCATAGCCTTGCGTATAGTAGGTTGAGAAGCAAGCCGACGACACGGGGTAATCCTCCATGCCGCCCAAGCTGACTACCTTATTCACGTTGTGCGTGATATTGAAATCCACGGTGAGGCCGTAGTTGAGGTTCTTGGAGCGATGGTCGAGGATCACACCCTTGATAGAGAATTCTACGCCCTTGTTGTCCGTCGAGCCGATATTGCGATATTGGTAGTTATAGCCGCCAGTAGCCAATTTATACTTGAGGATGAGGTCATTGGTGTTGTTCCAATAGAGGTCAAACGCACCAGAGAGGCGCTCGTTGAAGAAGCCATAATCGATACCGAAGTCGCGGGTGATGGTGGTCTCCCACTTGAGTTGCTGGTTGGCTGCAATAAGCGAGCTGCCACCGTCAGAGAGGAGGTGGTCCATGCCTTGCATGTAGAGACCATTGCTCTCGAGGTAGTCATAATGCAGGTAGCCGAGCTCCACGTTGTTGTTACCTACCGTACCATACGAGAGGCGGAATTTGAGGTTTGACATTACTTCCTGCGCAGGCTCCATCCATGCCTCGTCAATCATACGCCATGCAGCAGCTACTGAGGGGAAGAAGCCCCACTGATTGCCGCGGGCGAACTTCGTAGAAGCATCAGCACGGAAAGTTGCGGTGAGGTAATAGCGGCCGCGATAGTTATAGTTTGCACGAGCAAAGAACGAGAGCATGTTGTCGTTCGGATCAATATATACGATATCATCGCGGCGGAGCGCTTGATCCAGGCTTGAGAAGATGGTGTTGCCCGTGAGCGACTTATCCAAGCAGTAATGCGTGCTGGTGAGCGAGTTGCCTTTCTTAATCACCTGCTCCTCACCGATGAGGATAGAGAAATCGTGGGCGTTATCGTTGAACTTCTGTGCATACTCAAAGGTGTTGGTTTCCTTAAAGCGCGAAGTGTGGTAGTTATAAGTGAGCGCATTCACATAATCCTGCGGATTCGATACGAGCGACTGCGCCACCGAGAGACCATCACCAGCACGGGTAAAATAAGCCGTACGGCCGAAATACTGCTCGCGGTTGACATCGCGCATCTCATAACCAGCCTCTGCCTTTACGGTGAAGTGCTTGAGGAACTTATAGGAGATATAACCGCTGACGGTGAGCTTGTTATCTACCTTATGCTTGTAGTTGTCGTCGATAGCAATGAGGGGGTTGTAGAGGTTGCCCAAATCGGTATCGTCTTCCAAATCTTTGAGTTTAACTTCGATTCCATGGAGAGGAACAAACGAAGTGGCATTGCGCAAACGGCTCTCACCCTTGCTGCCGGTGTCTTCGGCAGGGTTGGTGCCGGAGCCGAGCACATCGGTATTAGAGAAACGAACGGTAGCAGAGATATTCAGATTCTTGATAGGCTGGAACTTCATCTTGAGCGATGCGTTGTTGCGGATGTAGTTAGAGCCATACATGATCGAGTTATCGTCGATGCGGTTGTAGTTCAAGTTAAAATTGGCTTTCTTTATACCACCGCTGATCGAAATATTGTGATTGGAATTGAGGTGGTTGCCGCCAAAGGTAGCCTCCTGCCAATCATCATCACCAATGCCTGCCCAATATTCGAGCACTGAGCTGAGCGTGCCGTGGGTTTTGTTTTCTGCATTGTAAGCGGGGTCGTAGAACTTATAGAAATTGGAGAGCATCTTATCGTCAGAGCCCTTGCCATCGAGGTAGGCAAACTCATACTGCATGCGCAGGTAATCCTCTCCGTTCATCATATCGTATTTCTTAGCGAGCGTGCGCCAACCCATATAGCCGGTGTAATCGACGTTCCATTTAAACGACTCATCACCCGTCTTGATGTCTTTGGTGGTGATGATGATTACGCCGTTGGCACCCTGAGCACCGTAAATAGCAGTAGCAGCTGCATCCTTGAGCACGTCCATCGAAGCGATGTCGCCGGGGGCGATATCGGAGATAGAGGAAACGGGGAAACCATCAACTATATACAGCGGTTCGCTCGACTGGGTGAGCGAAGTACCGCCACGCACGCGGATCTTCACTTCGGCATCGGGGCTACCCTCAGAGGTGGTGACCGACACACCGGCCAACTTACCTTGCAGCGCCTCGGCTGCCGATACTACGGGTACGTCCTTGAGCTGGTCAGCACTTACGGAAGCGACTGACGTCACGAGGTCGCGTTTCTTGGTGGTGCCATAACCCGTTACTACTACTTCTTCAAGTACTTCGCTGTTTTCTTTCAGCGTTACGTTAATCACATTGCTCTTAATCGCTACTTCTTGCGTCTGGAGGCCGATGTAAGAGAACACGAGAATGGTGGCATCATCGGGAACTTCGAGGGTGTAGTCTCCATCAAAATCTGTCACCGTGCCGATGGTGGTGCCTTTCACTACTACGGAAGCCGAGATGATTGTCTCGCCAGTTTGATCCGTAACTGTTCCGGTAATCACTTTGGCCTGCGCGATGCTTGCAAGCATGAGCAAGGCTGCAAAGAGCAAGGATCGGAAAATAGAATGTCTGTTTTTCATAAAATATGTTGATAATTGTGTTTCTTGGCTACATTACGCGTTTTTCCTGAGGTAAAAAACAAAGGCGCATCTTACCGACTGCAAAATTACTGCTTTATACGCGTATGCGTGTGGAAAAAATGACTCTTGATGTGGATTTTTTTGCGTAATTCAAAAATTTTGTGTAATTTTGCGGCATGATTGTATGTATAGCAGAGAAACCGTCGGTAGGGCGTGATATCGCCCGCGTGTTGGGCGCTACTACCTCGCGCGAAGGATATATGGAGGGCAATGGCTATCAGGTGACGTGGACGTTTGGTCATCTGTGTGAGTTGCTCGCTCCGCATGAGTACACCGAGCAGTGGAAGCGTTGGACCCTCAGCAGTCTGCCCATGATCCCCGAGCGCTTTGGTATCAAAGTGACAGAAGACAAGGGCGTGATGAAGCAGTTTCATATTATTCAAACCCTAATGCAGCAAGCCGACGAGGTAATCAACTGCGGTGATGCCGGTCAAGAGGGTGAGCTCATCCAACGGTGGGTGATGCAGAAAGCCGGGGTGCGATGTCCGGTGAAGCGACTATGGATTTCTTCACTCACAGAAGAGGCTATCCGTGAGGGCTTTCGCGCGCTCAAAGATCAAAGCGAATATCAGAAGCTTTACGAAGCGGGATTGATGCGCTCCATCGGAGACTGGCTCTTAGGCATGAACGCAACCCGGGCTTACACTTTGCGCTATCAGCAGCAACGCGAGCGGCAACAACCGCTCAGCATCGGTCGTGTGCAGACACCTACCCTCGCCCTCATCGTGAATCGGCAGCGGGAGATCGATCATTTCGTGCCGCGCACCTATTGGGAACTCAAAACGACTTACCGCAACACCCTCTTCAGCGCTATCATCCGCAAGAGTGATGACGACCTGCTCGAGGAGATTCAGAAGCAGCAGGAAGCTAAAGAGAAGAAAGGCGAAAAAGGTAAAGATATCGTTGTGCCCACACTTGAGCAGCTCCAGCAAACGAATATCGGCATCGACCCTATCCCATCGGCCGAGGCCGGACAAGCATTGCTCAATCAGCTGAAGGATAAGCCGTTTAGCATCACCAAAATTGAGAAAAAGAAGGGCACGGAATATGCACCTCGACTTTTCGACCTCACCTCGCTGCAAGTGGAATGCAACAAGAAATACGGTTTTAGTGCCGACAAGACGCTCACCCTTATCCAGTCGCTCTACGAAAAGCATGTGACCACCTATCCGCGTGTGGATACCACGTTTTTGAGCGATGATATTTACCCCAAAGTGCCGGGTATTTTCAAGGGTATCGAGACGTTTTTTCCGCAGGTGGGCCGCTTGCGTGACCTCATGCGTGAGGAGCAGCAGCGTACGGGCAAAGCGCCCAAACTGCCCAAGTCGAAGAAAGTATTTGACAACTCCAAAGTAACGGATCACCATGCTATCATTCCTACCGGACAAGCGCCCCAAGCGCTTACGGAGGACGAACGTAAAGTGTATAACATGGTGGCACTTCGCTTCATTGCCGCTTTCTATCCAGATTGTCAGGTGAGCACCACCACCGTGTATGGCGAAGCCGACAGCATTCTATTCAAAACGAGCGGCAAGCAGATTCTCGTAATGGGTTGGCGAGAGGTGTTTAGCAAAGCGAACACAAATGATACTATCAGCGATGCCTCTGAAGGGGCAGACGAAGCTCCTGATGGTGCAGGCGATGAGGAGAAAGGATTGCCCGATTTTCAGTTGCACGAAGAGGGCCCGCATGTGCCGCAGCTGATGGAGAAGCAGACAACTCCCCCAAAGCCCTACACAGAAGCCACCCTGCTTCGCGCCATGGAGACGGCAGGAAAGATGGTGGAAGATGAGGAACTTCGCGATGCGCTCAAGGAGAATGGCATCGGACGACCATCCACCCGCGCAGCCATTATCGAGAAACTTTTCCAACGCAAATATATCGTAAGAAAAGGCAAGAGCATCGCCCCCACCCCAGTGGGCATCCAACTCATTCAAACCATCCATACGCCTATCCTCAAATCGGCCGAACTGACCGGACAATGGGAGAAGAAACTGCGTATGATTGAGCGAGGCGAGATGGATTCAAGGCTGTTCCTCGACGAACTCAAACAGCTTACTGCTGAGGTAGTGATGGAGGTAAAAACGAGCAAAATCGGGAACCTCTGCCCCGTTTGCCATAAGGGCACTATCATTCGCGGCAACACAGCCTATGGCTGCACCCGCTGGCGCGAAGGTTGCTCCTATCGCGAGCCTTTTGCATAAAGCTGCAAGTTGGGCATTCCAAGAAAACTGAAAACGAGAAAACTATTTCAGGGAGAAGGCTACTTCTGCAAACGAGAAAACTATTTCAGGGAGAAAGGCTACATCTGCAAACGAGAAGACAAAACGGAAGTATAAATTTCCATAAGTTGACGGGCTATGCGATCATTCGTGTAGCCCTTTTCGATGAGTCGCTTCCTGCCATTTGTGCGACCACTTTGCGCTTGTCCGGCATTCGATTCGTGCTTATCCAATTCGCTCTCTCGGGCGAACACAAGCGTCTCTCGAAGGAGGGCGGCCAATTCTGAGGGCTCGCGGGAGGAGGCTACATAGCAGCCCGCTATGCCGCTTGTCAGTTCACGCACATCGCCCACATCCGTACTTACGATGGGGCAACCGCAAGCCATCGCTTCTTTCACCACCTGCGGACTGCCCTCCGAGCGGCTCGTGAGCAGCAATGCATCAGCCGCTTGCATCAGTAGGAAGACCTCTTCGCGAGAATAGCCTTTGAGTTCAATCAGCTGAGCATCAGCGAGTTCAGCCACTGCTTTTTTTGCCAATGGCGCATCTTTCACAGCATTATCAAAAGCCCCCGAAAACAGCACAAGAGGTGCCGTAGGGGGTAAGTGCAAAAGCTTGCGAGCATCCACCTTATTATGCATTTTTACCGCCTGCAAATCCACCCCGCAAGGAAGTATAGAACACGTTTTCAAGCAAACAGGAGAAGGGAGAAAACGCTCGTTTTGAGCAATCGATAATGCCGTTTTCGACACGAAGATATTCCATGCAGAGCGCCTCATGGCAAGGCGGGAAAGGGGCAAAATATGGGGGTCGTGGATGTCGCTGCCGTGGTAAGTACTAACCACCGGCACCAGCCGCTGCATCGAGGCGAGCAAGCACGATAAGCCGTAATGCGCATGAATCAAATCGGGCTGCTGCTCGCGAATGCATTTCTTCAATGCAGGTAGTGAACGGAGATAGCCCATGGTGCCGTGTCCCGTAATGCCAAACCGCAACACCTCGCAACCCTGCTGTTGCAAGGCTGCTGACTGTTCCTCGATGAAGGGCGAGAAATGTCCGCCTTTGTCAGATGCTACGATGAGAATTTTCATTATCCTGCCTGCAAATTATATCAACCCGCGACCTTTCAGTTTGAACCAGCCCCAAACGATGGATACGAACACGATACCGGCTATCCAAAACCCAAACCATCGCTTCTCTCGTTTGCCACAATGCGCTATTCCATATGCCGCGAACAGCATAGCAAATGGCATGGCAGGCTGGTGGAATCGTTCGGATTGGGCAAAGGCACTCATCGAGAGCACCACCAGATAACCCAAGAATAGAGCAAGCAGCAACGTGTGTTGCCGCCAATCACCGCTTAACAGCATCTGAAACATACACAACAACACGAAGAACGACAATATGTTTTTCGCGAAATTGCCGCCGTGGAGTAGTTTCTGAACGTCTTGCTCGGGTACGTTCACCATTGTGCTGAACGGGATAGTAAAAATGAGTGGAGCAAACACGGCCGTACTCGCATATTTGGCAAATTTATTTCCGTTATCACGGGTGGAGCGCCATTCCATGTTTTTTTTCTGCATTTGTCCGCCGGCATTCTCCTCCACCAGCGCCTGCGTCTCCTCCAAGATGCGGTTGCCCATCGTGACGCCAATCAGGCTGAGCGAAAGCAATCCTACCACCACTTTCTTTCCCCAACTCACCATCTTGGTGCTCGACATCACCACCGCGAAAAGCAGCGCAAGAATAAGCACCACCGCCAGCGGAGTACGCACGGTGAACATAGCAGCCATAATCATCAACGAGGGCAATATACGCCATACCGACAATTGCCGACTTCGAAGCATTGAGTCTGCTTCATACGCAAACCACACTGTGAGGAACAACATCTCCGTCTCTTTGAGTTGGCAGCCGCAATAATACCAGAAATTCGGCCAAAGCATGCATAATATTCCTGCTATTCGTCCGGTCTGATCGCCGAAATTGCGTGCACCAATCCGATACACGAGCAAGGTTGTACATGCCGAAAGCAGGCACTTGATCACACGCGCAATGAACATGCTATTGCCCGTAAGAAAATAAATGAAACCGAGGTAAATACCATAGCCCATGTCCGATAAATCCGAACCAAAATACGATGAGATGCGGTCGTAAAAATGGAAATTGCCATTTCGCACCATGTCAGCTACAAACCGCCCCAACTCGTCGTAATAGCAGGCATCCATATTCTCGAATCCAAACGGATTGCCATATTGCAGCATAAACACCGTATATATAAGCAACATATATACCAACCGAATAGCAAAAGCCGTCCAAAAAAGTCTTTCTTCAAAACGCTTGGGTCGGCGAACGTTCAGCACGCACCAGCGTTTGGACAACGCATTGCCATAATAAAACACAGCCGTAACGCCTACTGCCCCCGCCAAAAGATAATACCACGGAAGTATGTAGCGGTAAAACACAACCGATGACAATACCAAAGTTCCGAAGTAAGCGTATAGCGCTGGCTCCGTGATTTTCTTAGGGATATATAGCAATTTTTCAGTCATTCCTTGCATTTTGCTTGCAAAGGTACGAAGATTTTTTGGCACAGCCAAATTTTTGGCAAAAAAATTTGCAGATCGTACCCTTTGGGTTAAGAATATGCAAATTTATTTGCTATTTTAATAAAAAATCGAGTACCGCTGTTCCCTCGCGGAATGAAAGATACAAAGAATTTTTGGGATAACAAAATAAAATAAACAAAAATTCTCAAAATCACCAAAATTCGCTTTCTGCACCAGGTCGCAAGCGATAGTCTATTACGCAAATGCACACTCCGTCTCGATAAAAAAATGAGCCATAGAAGATTTTTTTGCGTAACGTAACACAATGTTACGCAAAAAACGCGATACCTGGAAAAAATCGTTCTTTCAAAACAGGACCTACATACAGAGAAAACACCATGTTTACATATTCATTGCACGTTCATCGCACGTTCATTGCACGTTCATTGCACGAATAAATACGTACGAATTACGCGTTCACTCTATAAGGAGCAAGTGTAAACACTATGCAAATAGTATGAATACTCTTATAACATAATTTATCCTTTTTTCACCATCGGAGGGTTGTTTTATATGGGAAATGGTCGCTTCCTTCGCATTTAATTACCCCGGCATCAGCTACCTTAAAATCATCGGAAACGAAGATATAATCAATTCGTACACCAAGAAAAAACTTATAAAAAGTCCAACCTCTTTTGCAGATTGAGGCTTTGAGGAAACTGTCTTGCAATCCCTTGCTGATGGTGCGGTAGGTATAGCTCACCGGCACATCGTTCATATCGCCAGCCACAATTACGGGATAAGGCGATGCCTCGATGGCATCGTGTACGGCACGACTCTGCCCCGCGCGATAATCGTAGGCCGCCATCATTTTCTTCAAGACAGCGAGCGTCTTGCGCTTCATCTGCTCCGAATCCTCTTGCAGTTCGAGCTCACTCTCTTGAATGCTATTGCTCTCCAAGTGGTTGGTAAATAAGCGCAACGTATCGCC
The DNA here is from genome assembly GCA_022784645.1 of Bacteroidales bacterium. Classification (GTDB taxonomy): domain Bacteria; phylum Bacteroidota; class Bacteroidia; order Bacteroidales; family Paludibacteraceae; genus Colicola. Next base: position 14,741 of record JALFZG010000034.1, read on the forward strand.
CTCCACCACTACATCGCAGAAATTCGACTGATTACCGCGACTTTCGTAATGAATACTTGTTTTATGAATCAACGGATATTTGCTATATACGGCAAGGCCGAATTGACGACGAGTGTTATGTACTCGAAAATCGTAATAGGTGTAAGGATAAATATCTTTAAGAAACTGTTTGGCTTCATCGAACGTGAGATACCGCTGATTCTTGCTCACCTCGTATTCCTGCAGGCAAACGACATCGGCTCCTGACTCGCGAATATTCTTGAGCACGGCATTTTTAGAAGCCTTTGCAAGCTGCCCACACTGATGCGTGTTATACGTCATCACCGTCAGTTGCTTCGTAGTGTCAGCACAATCCGGCCGCCCATGACTGAACGTGTGGAGGATATTGCCGACCGAAAGCGCAATGGCAATGAAACTGAGCAGACACCAACTCTTGCGGCTGGAGAACCACCACGAGATGCCCATCAGCAAGCAGGCCCACAGCAAGGCCTCAAAACCCAACCCGAACAAGGCGGGAAGAACCAACCGCTCCGGGCTGATGAACACACACGCATCCGCCAGCAGTAATGCACTCACTACCAGCAGATTGATGGTCATCCATCCCACATGTCCTATCGCATGAAAAAATCGACTCACGATGCTCAGCTCGGGTCTTTATAATGGTAGCCCGAGTAATCTTTGGATTCGTATTTGCGGAAGCGACGATTATTCTTATTCTTCCAATACCACAAAATCAGCAGGCCGGTAATCATGCCACCCAGATGCGCAAAATGGGCAATATTATCACCACTCACGGAAGCTACACCGCCAAAGAGCTCCAGCACCGCATACATACCTACAAACCATCTTGCAGGAATGGGAATAGGGATAAACAGCAGGAAGATTTTCTGCTCCGGGAAGAGCCAAGCAAAAGCAGCTAAAATGCCAAATACCGCACCCGATGCACCGATGGTAACACCGCCACCCGTAAACTGCCATACTATCTCCTGGCACAATGCAGCTCCTAACCCGCACGCGATATAATAAAAGAGGTACTTGCGCGAGCCCCATTCGCGTTCGATAGCCATACCGAACATCCAAATGGCAAACATATTAAAAAACCAATGGCTGAAACCCGCGTGCATAAACATATACGTGAAGGGCTGCCAAATATGAAAAGCCAAACCACCGTGGAACATACCAAACCGAAGATCCACCAACCCAAGATAGGTGCTCAGGTGAATACCCAGTCGCATCAATACCGCATCAGCTAACCAAGCGATAAAACTGATGGCGAGCAGGTTGCGAGTAACCATTGGCGTATTGTCCCATAGTTGGCGACATACCATTTTTATTCTCTCTATCATACTATTCTTATCAAATTTGGTGGGTTTATTGCTTTATTGCAAACGAAAACGCTATTAGAGCCTGCAAAATTACTATTTTTTATTGAATAATCATGCATTTTCTCTATTTTTTATGAAAAAATTTCAAAAAAATGCACAATTTTTGCTTTTTTGGCTCAAAAAATTGGTTATTTGAAAAAATACTATTATCTTTGCATCCAAAACTGGAATTTTACTGTTGGAAAACGCATTGAAATCCCAAAATCTTTTATTAACAATATAAAATCTAACAAAATGAACAAAACTGAACTCATCGCTGCTGTTGCAGCAAAGGCTGATCTCTCTAAGGCAGCTGCAGCTAATGCTGTTGACGCTGTATTGGCTACCATCGAAAATGAATTAAAAGCTGGTAACAACGTACAGCTTATCGGTTTCGGAACCTTCGCAGTTAAGGAAATCCCGGCTCATGAGGGTCTCAACCCTGCTAAGGGTATCAAGATTCAGATTCCTGCTAAGAAGACCTGCAAGTTTAAAGCTGGTTCTAAACTCGCTACGCTTTAATCGCATCGCACTACCATAAAAAAGCTACTGCACTGCGGTAGCTTTTTTTGTGTCAGAGTTGGCCGGCTTCTACAAGCAAAATGACCTGCTCGATGATTTTATCTTTATCTTGACCATCGTATTGCACCTTCATATCGTTGCCAAACAGCTTGGCGATACCTTGCCAAAATACAGCTGCCGACTTGCCCTTAAACATCTTAATGCAGTCGTATGACGACATGCCGCATTCTCTATCTACCAGTAGCATCAGCATCTGCCCTTGACTGACGGTCATGTGTCGGAAATCGTCTTCGTAGCGTGCGAAAAGTAGTTTTTGATAGTCTTTCCAAAATCTTCGCTGCTGCCTGCGATTCATCTGCTGAAGCATGGGGCCCGTCTTCTCTATCTCCTTAGCTATCTCCTTAGCATAAGGCAGGGTCTTCTTTACATCGCGAACCGTCTTCCAATAAAAGCGCTCCTGGCGCTTATTGCGGAATTTCCGTTTTGGGAAAACGTAGAAGTCGCGGATGGTCGCCAAATAGATAGTGTCGCCTGTCAAATCGTCAATCATGGCGCCCGTGCACCTGCCTACCGATTGGTAAGGCCCGAGCAGATGCGCATTAGCCCATTCTGGAGCCAACAAACACCCTAAAAACGCCAATATGACAAGAAAACGTTTCATTTCGCTGGCAAATTTACAAAATAAGTGCCAAATATAAAAATTTTTTTGTACCTTTGCCGAAAATTTTGTGATTTTTCGATAATTTTGTATAAATATTATAAGGAATGATAATAAACAACCCGCTTCTTGAAGATAAAACCCTCCACTTGGTGGGCGAGGAGGCCGATAAATTGGGCCTCGAATGCTACGTGATTGGCGGCTGGGTGCGCGACCTCTTTCTGCATCGCCCGAGCAAGGATATCGACGTAGTTGTGGTCGGTTCGGGAATATCGTTGGCCGAGGCTGTACATAAGCGGCTTCGAGGCTCCCATCTTTCTGTATTCCGCAATTTCGGTACAGCACAAGTGAAGCGAGGCGAGATGGAACTGGAGTTTGTAGGCGCACGAAAAGAGTCGTATCATCGAGAGAGCCGAAACCCCATCGTAGAGGATGGCACATTGGAAGACGATCAGAATCGCCGGGATTTCACCATCAACGCCCTCGCCATCTGTCTCAATAAAGATCGCTATGGGCTCCTGCTCGACCCCTTCGGTGGAATGGAGGATATGGAGCAATGCATTATCCGAACGCCCCTCGACCCCGATATCACTTTCTCCGATGACCCTCTGCGCATGATGCGAGGAATACGCTTTGCCTGTCAGCTCGGTTTTTATCTCAATCTCTCTACGTTTGAAGCCATCGAGCGAAACAAAGAGCGCATCCATATCATCTCCAAAGAGCGCATTGCTGACGAGCTCAATAAAATCATGCTCTCGCGCAAACCATCCGTAGGATGGAAACTGCTCGATAAGACCGGTTTATTGGATATCATCTTCCCGGAAATGGCGGCCTTGAAAGGGGTGGAGACGGTAGATGGACGCGGACACAAAGACAATTTCAACCACACGTTGCAAGTGCTCGATACCGTAGCCGAAAAAACGACCCTGAGCACTTATACGCCTTCTAACCCGGATATGAGCGAGAAGGAAGTGCTCGACCATATCCTTTGGCTCCGGTGGGCGGCTTTGCTGCATGATATTGGCAAACCCAAATCCAAGAAATGGGAGCCGGGTATTGGTTGGACCTTCCGAAATCATAATTACCTCGGACAACGCATGATCCCGAAGATTTTCGCCCGCATGAAGCTGCCGCAAAACGAGAAGATGACTTATGTGCAGAAACTCGTTGACTTGCACATGCGTCCCATCGCGCTCATCGAAGATACCGTCACGGATTCAGCTGTTCGCCGTCTGCTTTTTGAGGCAGGCAATGATATCGACGACCTCATGATTCTCTGTGATGCCGACATCACCTCCAAAAACGAGGAGAAAGTGCGCCGATTCCGCGCCAACTACGAGCTCGTAAGGAAGAAGATGGTGGAACTTGAAGAACGCGACCGCATTCGCAATTTCCAACCACCCATCATGGGCGAGGAGATCATGCAGACGCTTCACCTTGCGCCTTGCAGAGAGGTAGGAACCATCAAGATGGCCATCAAAGATGCTATCCTCGATGGTATCATTCCCAACGAATACGAGCCCGCGCGACAATTCATGCTCCAGAAAGCTCAAGAGATGGGCATTGCTATTCCGAAGGAAGAATAAGAGTTAAAGAGACTAAGAGTCGAAGAGTCAAAGAGACTAAGAGTCGAAAAGACTGAAAGACTGAAAGACTGAAAGGATATGGATAAAGCAGCGGTAATAGAAGCGCTAACACCCATGTACGGTCGCAGAGAAGCGATAGCGATAGCGGAGTGGATAGCCGAAGAGCCGGAGGAGGCATACGATCTCCGTGAGGTGATTGCCCGTTTGCTGAAAAATGAGCCTTTGCAGTATATCTTCGGACATACAGATTGGCGAGGCTTGCGGCTGGAGCTTTCGGCTGATACACTCATTCCCCGGCCGGAGACCTCAGAGCTTGTAGATGAGGTACTGCGTTTGTATACCACCAAGGCGCTCCAAGGGCCGGTGCTGGATATCTGTACGGGCTCGGGCTGTATTCCCATCGCATTGGGGAAGAAACAGCCTGCTATGCCACTCTTCGCTTGCGACATAGCCGAGGGAGCGCTCAAAGTGGCAGTGCGTAATGCCAAAAATAATAACGTATTGATTCGATTCTTCAAGCAAGATATCCTGTCGCCCGATGCAGCGGATACCATCCGCGAGAAAACGGGATGCGAAGCATTTGATATCATCGTGGCGAACCCACCTTATATCTGCCAAGCAGAACGAGCCGAGATGGATGCCAATGTATTAGAATACGAACCAGCATTGGCGCTTTTCGTGCCCGATACCGATCCACTGCTTTTCTATCGAGCCATCGCCCGCCTCCATCTGGCACCTATCCTATGCTTCGAGATCAACCGCCGATTCGGCAGACACACAGCAGAATTACTCCAACAAGAGGGCTATCCGAATACCCATATCCTCACCGATATGTTTGGAGAACAACGTATCCTAATCGCATCACAATCATGAATCCACTTCTCAATAAAGCAGCGGCATATTGTGCGGCCGCCGAACACTGCCGTTCCGAGGTGCAAACCAAACTCCTTCAATGGGGCGCTTCTGCCGGCCAAGTAGGCGATATTCTTGACCAACTGGAAGATCAGGGGTTTATTTCCGAATCGCGTTATTGCGCAGCTTTCGTCAACGATAAGATTCGTTTTCAGGGTTGGGGCAAAGAAAAAATCCGCATGGCACTCAAGCAAAAACGGCTGCCCACTTCGCTCATCGAAGAGGCCATTGATGCTTTCCCGCAGGAAGAGTATGAAGAACAGATGCATTCCATCATTGCTCGCAAAGCAGCCTCCTTATCCGATTCCGATCCCTATCTTCGTCAAGCCAAACTGGCTCGCTTTCTCGCCTCCCGCGGTTTCTCATATTCCGACGCAGCTGATGCTATCTCTTCCATCCTCAATTTATAAAAAACGGCTCTGCAACCATCTGCAACCATCTGGAACGCGCGAAGCGCAATTGGAACGGCCTTTGACCCTGGAACGCCCTCTGGGCTACTGGAACCATCTGGAACTATTTGGAACGCCCTCCGGGCTACTGGAACGCGCGAAGCGCTCTGGAACGCCCGCAGAGCTATTTTGTATTGTTCGTTAGCAGGAGATATTATCTCCGTCCTATTCTCCTCTGGAACGCCCTCCGGCCCTGGAACGCTGCAGGCTTCTTGCGGCTACACGTGCACGTGTGTGCGATGGAAACGCAAAAAATCACAAGTGTCAAAAATACAAAATTTTGCAAGTACGAGGTGGAAACAATTGCAGGTACGAGGAGGTTGCAAAATCAACCTCCTCATACCTGCTTTTTTATAGGGCCTCTTAGAGGAAAAATTTCGAGCCCTTTCGCCTGCATACGTGTCTATCTTTTCTCCGTAAGCGAATAGCGAAAATGTTAAATGTTAAATGTTAAATGTTAAATTTAAACATTTTGCAATTTTCGCTTATACTGCTTTTTCTTCTCTCTATAAGGTAATTCTTTAATATAATACGCGCGCGATCTACATTATTTTTATTCGATATATGAATAGCAACCGTATATGGCATATTGGATATAATCCGCCTAATGCACAATCTGAAAAAACTTTATTTTTAACATTTAACATTTAACATTTTGCCGCTTCGCTGCAAGTTTGCTGCATTCTGCTGCTAATTCGCCGCTAATTCGCTATAAATTCGCTTCTTCTTCGCTTCGGATTCGTTTGCTCTCCGTTTTTTTCCGTTTGTTTCCGTTTGTTTTCCGTTGTGGAACGGAGAAAAAACGAATGTAGAACAAATGTACAACGAATGTAGAGCGAGAGTAGAACGGAGATCGAACGGAGAATGAACGGAGGTTGAACGGAGAAACTGTGTCTGGGCCCGTGACGAACAGCTTGTACGTTCTGCTTATCCCCGAGCGTTCCTGCTCGATTTCGGGTACAAAGGTACTGCTTTTTTGAATACCGGTTACCACTTAATGCCGGATAGTAACAGATAATGCCAGATAATGACGGATAATGACGGATAAGCTGCTTAACACTGAATACCGCTTTTATGGGGGGGGCAGTCGTTCCAACCTCACATATATGCGTAAGTTCTATCTTGCATTCCCAAAATGTGAGACGATTTCTCACAAATTGACATGGAGCCATTATTTCGAACTTCTCAAATGTGATGATTCTCTCGAAATGCAGTTCTACATGGTGCAGGCCATCAATGAAGGATGGAAGGTAAAAGAACTGAAAAGACAAATCAATAGTTCCCTCTTTCAGCGTCTTGCATTGAGCACGGACAAAGAAGAACTTCAGGCGCAGCTCAATTACATCCTTGACAATCAGTAACCCTATGACACAACGATACGATATATAAGGATAGTGGGGTGCAATGGCTCAGGGAAATTCCGGGGCATTGGGGAAATCAGAACAGAATAAGTCCTGTTCTTGCAAATAGTAATCACATCCCTCAGCTTTCCGCTCTTCTTTTGCTCTTGCTTTTTACACATTTACAAAAATTGGTAGTTTAGGGTCGACCCTAATTGGTATGCTCTCTTGCGGCCCTTGTATTGTTTGTTGGCAGGACGGGATAAATCCCTATATTATCTCCGTCCTATTATCCTCTGGAACGCCCTCAGGGCTACTGGCACGCCGCTCCGCACCCTCTGGAACCGAGCTAAAAATTCTCTTTTTTGCATTTTCTTCTTAATTTACTTTGCAATTCCAAAAAAAAAGTGTATCTTTGCGCCAAATTTCAGAAGAATGTTAGTTCGCAAGGAAAACGAGATTATAGCAGATTCTACTTTCCAAGCAATCCTGCAAGGAGTAGTTGAGATTATTGAGCATTCCCGCCAAAGCATTGCTGTTTATGTCAATCAAGAGATAACGATGATGCATTGGCATGTTGGAACATTCGTGTTGCAACAAATCAATTACGAAGATAAAGCAGAATATGGCAAAAAGATTGTGGCGACACTGTCGCAACTAAACAACTAACAACCACCCACCTATGATAAAAAACGAATAATAGGCAACATACATAAATAGTCGTTCCTTAATTTTTACCTTTGGTCCGTAACCTGGAACATAGGCTGATATAGGTAGTTTAAAATTGTCATCCAATATACTAAATTTCAGTATCAACTAATTAATCCCACCGCTTATGCGATGGGATTTTCTTATTTCTACTCAGCAGAATTTATTCGTCATTTTCGGGGCCCCCAAAGAGCTCTGCTCGAATGGGGAGAGGAAGAATGACGGAGCGCTTATTTCGATTCATCGAAATCCGTTAGCGAAGTCCCTTCTGACGATAGGGATCTTGGAACGCCCGCAGGGCTACTGGAACGCGCGAAGCGCTCTGGAACGCCCGAAGGGCTACTGGAACGCGCAAAGCGCAATTGGAACGCCCGAAGGGCTACTGGAACGCGCAAAGCGCAATTGGAACGCCCGCAGGCTATTGGAACGCCCGAAGCGCTCTGGAACGCCCGAAGGGCTACTGGAACACCGCGCAGCACCATACCCTTACTCTAAAATGTGTGAACTTTGTGAACTTTGTGAACTTTTGGAAAGAAAAATCCCCACAAAGCACCCGATAATACCTATCTCTTTTCCCTAAGCGACTGAATCCACTCATCGAAATCCAATTTCGGATTGCCAATGCGGTTCTTAATGAACTGTCGGCGATTCCAGATGGTTCGGTCTGTCGTGCCGAAAATGTAGCCTATATCGTTGACGTTCAGTCCCAAAACTGATAGTGCAATGAATAGCAGGTCTTTTTCGGTGAGGCTGGGGTACTTTTTTTTCAGTTCACATAAGAGATTGCCATATATTGCTTGAAATTCTGAAATCAGTTTGCCGCTGTTCGCTCCGTTGATAAATGTATTTTCCTCCAGCCACTCTGCTAAGCAATCGCCGGACTTCTGTACATGGGTTTTGAGAGCATCCGGGCTACCAGCCAATTTTCTTGACAACTCAATTCTATTCTTCAAAGAATCGCGCAACATCACGCGTCTTAATTCCAATTCCATGTTAAGACGATCTATTTCCTTGTTGGCTTGTTCTTCAGCGGCTTGTGCTTTTAACTTATCTATCTCATGCGCCTGCGCCTGTGCGCGCTCGTGCACTTTTTGTAAATAAAAGATGTAGAAAGCAGACAAGATGACAATGATCAGTATGGATATAATTATACCAATTGTTATCCATAGATGCTGCTTGTCAATTGTTAACTCAAGATTCTTATTTTTTTCTTGTTCTACATCATACATTCTTGATATGGTATAGGTCCTTGCTTTTCCATCCCTGTATATTTGTTCTGTCTGATTCTGATATAACTTTTCCATCTGACTGAATGCTTGAGCAGAATGACCATTGAGATGCATTTGCCTACTTTGCAAGTAATGGAATCTGTCTTTACTCCATGATGAGTTTACGGAATCACAAGCAAAGATATTCAAATAACGTGCAGACTCTTCTATTTGCTGATTATTCTGGAGGTATTCTACTACGTAATGAGCATAATACGAGTCATGATAGTTATCAGTAAGATTTTTTGCATATAAATACAGATTCAAGCTATCGATGCTTGTGTTATGGATTTCTTCTTGAATGAGAATCTCGTAATACAACAACGAATCATTCAAATTCGTTGCAATTTCTAATGCGTCAAGATAATAATGATGAGAAATGGAATCATTAAATTCAGAATGCGTTCTTGCTATGTAATAGTAGCAGCAAGCCATTCGGTAAGGATCATTAATTATCGAAGCATAGTTCAAAGCCTTTTTGTAATAATCATTAGCTATATGAAACAAATACTCGGTCTCGAATAATTTTCCTTCTAAGAAGTAAATCATACATTTATACGGCAGGGAATCTGGCAGATAAGCCATTCTGCTCTCTGCCTCTTTTAACGACACCATCGCATCATAAAATTGCGATTGCGAAAAATACTCGAGTCCTTGTACATAATACGCCCGAGCTGCATAAGATTGTAATCCTCGCTGGTTATAATAATCTATTACCATCATCATTACTGAATCAGGCGAACCACTCCTGTTTAATCTGGAATTAGCCAGTTCGGACAACAGATACCAATGCATTTTCTCGGTCATATCCAGCTTTTCTGGACTAAAAATTGCCAAAGAATCTAACGCATCGCTTGGATTACTCCAAATTTGTGATTCTGACTTATCAAAATCCAAACAATTACTTACCAGCTCATTTTCATAACATCCTGCTAATGAGCAGATTAAGAAAAATGCAGTTACTAGTTTATATACTTGATTCATATAGTAAGAAATTTTTTTTTGTTAAAATACCATATTGTATACAATATGAATTGCGCAAAAAGGGGCTTTTTTTGAGCAAAGTAGTAAGTAATAAATTTTGATATTCAAAATATTTTTTCTAACTTTGCGGCGGCAAAAGTACAAAAAAATCTGCAATCAACCAAATATTAACTTAAAAAAATGATGAAAAATGAAAAACAAACTGATTTTCTCAATCTTTCTGTTGTGCTTGTTATTAACATCGCTTAATAATCAGGTCTCTGCTATCAATTCAGTTGATGTAATCTGGATACATTTAACTGAGATGGATTTTACGTCTTATCCGGGACATATCATTCCGCGTTATTTAGATGCTCCTGAAGCCACATTCGAAGCATACATCTCTGACAAAACACTCTATATTCAATGTGATAACGTAGATTCAGAGTTCAAGATTAACATTGTTGCAGGGGATGAACTTGTGCTTGATGGCACTTTTATTAACGAAAATAATGTGATAGAGATACCGACTGATGAATGGTCCAAGGAGTCATATATCATTCGTATTTACTATGGTGAGAAAATGTGGATAGGGGAATTTCAAATTGAGGCCAGCTTGTAAATACTCGTTATTCATTATTTCCAAAACTACCGTCACTATATGCTTTTTAATAGAGTTATCCGCTTTTCATTTATTGCAAAGCGGATAACAAAAAAAAACAAAGACAAGATATTTTTATTTATTTTAACCCAATACAATTATGAAACATTTTTTTTCTTTCTTGTTGTTGTTGTTTTCAACAATCACTCTTGCCTCCGTGCAAGTGCAACCAGGATTGACTCTTTCTCAAACGAATCATTCGTATCACATTCACTATTCTAATTCTGAGTATCAAGTTCGTGATACTGTTTTAAGAGATTACAATCAGAGTCCTGTTTTTTCTTATGTAAAGTTTAATCCAGACTATTATGACTATGTTGGTGAAAACTGCTCACCAATGTATCCTGCTTATACGTTACATTTGGAATTGCCAGCTAATGCTACAAACATTCGATTAGTCGTAAATTCAATTTCTCATTCGAATATAACGTTACCTCATTTATACGTGCCTTTACAATTGACAAAGACTGGAGATATCGAAAATATCTGCTACGATTCCACCCTGTACTTTACCGAATCGTTACTTGATCATTATTATGCCGATTGGTATAAGTTGGGACAAAAATACACGAGAATTTTTTCTAAAGGTGTTGATTTTACTTTTTATCCTTTACATTACCATGCAAATGGAGTAACAGAAATTATGACAGAGGCTGATTTTGATATTATTTTTGAAGGAGATAACCTTGAAAATTTGTACAATAGGCCCGAGGTTACTGCAATGCACTATTTTGACAATTATCTCGATCTTTCTCTTTTCCGTCCTATAGAAACCCCGGTAGTTAACGATGACGGTTATTTGATAATTACTGAGCGTCAATATCAAGATTCCATAAACTATTTTAAAGATTACAAGGAGTCGTTGGGGTATCGTGTATTTGTAAAATATGTAGATGATATTAGCAGTAATCCTGATAGTATCCGTCGTTCTATAATTTCATTTTACACAGGTCATCACGTAAAATATGTGTTACTTGCCGGAAGCTTGAATAAAATACCATTTTCATATGGTGAAAGAGAAAGCTTTACAAATCCGCCTTCTGATATTTTTTATTCTTGTTTGGAAAATTTACATATGGACAAACAAACAGATTATCATACTAATGTTTATGTTGGGCGATGGGATGTATATAATAAAGAGGAATTATCACATATCATGCGCAAGACGATTAACTCAGAATTGCATATGTATAGTAACAATTCCCACAGAATAGCATCTTTCTCTGGAACAGATAATCCTAAATTGAGTAATATTGACCAAGCAAAATGGGTTAAAACGAATGTGATTAATGCATCACAACCACTGTCTTCAGTAGCACATTATTTGATGGGGCAATTCTATGATGGACGCTATGCCTCTACATCTCCATCCTCATATCAAGATATTAAAATTGAATTGGAGGATACCGACTATCCCCTTTGGATGTTTTTGTTTTTTGGCCATGGAGATTGGGATTGGATTGGGAATCCATATAGTTTTACACGCCAGGATATTCGTGTTTGTCAAAATCAAAATTTACCCTATCAGCCTTTTGCTTTCTCATTTGCATGCAAAAATGCCAACTTATTTAAAAACTATAATTTTTCTCATAATTGGCTTACGGAAACGAATGGCGGAATTACAATTTTTGCAGCAACAGAGAGTACAATTATCGAATGCAACAAATGGTTCTCAAGAAAAATCTTTTCTCCCTTGGTTGAACTACAACCCACGATGACAATTGGCGAGTTGGTATACAATGCAAAGGATATGTACTATTACGCTGATCAAGTACCATACAGAAGAAATCATATAGCTAAATACATTTTATTGGGAGATCCGAGTCTATATATTCATGGCTTAAATATCCCTGATGATAGATTAAATTCTCCACTAAAGACGTCTTCGAATGAAGAATCTACTGAAGTAAATAAAGTGAAAATTTGGAACATTAATGGCATTCTTTTAGAGGAAACATCATACACAAATTATATGAATAGTAACTTGCTGGATGGTGTATATATCATTCAATTTATAGACAAAGAGGATAATGTTATTACTACATTTAAAACAATAAAATAAGTTGACTTATGAAAAAGATTATTTTGGCGCTCCTATTGGGAGTTTTGGCGCTAACTACGAGTTGCGAACCACAAGAATTAGTTCATTCCGATGCGGAAATCAGTAAGATTATTACAATTCTGCATGATGGTATGGGGCAACCTGCAAGCGTTTGCCTTGAGCAGTTAGAAGAGATTGGCATTACTCTTCCACTCGTAAAATCAGAACAAACCAATGATTATGTACTGCAAAATTCAAAAATGTGGTTGAGCGTAAGTGAACAAAACGATTCCGTTATTTATGCACGATATGAATTATATACTACGAATACGTATGCAGAAGGGATAAATGATTTCATAGACTTTGACAACGTTGTGTACAATCAAAAATGGGAAAAATGGGAAGGTGGTTTAGATAACGATGTGACCGACTTAACACAACATGAAACAGCAAACAAGGAGATTGCCGAAATGGCTACTACTTACAACCAGCATCAGTTAAGTCTTAGTTCTTTTTACGAAAAGAGAATGGGGAATTTATACATGCATGCTGAAACGCGTTATTGGGGAGTAGCAGTTGGAGGTATGAATCTTGAAACGGGAGAAGCTATTGGTTCTAAAGTAAAAAGTGAGATTCGTCTCTTCTTAAGATTAGACAAAAATGCACAAATAAAAGATTAATTGGATACGAATATGAAAAAGTATTTTTCGTGGATACTGCTGCTATCAATAGTATCCTTTGTCTCATGTCAGCCAACCAACGAGCCCACTATCGATCCCGTCCCTGAAACAATTACGAACCCGGATGAGATATATGCTTCTTATATAGATTGTTTGAGTGGTGTATATGAAAATCTCTCTTCGGTAATTCTCAAACGTGAAAACCGAAAGAAAGAAACATATACCATCAATGATTATTATCACGAAACATATACCAACGAAGATAATAATGATACAGAATTCTATAGCACAGCTGCATTGTCTTCGGATAACGTGATTATTCAAATTACGCTCAGTGGATATTCTTACGGCAATACCGGCCTCAATAAAGAACAAGGCATCATAACCATTGATATCCTTTCTCCGGAATACACAACATACACTGTCGAAACCTCCATTATCCATAGTGGAGACAAACTCTATTTGAAGGACGAAAAAACGCAAGCTTATATTTGTGTATTGCAGAAAGGCGTAGGCATCCTCTACCTTGAGGACAATGCCGGCCACACTTGGAATGCGCTCTGATAGTGCGTTTTTTGGCGTAACATCGCGTTACGTTACGCCCCTTAATAGGACAATTTTAGCCACTTGGGGAAAGAATGAATCTCTGCGTAACTACTAAGACTGCATTATGAATAAATGAAAACACAATATTAACATAAAACAACTGCATTATGAATCGTATCTGCCTAATCATATGTCTCATCTTGGGCATATCCGGCCCTTGGGCACAGACTCTTTGGTTCAAACCGGATTCACTTATTTCTCTCCCGCATGAGGATAGCATACTCCCTCATGAAGAGTACACCATGATTGCTGTATTAAAAAGTCTCGAAGAAGAAACACCCCAGCTCTTATGGGGCATCAAGTCAGCAGATACGCTTCAGTCCGCTTTCCTAACAAATGCCCACTTTAGCAGCAAGGGTGGCGTGTTCACCTCGCAATCCATTCGAGACTATTCCAAGTGGTGCATCTGCTATTACCATACTGGCTGCCGTAAGGATACCACCGGTTCGTATGCGCTATGGCTTGGTTCTACTCCTATCTATTATGCAGATACGGCATGGCACTCTGACTCAATAACTGCTCATGTATATATTCGAGAGTTACTTTTCACTACATCATCGATGACGAAAGTAGAGAAAGCAGCTTGGCAGAGTTATATGGCTATGAAGTACGGCATTACCTTAGATAATGTTCCGTATCTCTCTCCTACTGCTGACACGCTATGGCATCATGAGAGAGATGCAGAGTATTATCATCGCATAGTGGCGGTAGGCGTTGACTCGTTGCATGAGTGGTCTGCTTCTGCTTCTTTGAGTTACGAAAATGCCTCCTTGCTCCTTCTTTGTCCGGACTCGCTTCATGAAGGCGAATATATCCTTTTAGGGGATAATAATATGGAAGAAACTTGGTCTTCTGCTCCGAATGGTTACAATTATTTGATGCGCTCATGGCGCTTACGATCCCATTTGAAAGGCAGTGGACACTGTTCGCTGGTTTGGACGCCCTCGGTTTCTGTTGCTTCTCCTGATTCCGTTTGGCTGGAGGTTTGTGACTCATTGGATAATCCAGTTGGTTGCATCGGGGTAGATAGTATTGTGGGCGATTCGTCTTGGTTCTTTACGCTCTCCAGCCTCCTGCCCTTGCAATCCATAGCTATCCGCACGACCCATTCTGTAACGGATGAGGATGCAGGTTCAGTAATATCGTATAATGCCTCTTCCGGAACGCTGTCGCTCCCGATGTTAGACCCCGATAAGATCTATACGTACGCACTCTACACCAATCTCGGACATCTGCTGTATTGGCCTGCCCCCTCTCGTCCGGATTGTATTCAGGTGGGAAACCTGCCTACGGGTATTTATCGCATAGAAGCATTTTTCAATAACCAAATGGAAGCCTCAGTATCCATTTTAGTACAATAATCACAGTTATGAAGAACCGCATAGGTATATTTTTCATCTTGCTGGCTTCTATCTTAGGAGCATTGCCCCTATGTGCTCAAGAGTCGTGCTATGCTCTATACTTGCGGGAGCATAACATGAGAGTACTGACTGCAGAGGATGCTGACGACAGCTATGACGAACTAAAGAAAGCCGTCCTTGCTTGGCAGTTGTATGGTTCAGAAGCTTCTCTGCCATTCGCTCCAAAAGAAGAGCCTGCTGCACCCCAACAGCAGGATACTACTTTCGTAATCGTACATCTTGCATTGGTCGATAGCACTTGGTATATGTGGCTATCCGTTGACCCCCTTGCGGATAAGTATCCGAATGTCACTCCCTATCTCTACTGCAATGGCAATCCGATTATGCTTGTGGATCCAGATGGAAACGACTGGTATGAGGCAGATGGTGAAATTAAGTGGACTGATTGCAAAAGTCAGCAATCAATGAACGATGCAAAGATTAGTGGAACCTATCTTGGAGAGGCTGTCGTTGTTTTTAATGGGTATTATGATGAGCAACTGGGCTCTAACGATAAGCTAATAGATATATATGGCAACATGCCCAAAGGAGCAAAAATGGCAGACGTAACTGTTTATGGACCGAATGGCAGCAATGATATTAATAACTATTTAGGGTATACTATGAGTTCTGATCCTCATCGTTTTGCTGTTCTTGCAAATGGAGACTACGATGTAAATAGAGTTGTGAAATTAGGGCCATACAATTCCCCTTGGGCGATTGAAAACAGAGGAAATGTGCCTACTTTATATGATACCAACCCTGCTCATCCTGATAGAAAACCTGCATACATGAATGGAGTGTTCATCCATAGGTATAATAATGATGGTAAAGCAGGAGTGTTTCGGGATCCTCAAACGAACAAATGGCATGGGCGATCCGAAGGTTGTTTACTGATAGCTCCCAATCATTGGAAATCATTTGAGCAACAACTGAAAAAAGTCAATTCGTTTCACCTTAAATTAAATAGGAAATAGAGTATGTATTTAAAATTAATGATCACACAACTATTAGTATTACTGGGTATAAGCGTATATTCCCAAGTCGGTTATGCTATTGTTACTCCGAACTCTCAAGGTGTAGTACATCTATATGAGAAGCCTATATCGCAAAACATTGTTGATTCAATCACAAATGATAGTATTAATGAAGTATATTATTGTGTTAGCATAATAAAATTCACAAGAAACAGAGCCTTTGTTTCTACTTTTACAGATGATGAGACACTTACTATGCACCGGGGATGGGTCGATTGGAAATATCTAGGGATAAGATTAAATAACGATACCATATTTACTAGGCATAAACCTAGTAGTAAATCAAAGGTTTGGTGTGTTATTTATCAGCCAAATTGGAGAGATATTTATCCAGTTAACCACGCTCGGGATGGATGGCTTTATATTATGGACAAAAATAGAAATATTACAGGTTGGGTTGCTCCTAAAGATCAGTGCGCAAATCCATATACTACATGTAATTAATAGCGACTTACTATAGTGCCTGAATTTATAAAATTAAGTTAGATGAGACATCTTTATCACTTGCTGATGGTGCAGACTTTAATTATATGGAAAAAAATGACATGTATAACATATCACAAGAACTATCACTCGGATTAATCTTGGGTGTTGGAATTGGTCAAAATTTCACGACTAAAGGATATGGGTATGAAAGTCAAGAAACTTGGGCTAAATTTTTGGGGACATATAAACATGATGGAATTACCCAACAACAGACGATGGCATTAGATTTCAATCTTTCTGTTTCTGCAATTATAGGCGCATCTTTAAATATGAGCATTCCATTTACCTATAAACGATAGTCTATATGTGTACTTATTTCAAAATACTATTCTTGCTGGCAATACCATTAGGCCTGATGGTCATCATGGCATATTGTGATGCTCAATGGTACACGCTTATTATGTTTCCTTTGCTACTTCATGCACAATGCAGATATATGATTATTCTAACGGATAATTTATATGAGCAACTACGCCAAGGGAAAAATATAAGGACAGCAACAGTGTTATGTACAATTACGGTGCTTCTGACTATTGCTCTGTCTTTCCTTCTTCCAACTGCATTATCTTTTGCCTTTACGTTGCTTTTAAAAATTGAAGTGGCACTACTTGTTACGATTTTTCTTCCACTATTATATTGTGCATATCACAACAAGGAATTGAAGATTCGCAATACATATTTACCTGGCGAGAAATTTCTTAACCATTGGTTATTGCGCATGCACGAGAGAAGAAGAAAAATGCTAGCAATTGTTTTATTAATGATGTTCATCACAACATTGTTTTTTGTATTCGAAAGATTTGGCTCTGGTATTATTCCATCATGGAGTTTACATATAATTGGATATATGAAGGATGTTCTATGTATCTTAACGCCATTGCTATGTATTTTTATGTATATGGCATTATTGGTTGTTTATAAACTGCCGGATAGCATCATATTAACTGTGCAGGATTCTGCTCATATGTCAATAATGGGGTGTGCCTTTGTCGTATTAGTTTGTTGGCTAATGTGTTGTTTTTAGACGGCCTGTACCATTTGCTATTTGACTAAAAACTATTATTTTTACTATGAATTTGAAAATGAACATATTATTAATTCTGCTGTATTCATTTGAATTTGTATTAGCAAGTCCTTCATTCCCTCTTCAGACTGAAGATCCGATTGCCAATTTTGTCTTGAATGAAGATGATACAACGCGCTATACGCATCACTATCTTTATGAACAAGCCTATCATTTGATAGAAGATATGCTGGAAGGAAGACGTCCTATTTCTATTAAGGATGCTGAATTTGCTATTGAGCATGCATTCTTGGAAGGACATACCAACCGAGTATCTTACGATTACATAATAGCTGCCATAGCCAATAACGTGCTTCGTGATGCTGCCATGTTGCGTCCAAGAATGCCATCGGATGCAACAGCAAAAAATCTCGCGTTGACTCTTTTCTTTTCAGAAGATCGCGAGAGCAACAACTATCAGCATTACACCTATGATGTGCAGTCACTTTTCAATGATGGAGGGCTTGTGGGTGGTTTGGTATTAAGTCTGCTTCAGACGGGGAAAGGTACTTGCAGGAGTATGCCATACCTATATAAGATTCTGGCTCATGAGATTGATGCACCCTCTTATATCGCTTGTGCGCCAATGCATTTCTATATCAAGCATCAAGACGATAAAGGTATTTGGTGGTGTTATGAATCAACCCTTTATACGTATTGTGATGAGGAATATATTATTAATATCAACCACGTCTCTCCACAAGCGGTAGCAAGTGGACTTTATACAAAGCCTCTTACTGACAAGGAAATGCTCTGCCAAATACTCTATGATCTTTGTTATTTCTATGAGAAGAAAACGGGATTCTATTCAAATGCCTTTATACGTAAATGTTATCAGCTGGGATTGCGCTATTTCCCTATCAGCGCTTTGCGCGTTTCGGAATTGGGCGATTTAAAATATCAGGTGGATAAGGAACTATGGAATAGAGGCAAAACTGACGAATATAACTTTGCTGATTATCCCGATTTACAAGAGCGCTACATGCAAGTACAAGCAAAACGAAAAGAATTGGAGGATTTAGGCTATTACCAATATTCCCAGCAAGAGATTAAGAGGAAGTTGGACTACATAAAAGAACTTGAAGAAAAAGGAGAACTCCCTTAAATTTTTACAAATAACCCTAACAACCCAATCACCCTTATGAAGAAACGCTTATTAATATCAGTAGTATTACTTGCTTCTATTTTAGGAGCATTGCCCCTATGTGCTCAAGAGTCATGCTATGCAGAGTACTTGCGGGAGCATAACATGAGCGTGCTGACCGCAGAGGATGCAGATGACAGTTATGATGAGCTGAAGAAAGCCGTTCTTGCTTGGCAGTTGTATGGTTCAGAAGCTTCTCTGCCATTCGCTCCAAAAGAAGAGCCTGCTATACCCCAACTGCAAGATACGACTTGCGTAATCGTACATCTAGCATTAGTGGATAGCACTTGGTATATGTGGATGTCTGTTGATCCCCTTTCGGATAAGTATCCAGGCAATACGCCTTATTTGTATTGCAATGGCAATCCTATCATACTCGTGGATCCGGATGGGAGAAACCCTATTTATGATTTGGATGGTAACCTTATTGGCACAGACGAAAAAGGACAACAAGGATCCCCTATTGTTATGGATTCAAAACTATTTACTCAAGGAATGTCACAAGAAGAAGCCATGGGATTTGATGTTGGGGTTGACTTCTTAGCCACGGAAAAGAAAATTGTCCTGCAAGAAAACCATATGAGATTATCAAATAGACCTGATTGGGATGGTAGATTAAATCTTTTTGAAGCTAATAATTGGTATCGAAATGGGAATGGTAAGCCATTGTTTGTAGACGCATCCAAAATTGATTTGTCACCTCTCATGAAATCCGATTTTTCTAAAATAGGTTCTTTATATGTAAATTTTCTAAGTTTAGAAAATCTTAATTTACAAACTGGTTTGGTGTATGGAACAATTAAGGTTTCCATGATTAATAATGAAGGAATGGTTAGGATTGGTAATCAAAGTGGACTTTTAGATGTGTATAATTTTGATATGCAGAATGGTCGAGGTTTTAGAAATTTTGCTACAATATTAGGTTCGATAGTTGCAGGCAAGGGAACTTCTTTTAATATTTACTGTTATGGTCAAGCCAAAATCAAATAGGAATTATTTATTATTGATTTGTGTACTTATCAATACGATTGCATGTTCGAATAAGAATGAAAATAATATTTCTAATGTTTTATTTGGAAGAGATATTCGTTGGGTGGCTTCAAATAAATATGAGTCTCGTGCAATAGGTGAATGGTATGTGCTCGAACGTTATACCTTATCCCAAGATACGACTATACTGTTGGATATAAATAGAGACAATAAAGAAGGCCACATAGAACGGCATCCAACTTTAGATAAATATTATTGGATAGGTTGGAATCCTGTATCTGTACATTCTTCCGTGTATGACATACTATTAGAAAGCACTCGTTTTTACACTACTGATTCATTGGTACAAGCCTATGAGATTTGTTGCCATAGTGGTACTGCTTATTTCACGATTATGATACGCGACTCTATGGATCTATATAATGAATTATCAGAGAAGACGGCTGTTGTGTTTGATTCAAAGGCAAATACTCTTTATATCTGTAACTATCATTACTAACAAGTTGGTTAAGGAAATAAATATCGTTCCGCAATCATAAAAAACAAATCATCATTATGAAGAAACATGTTGTTTTAGCTTTGGGATTAAGCATTTGTGTTCAAATGGTCGCTCAAGAGATTTTGACCCCTACTCGCGTATCTCAATTTGCTATTGAGAAGGTTTATCCGCAAGAACAAACTCTTTTGCTGGAGTATGAATCTTTCCGGCTGTCGGCAGATAGCGGCACGCTGAAGCATGACCTGCCCTTGCAGTTCAGCGTCCTCGGCCGCAGTCAGTCACAACCGATGCCCAGTAATATGCTAAATACTACAGGGGACTTTGCTGAAGGATATCGTCTGCTGCCCAATGGTGAGCACTTTCAGGAACCAGCACTGATTAGTATCCCATATGACCCATTCAAGATACCTATGGGATATAAAGCTGAGGATGTGTATTCATATTACTATGATGAAGCGTCAGCACAATGGACGCAATTGGAACGTTGTGCAGTGGATACGATAGCGCATATTATCACGTCATACACTACCCACTTCACTGACTTTGCCAATGCAGTCATCAAAGTACCGGACATGCCGGAGAGTAAGGCATTTGTACCTACTGCACTGACGGATATGCCCGATGTTAATCCCCTGCAGGGAATACCTATGATAGCCGCTCCTACCGCCAATAATCGCGGTACGGCAGAACTGACCTATCCGATTGAGCTACCCAAAGGCAGACGAGGCATGCAGCCGAATGTTGACCTGCACTATTCCAGTGCCGGAGGCAATGGTATCTTGGGTGTAGGATGGAGCATGCAGACGCCCGCTATCACTATCGACACGCGCTGGGGCGTACCGAGATATAGTGACGAATTGGAGACAGAAGCATATCTTCTGAATGGAGAGCAACTGCTATTGCATGATAACGAGGGGAAACCTATCGACTTAGCGCATAAAAGCACTCATTTTGAGCCGCGTCATAGAGGTGATATCCGTTTCTATGCACGAGACAGGCGAAATCAAGACTATATCATACGTTGCGGAAATAATCCTAAAGAATACTATTGGATTGTTACTGACCGCTCTGGTGCAACGTATTACTATGGATATGACCCCTTTACCAATACTATTGATGATAAGGCGGTATTGAAAGATGCTCAAAACAATATTGCAGAATGGTCGTTAACGGCAATGGTGGACATGTATGGCAACTATATACGCTACTCCTATACTATTGATAAAAATAACAATAAATATTTAGATAAGTACCTGGATTATATTGAATATACTGGCAATGTCAATACAAACATTGCCCCCATTTATCGTGTGGATTTTGAATATGGAAATGAAAGAGAAGATGATATCTTAGATGGCAGATTAGGTTTTTTGCGTCAAACAACAAAATATTTATGTACTATTTTGGTTTCATGTAATGGCGAGGCAATTGCTTCATATGTAATGAATTATGATTATTGTTCTGCAAAGACCCTGAATAAGCTTCGTTTGCATGCTATAACCAAATATGATGCATATAGTACTCGGTGCAGACATGTGGATTTTCGAACACCCGCTTGGGTTGATTTTGACAACATATCCTCTCAAAATAAATTAGTGAACGACACCGAGACTATCTTATTTGACACAACCCAACACACATCGAGTGCTATACCCGGTAGCCGAACGACATTCAACTATTGCGATGCTCAAACCACCTCCAATTTATTTAGAACCACCTCTAAGTCTTATCCTATTAGCAATTTAGGGCAGAACAACAATCATCGCTTTGGTGGAGGCATGGCTTTTACGGTGGGCCTTGGAGGTGATGTGTCAAAAACGAATACTTCATTAGGTGCAAACTTCAATATCAGTTACGGAAACGGACAGACCCAATCAATGATGATGGACATTAATGGTGACGGATTGCCGGACTACGTATTTAAAGATGGAGCTGATATTTATTATCAAAAGCAGAACAATAATGGTTCCTTTTCAGGGCGTATAAAAATAAACCTACCACATTTGGTTAAGGAATTCAGTTTATCTTATAGTTTAGGATTTCAAGCATCGGTTGTCGCACAACTCAGTGCCTCCCCTATAGCTTTTACCCATTCGTTTACTGCTACTTATTTCGCGGATGTGAATAACGATCGTCTGCCCGACTTAATAACTTCAAAGGGAGTATTTATTAATCGATTGGATGCAGATGGTAACCCTAACTTCCAATTAATTGATGGAGATATTATCGAGTCGTCTGATAAACAATGTAATCGAGTTGTAAGAAATGGTGCAGTGGACCCTCGTCTTGAATGTGAACTGTCATATGATTCCTTGCGTACTATCCCATTTAGTGATTTATATTCCCAAAGTTATGTTGAAAATAATGAGGGACAATCACAAGAATCAAGTCCTGAAGAGCAAATCTCCGAAGTGGAGGCAGGAGAAATCAGTGTAGAAAATCTTATTAATCAATATCATTATACCAACAGCGAGTATATACTTGATAGCAAACGCAATACAACGTATGATCAAGATATACATATTTCAGCTCCCATTCCTGCAGATGAAGCGTTTTTATATTCTGCAGTTAAAGAAGAAAAAAGAGTGCGCTATCCCATTTTAGAAGCTGTATTATTGCAATATAAAGCCCCTGAATACAAAGTAGAAACAACAGATACAGAGTTGAAAATTTATAAATTGCAGCAAGAATGCTCAAGCTATGATTCTTTACCTCAAGTGGATGTTGTACGTGTGTGGGTTGCTGATAAGCCCAGAACAATTACGCTTAACAGTACGATTCGTTTGCTTAACGATAGTTCAGAAAATAGAGAGCAATCAAGAAAGTTTGACGGTATAAAATATGCTATACAATGGTGTCAATCAGTGAGTACGAATACAGATGGAAAGTTATCTGCCGCAAAGAATAAGCTGCTCAACGAGGGAATCATCGAAAATAAAAATGACACCCTTGCTCGTCACTTTACGCAGATAATCTCTGTATCAAAAGGAGACGTACTCATGTTTCGTCTGTCCGCTCAAGACAACCGATTCTTCGATGATACTGAATGGTTGTTAGAACTTACGGATAATAACGACCAGCAGGTGTTTAAGTCTTATGAGGACTTTTATTGTTGGGCTGAAGGAGATTTTGTAACAATATATCCCGGAACGGTGGATGTAGAGATTGCGACTGTCAATAATCAGTCGCAACCAGTGAATTTGTATTTGTATAAAAATTCTAATGTGATAACCTCCAATACAATCGCTTCTGGACCTAATACGATTACGAGTACTCTTCATGTAGATACCATCAATAATATCCACGATACTATTCGCGTAAGAATAGCATATCAAGGTCAAGAACCTCAGTGGTCGAAGATAAACGTAACTACAAAACTATCTGCTTCTTATGATTCGCAAGAAATAGCAGGAAAGATTGTTGAATATCAACTTGGCTCATCAATAGAAGGGCTCTCACATATTTTCTCATCCGACCAAGACACAGCGCTCTACAAAAAGTACAAAGATTTGTTTGGCGTATTACATAAGAATTGGGGACAATTTGCTTATAAAAACAAGAGGCAATACGACCAAATTATATTATTGGAAGACTTGTCGAGTTACGTCAATGACATGTCCTTAAAACTGCAAGACTCGCTGTCATCTGACGCGCTCAGTCAGGATTTAGACGCATATAGCATCGGTATAACCAATCAAATGGATCAGGTCCAAAGCAATTCTCTCGTGCTTGGTGAAGACTCGTTGTCAATGCCTGATTTTATGGATGAATATAATCCATTTGCAGATGACCGATGCTGGATTCCTATGCAGGCCGATGCTTCTCTTTGCAGATGGGTTGTGACAGGAAATTTGGGAGGTTTGGGGGCAAAACTCCATTCTACAAGCTTACAACCAATTCCCGGTTCTGACACAACTACGGTTGAAATGGTATATTTTGACAGCTCTATTCCTGTGACTGAGGATGGTTCGGAAGTTAAGACCATACGTAAGTGCTCGTATGCTTATAATCCTACTATTTCCGCTGGGATTGGTAATGCTAACGCGCATATCTCGGGAGGTTTTAATAAGGTTACAACCGATTTTATGGATTTGAATGGTGATGGATATCCCGATTTCATCGGTAAAAACGCAGTCCAATTTACCAACCCTTGGGGCGGTATTGGCGAT
Organism: Bacteroidales bacterium; assembly: GCA_022784645.1. Classification (GTDB taxonomy): domain Bacteria; phylum Bacteroidota; class Bacteroidia; order Bacteroidales; family Paludibacteraceae; genus Colicola. Next base: position 39,287 of record JALFZG010000034.1, read on the forward strand.
CTTATCGTCAATCAATGGGAATCGGTTATTTCTTCTAATGTATCTGCCGGTGCGGGATTGTCGGGCTCAAATTCCGTTGTGATGCCACAAATAGGTAATGGCAAGCGAACCAATAAAACCTACCAATTGGGGGTTAGTTCGTCAGGTGATTACAGCTATAGTAAAATCAACACAACTTATATGGACATCAATAATGATGGCCTGCCAGATATGGTGCATCAAGGCACTGGGAATGATCATAACTGGGTACGTTATAACATTGGATATGGTTTTACGGATGAATATCAGTTGCCTCAAAAGATGGAAATCAATACATCGCATAATGTTTCGCTAAATGCAGATGTTTCTATCATCGATACGGCATGCTTTAGTCTTGAGCAACATTCTATCAGCGGTGGTATCTCCAGCAATCGTTCGGAGAACACCTCAACTTATCGTATGATTGATTTGGATGGCGATGGATATTTAGACAAAGTAAAGTTCTCGCATGCGGTGTTGGGTTCGGAGACTCCTACGATAGAAATATATCGCAACAGACATAATCAACTGTGGGAAAATGGTATTACTCTTAAGAGTTGCAGCAACCCGTCAAGCGAGACGTATAATGTTAGTACCAACGTTGCTTTTAGTATTGGCCTAAGTTTTGCGTTGTTTAAAATGGTGTTCAATCCGCAGCTCATGCCTTATTCTTGGACTGGTACATTCTCCAAAATGGAATTAATGGATATGAATGGTGACGGGTTTGTAGACTTGATTGATGGAGATTGTATCTACTACAATGCCAATGGTACGCAACCTACTAATCTTCTTACTTCGGTAACCAATCCTACTGGTCAAACGATTCTCCTCAATTACACCCAATCCGAGCCTACAGTAGAGCATGCTGGAAGAAGTTGGATTCTTGCTTCTGTCTGCGATAAACTGCCTGCTGGATATGGCGTTGATGAGCGCGATACGATTAGTAAGCACTTCTCATATGCCGATGCATATTACGAAACCTATGAAAAATCGGACTACGGATATGATACCGTTACAACAACTGAATTCAATATTGACGGTAAAACATATCGCATCCTACATCAAGTTTACGCTAATAAGGACTTTATCAATCATGGAGAATTATTGCAGGATTCTTTGTCGGATGGCGCGCATCCCTATGTGGTGAATAAGTACAATACTACCTTCAGCCAAGTTGATAATACTACTTTGGACCTATGCAATGACCATAATGTAAGGCGATTAAGAGAAGAATATCGTACGTATTTTTACGAAGGACAACCCAATGCGCAGATTATTTCGGCCTACATATTGGAGTATGACTCTTTATACAACTTGGTTCGAAGAAATGATTATGGCGATGTAAACATTGCTACAGATGATATGGAGCAACTGATTACGTATAAACATACGAATCCTATTGCCCATAATCTTATCTCTCTTCCTATAAAAGAGGAAGTGCGTTCACAAGGAAAACTGCTCCGGCGAAGTGAGATGGATTACAACCCAATGGGATCACCCGTTGAAGTGCGGTTGTTCAACCAATATATTGTCTCTAAAACCAATTTGCAATATGATACATACGGAAATGTAATAGAAATGGCCGCACCTGAAAACGAGCAACAGGAACGAGCAACTTTGCATTACGCTTATGACCTGTTAACCGCAAGCTACCCGGTATTCGTTTGTAACCAATTCGGAGAAACGCAACTGACTGACTACGATATTCGATTTGGTGTTCCGCGGAAGGTTGTTGATCCATCGGGAATAGCTATTATATATCGGTATGACCCTATGGGACGATTGACGGATGTTATTGCGCCCAGAGAGGGAGGTCGCAACATGCCGACTATTCATTACGACTATAAATTACCTTTTCACGATATTCGACCTGCTCTATCCTCAAGCGAGAATCCTGATTATAGTTTCCCTTACGTAATAAAGCTTATGTTTGACGAACAGGAGCTTTCTGGTGCTGAGGTTACTTTTTATGATGCCCGTGGCTTTGAATTGCAAAAGAAAATTCGGCAAAATGTATGCGGTTCTTATGCTTGGGTGGCTCAAAGCTTAACTTGTATGGATAAGTTCGGACGGGTGGTTGGTTCTACTACTCCGTTTGTGTCAAAATGCTCGGTTGATACGTATGATTCAATGTGGCAGGGGACATCGGCTACTTTTACGAATATTGACTATGATATCATGGATCGAAAAATCGTAATAATACATCCGGATGGAAATTCTCAATTATTCAATTATGATTTTGCAAACGATTATCAAGGAAATATTCGATTCCGTCAAACAATAAAAAATGAAAACAAAATCTCCTATATAACATTGCAATCTCCTCAAGGATGGACTATTCAGCAGATAAATCCATTAGGGCAAAATACCTCATTTACGTATAATGCCTTAGGCGAACTGATCTCTTCTACAGATGCTGATGGTTATACTACTCGCTATGCGTATGATATGTTCGGACGCATGGTCCATCGTTCACATCCAGATGCAGGTCGCACGCAATGGAATTATGATGCAGCAGGAAACCTAATTAACATGACTACTGAAGCGCTGAATCAGTTTGGATTAGAGGTGAACTACAACTACTTGTACAATAGGCTGGTAGAGGTGTACTATCCGATTCATACGGACTTAAATGTCTCATACAAGTATTACTCCAATGGACGATTGGCGCAACGATTGGATGCCACCGGTCAGGAAAACTTTACGTATGATGAGCTGGGTAATGTAAAGCAGTCTGACAGATGGATTTATATTCCTACCGAAAGCACCGATTTCCGGTTTACTCATCGCTATAACTACGACTCTTTTGGCAGAATTCGCAGTATGATTTATCCCGATGGAGATAGTGTTTGCTATCATTATTACCAATCCGGACAACTGAATCGGGTGGATCATTTCTACCAGAGGCAGCACTTGCCTTTACTCAACAGCATTCTCTATGATAAAGCAGGCAGGAAGGTGTCCGTAATTTATGGCAACGATGTTGCCTCTGATTATAAATATTCCCACGACCGCAATTGGTTAATACAAACTTGTACTTATTCTTCAAAATCGGGTGATTTATTGCAAAATCTCTCTTACACCTATGATGCCGTGGGGAATATTACGGAAATCGAACAATCCGCAGGACCTGTTAATGGACTTGGTGGCGAGTACCATAATTATTATATCTACGATGATCTTAATCGGTTAAATAAAGTTTACTGCAAACAACTAGGTTTGTTCGATTATGATTTCAGCATCACCATGTCGCCTACAGGCCGTATAGGAGAGAAAAACTTGACCTATGCAGCAGGTGCTATCAGCTCCTACCAACTCAACGGATATGATAAAAATTTCACTACCCATCAGCCTCGCGTAATTTATGATCAGGCAAGAGGTTCGCAAAGTCTGTTTTGGGATGCGAATGGCAATCTATCGCAAACGGTGGATTGCAAGACGGGTGCTGCAAGCATCAATTTCTGGGACGAGGAGAACAGACTCCGACTGGCTGTCAATCCGAAGTTTGTCGGTTACTATGGCTATGATGCCAATGGCGAACGAGTGTATAGACTTACGGGTAGTACGCAATATGATGATTTGAATGGCTCGAATCCATCCTTTGGCATAATTTTTGATGGCCTTACGGTGTATCCGAGTCCGTATATCGTGCTGACTGAAAAGCAGTACACCAAGCATTACTATGCCGGTAC
>JALFZG010000037.1 GCA_022784645.1 Bacteroidales bacterium
TATCTTTTCGAATATGGGAATTATTAGAATCCACCTTAAGGCCTTTGACGGTGCTAACCTTTGCCTCAAAATCCTTTAGATAGAAGGGCGTCCAATAGGCTACGTCAGCAAAAGCTTTGTTGGCGAATGCCGTTTCTGCGAGCGCCCCCATAAACGCAGCATCCGGCACGATGCCGGAGATGAAGCGGGCGTTGGGATGCGTCATGATGGGCTGAAACTTATCCGAGCCATTGCCGAAAAACGTAACGATGCCTTGCTGCAATTGCTCGGCGAAAGAGTCTTCAGTAAGGATAGTAGCTTGTGCAGGCGAAGACTCGGTGAGTTGCGTATCATAAAGCGCGTTATATACTTCCATTCGTCGGGCATCGATCATTGGGCAGAGTAAGCCCTCAGCTCCTTGAGCTAAGGCACTGGCTGCCATGATTTGGAGGGTGGGGATAGCGAGAAGGGGCACGTTTAAGCCATACGCTATGCCTTTAGCCGCTGATGCACCGATGCGAAGCCCTGTATAACTGCCCGGACCTGCACTAACGGCTACTGCATCGATTGTATAACCAGCAGCTTGTGCACGCTGAACGAGAGAGTCTGCCATCAGCGCCAATTCGCGAGCATGTTCGCTTTTCTCCGAATGCAGGCAAGCGAGTGCCTCGCCCCCTACTTCCAGCACCTTGCCGCCTGCAGTAATAGCGGCCGAACAAGCATCGGTAGATGTTTCTATATTGAGAATAATCATACTGAAAATGGAATATATTACCGTGCAAAGGTACAAAAATTATTTCATTTATAGAAATAATCGCCAAAAAAAATCAAAAAAATGCCCGAAGATTTGTATATTTTAAAAAAATATACTACCTTTGCAAGCAGAATATATTACATTTGCCTTATTGTGCACTTGTAATACGGGGAGCTACTGTTTTTCCTCCCCAAAAATTAAGGTGGGTTTATGTCATTCCCACCCGCTAATAATAAATCAATAAAACTGAAAACAATGAGAACAAATGAAGAATTGGAAGGAGTAAGCCTCCTGGGCGAAAAGAAGACCGTTTATCCAACGGATTATGCGCCCGAAATGCTTGAAACGTTTATCAACAAACATCCGGAAAACGAGTATTTAGTTACGTTTAACTGTCCGGAGTTTACTTCACTCTGTCCGAAGACAGGGCAACCGGATTTCGCGAAGATCGTGATTTCGTATATCCCTCGAGAGCGGATGGTGGAATCAAAAAGCTTGAAGCTGTATCTCTTCTCGTTTCGCAACCACGGTGATTTCCACGAAGACTGCGTGAATATCATCATGAAGGATTTGGTGAAACTGATGGATCCTAAGTATATTGAGGTTACGGGTATCTTCACCCCTCGCGGTGGCATCAGCATCTACCCCTTTGCCAATTACGCAGATGCGGAGCATCAGTATCTCAAGGAATCGCGCATGATTGCGCAAATGAATAACGTACTCAAATAAGACATTATGGAGAAAGATTCGATTATCGTATTGAGTGGTGGACTTGACAGCACCACGATGCTGTATGAGTACAAAGACCGCATCCGTATGGCCGTAAGTTTTCATTATGGCTCCAATCATAACGACAAGGAGTTGGCGTGCGCCAAATTGCATTGCGAACGACTCGGCATTCCGCATCTGATTATCCCGCTGAGCTTTATGGCGGAATATTTTGAGAGCAGTTTGCTGCAAGGTGCAGAAGCTATTCCAGAGGGCCATTACGACGATGAAAATATGAAATCAACGGTTGTACCTTTCCGCAATGGCATCATGCTGGCTGTGGCGGCTGGTTTGGCTGAAACGCATCATCTTAAATATGTGATGCTTGCCAACCATAGTGGTGACCATGCTATCTATCCCGACTGTCGCCCGGCGTTTGTAGATGCTATGAGTGCGGCTATTGAGGCTGGTACGTATGATGGTATCCGCATCTTTGCGCCTTACACGAATATCACCAAAGCCGATATCGCGCGCCATGGTAAGGAGCTCGGCATCAACTATGCAGAGACGTGGTCGTGCTACAAAGGTGGCGAGCATCATTGCGGCAAATGCGGCACCTGTACGGAGCGAATAGAAGCGCTCCGAGATGCCGGTATTGATGACCCTACTATTTATGAATAAATGCTTATGGTGGGATGATATAACCCACTTCAAACCAATCAGATAAGGGCATTGCCCAAAACGAAAAGAACATGTATTACGTAGAAAAAACATTGACCATCTCCGCGGCTCATAATCTGAAGTTGAGCTACGAAAGCAAATGCGAGAATCTGCATGGACACAACTGGAAAATCATCGTCTATTGCAAAGCCAAAGAACTGGATCAAGACGGTATGGTAACGGATTTTACGCATATCAAGCGCATCGTAAAAAGCACGTTTGACCATAAGTATATCAACGAAGTGCTGGATGTAAATCCCTCGGCAGAGAATATCGCTCGCTGGATTTGCGACCATGTGAAGAACTGCTATAAAGTGCTGGTGCAGGAGTCAGAAGGCAACCAAGCTATTTACGAGCGCGACGAAGACTAAGGTATGGCATATCGCATCAACGAAATATTCTATTCGCTGCAAGGTGAAGGTGCCAACACGGGTATGCCCGCTGTGTTTGTGCGTTTTTCAGGGTGCAATCTTCGTTGCTCGTTTTGCGACACAGACTTCGCTTCGTATCGCGAGATGGAACTTGCAGAAATCCTCGATTCCATCGAAGATTTTCCCTCTGATTTCATTGTCCTCACAGGGGGCGAGCCCTCGCTCCAAATTGATAGCGAACTGATTGAAGCCCTCCACGAGCACGATAAGGTGATAGCCATCGAAACGAATGGCACGCATCCTTTGCCCGCTGATATTGATTGGGTAACGTGCAGCCCCAAAGGGGGAAGCCGGATTGTTCTCCGAGAAGCCGATGAAGTGAAGGTGGTCTATACCGGTCAAGACGTTGAGCAATATGCGGATATGATTGAAGCCGAGAGCTATTATCTGCAACCATGCAGCTGTGAGAACACCGACGAAGTGATAGCCTATTGCCTCGCGCATCCGCATTGGAGCCTCTCCCTGCAAACGCATAAACTGATTCATATACAATAAATTACGAACATACCAAAACACCATTATCAATATGCGTGACCTTTTTATTTACAACACCCTTACGCGCAGTAAGGAACTTTTCAAGCCGCTCAATGCCCCTCACGTAGGCATGTACGTATGCGGTCCTACCGTATATGGTGATGCGCATTTAGGACATGCGCGTCCGGCCATTACCTTTGATATTCTTTATCGCTACCTCACCCATCTCGGGTATAAAGTGCGCTATGTGCGCAATATCACCGATGTGGGGCATTTGGAGCACGATGCGGATGAGGGCGAGGATAAAATCGCCAAGAAAGCGCGCTTGGAGCAACTCGAACCGATGGAGGTAGTGCAGCATTTCACCAATCGCTACCATCGAGATATGGAGGCACTCAACGTGCTTCCGCCTTCCATTGAACCCCATGCCAGCGGACATATCATCGAGCAGATTCAATTCGTTAAGAAAATCCTCGATAAGGGCTATGCGTATGAGTCTAATGGTTCGATATATTTCGATGTGGAGAAATACGCAAAAGATTTTCATTATGGCAAACTCTCCGGCCGAAATCTGGAGGATATCGTAACGGAGACGCGCGAGCTCGATGGGCAGGCAGAGAAAAAGCACTCGTATGATTTCGCATTATGGAAGAAAGCAGCTCCAGAGCATATCATGCATTGGCCCTCACCTTGGTCAGAAGGTTTCCCTGGATGGCATATGGAATGTTCTGCTATGGGTACGAAATATCTTGGCGAGCAGTTTGATATCCATGGCGGTGGCATGGACCTTATGTTCCCCCACCACGAGGCAGAGATTGCGCAGTCTTGCGCGGCCCTCGGACATGACTCGGTGCATTACTGGATGCACAATAATATGATCACGATTGCCGGTAAGAAAATGGGTAAGTCGTATAATAATTTCATTACCCTCGAGCAATTCTATACGGGTCAGCATCCGCTGCTCAGCAAGCCGTTCTCCGGTATGGTTATCCGCTTCTTCATCCTGCAAGCGCATTATCGCTCCACAGTGGATTTCTCTTCAGAAGCACTCGAAGCTGCTGAAAAGGGCCTTCAGCGCATCAATGAAGCATACGCTCGTCTGCTGAAAATCCAACCGGCAGCAGCTTCTACTATCGATGTGAAAGGCTTGCGTGAACGTTGCGAAGAGGCTATGAGCGATGACCTCCAATCGGCTACTGTAATATCCCATCTCTTTGATTCAGCTAAGGCTATCAACACCGTGGCTGACGGTAAGGCTACCCTCACTAAGGAGGACCTCGACGAGCTCAAAGACGCTTGGAAAACGTTTGCTATTGACATTCTCGGTTTGCGCTTGGAGGCTGACAATGCTGCGGCTGCCGGACAAAACGTGGAGGCTTATAAAGGGGCGGTGGATATGCTGCTCAACATGCGCCTTGAGGCAAAACGAAACAAGGATTTTGCCACTTCCGATAAGATTAGAAACGAACTTACCGCACTTGGATTCAGCATCAAAGACGGCAAAGATTCGTTTGAATGGAGTTTATAATTGGGTGTTTTTTACCCTATAAGACAAACGATTATGGTAAACGCAGATTTATTCAAAGACTTATATAAGAAGCGCCGTGTGCAACTCATGACGCTCCGTAACCCCAACGGCATGCGCGTGCAGATTACCAATTATGGCGCAAAGATCGTGAGCCTCTATGCGCCCAACGAGCAGGGTGAATTGGCTGATGTAGTGCTTGGGTTCAACACATGGCAGGAATGGCGCGATAAGGAAACGTATTTCAATGCGGTGATTGGTCGTTTTGCCAACCGCATCAAGGATGGTCGTTTCACCCTCGATGGGCAAACCTATCAACTGCCCATCAACAATGGCGGCAACTGTCTGCACGGAGGTGTTGAGGGCTTCAACGAGAAAGTGTGGGAGATAGTTGGACAGACTGCTTATTCGGTCAGCCTCCATTACCGCGCTGCCGATGGCGAAGAGGGTTTCCCGGGCAATCTCGACGTGTATGTGACCTACGTGCTTACCAAAGACAACAGCTTACAGATTAATTACGAGGCTAAGACCGATAAGCCCACCATTTTAGGGTTCACCAACCATGCCTATTTCAATTTGGAAGGTGAAGGATCCGGTACGGTTCACAACCACATTTTGCAGATTGATGCCGATGAGTACACGCCGTTTGATTCCACTAACTGCCCTACTGGCGAGATCCTCAAAGTGGATGGTACACCCATGGATTTTCGCGAGCCGGTGAGAGTGGGTGACCGCATCGACTTGCCCTTCTTTGAGCAAGGACGGGGCATTGATAACAACTGGGTGCTGCGACCCAATCCGGAGAAGGAACTCCGCAAAGTAGCTACCGTGAAGGCTGGTGGCCGTACAATGGAGGTGCTCACTACCATGCCCGGATTGCAAGTTTATACCGGAAATTGGGTAGAAGAAAACGAAGGTAAGTCTGGTCGCATGTATGGTATTCAGCATGCTATCTGCCTTGAAACGCAGAACTTCCCTGATGCCCCCAACCATCCGAATTTCCCCAACGCAGTTTTGCGTCCGGGCGAGATTTATTTCGAGCAAACAGCGTATAAGTTCGTGTAAATTTTGAAGATTAAGTTATTCATATTCTGCATTTTTGCCTGCATGTTGGCGGCGTGTTCCACTCAGAAAAACACGGCGCTCACCCGTTCGTATCATGCTACCAAGGTGAAGTACAATATCCTCTACAACGGCAATACGGCCTATGCAGAGGGTCTTGAAGCGATTGCGGCTGCCCACGAAGACAATTTCTCCGAGCAGTTGCCACTTTACCCCGTGAGCGATCATAAGGCTGCCGAGGCTTCGAAGAGCAAGATGGATCGCACCATCGAGAAATGCCGTAAGTGCATCAAGCTCCACTCCATCAAGAAGCGCCCCAAAGTCGATACCAAGAAGTCAGCTTCTGACGAGAAGTATCGGGCGTGGCTCAAACGGGAGGAGTTTAATCCGGCTATGCCAATGGCATGGCTCCGGCTCGGACAGGCGGAGTTCCACAAGGGCGATTTCCTTGGTGCAGTAAGCACGTTTGCGTATGTGCAGCGCCATTTCGAATACGATAAAGATCTTATTGCCCAATGCCAACTCTGGTCGGCTCGTGCGTATGCTGAGATGGGTTGGATGTATGAAGCAGAAGACTTGCTCCGCAAGGTGCAGATTGATGATTTGAGTAAGAAACACGCATCGCTCTACTCGGCCGTTTCGGCAGATATCCTGATGAAGCAGGAGCGTTGGCGTGAGGCTATCCCCCACGTAATTATTGCAAAAGAAGATGAAGGACGGAAGCAAAACCGTCCGCGTTTTGAATACGTTTTAGGGCAGCTTTATGAGAAACAGGGCAACCGCAATGCGGCTGTAGAGGCTTACAAACGTTGCATCAAACTCACGCCGGCATGGTCGATGGATTTCAACGCACGCCTGCGTATTGCCTTGCTCGGTGCTGACACGAAAGCATCTGTCAAGCAGCTCAATAAAATGCTCAAACTCTCCAAATACGAGCAGTATCAAGATCAGATATTGGGCATCAAAGGTGATATCCTCCTCCGCGGGGGCGACACCCTCGCAGCTCTCCGCGAGTATGCGCTTGCAGCCGAGAAGAGTACCCGCAATGGGCTCGATAAAGCGGCTGTACTCATTAAGGCAGGCGACCTCTATTTTGACCGGCAACAGTATGCCGAGGCGCAGCCTTGTTATGCCGAGGCTCTCACTATCATTTCCTCGGAATCAGCTGATTATAAACGCCTTTCGCGTCGGTCGGAGGTGCTCGATGGATTGGTGCTTCAAACGGGCATCGTAACCCTCCAAGACTCTCTGCAAGCGCTTGCTCAACTCTCCGAAGACGAGCAGATGCGCGTATGCGATGCCATCGTTGCTCAATTGCTTGAGAAGGAGATGCAAGACTCTATTGCAGCTGCTGATGCGGCCCGCAAGGCGGCCAACGAAGCGGCTGATGGACCTACGAGTGTGAATACATCGAATATGTTGGGAGGTGGTGGAGCCAATGCGGCTTGGTATTTTTACAATCCCAACCTCCTCCGTTCTGGTAAGCAGCAGTTCCGCAAGCAGTGGGGTACTCGTCCGCTTGCCGACAATTGGCGACGCATGATTCAAGGCGCTCCCGTTTTTGCCGATTCCGAAGAGAAAGAAGAGAATGTAGAGGAAACGGACGAAATGCAGCCCGAGTCGCTCCTTGCGGACTCCCTTCAAGCAGACTCTGAGGCAGGTAAGCTACCCGAGGAGCCGGTAGTCACCGACCCTCATGATCCGCTCTACTATTTCCAGCAGATACCTAAGACGGCAGAAGACTTGCGCCAATCCGACACGCTGATTGCTACGGCTCTCACCGAGCTCATATATATCTATCAGACTGAACTTGAAGACGAGATCCTCGCTGCCGCCACATTCAGCGAACTTTGTACGCGTTATCCTGCTGACAGCCATTTGCCCGACCTTTATTATAACGAGTACCTGCGCGCGCTCAGGCGCGAGGACAGCGCAGCTGCGGCTCGATATCGTGAGGTCATCATGCAGCAGTATCCCAAGTCAGCGTATGCTGCTGTAGTGGCTGACCCTGCCTATTTTAAGAAAATGCAACAAGCAGAAGCAGAGGCGGATTCGCTCTACGAGCGCACTTATCGTGCGTACCGCCAAGGCGAGTATCAACGGGTGAAAGCCGAAGTGGCAACTGCAGATTCGCTCTATCCGCTCTCCTCGCTCATGCCTCGCTTCCTCTTCCTCGATGCCGTGGCAACAGCTAAGACCGATGGTCAAGAGGCATTTGGCGACAAACTCATTGCAATGGTTAATCGTTACCCCCAAGGGCCGCTCACGGCTATGGCGAAGGATATGCTTGGCATGATGAACAGAGGCATGGAAGCGCAGCAAGGCGACGATCAGGCATCTACACTGGAGGATAAACGTCAAGCGCAAGCCGACTCGCTCGCAGCAGCGGTAGCGGAAGAGGAGCTTCCTGAGGATAGACATATCGTAGTGATCACCCTCCCTCAAAGCGAAGCGCAAGTCAATAGACTGCTTTATGAGGTGGCACTTTACAATTTCTCGCAGTTCATGATCAAGGACTTCGATCTTGAGACCGTTGTTCAATACTCCGCTACCGAGTCTGCTGTGCTCATCACCGGCTTCGATGCTGCTGCTGACGTGGATTGGTATAAAGAGCTGATGCAGAGTAATGCCGAGATGATGCATGTGCTTGCCACCCTCGAGGCTGTGATACAGTAGGTATTACTAATAAACATTAAAACGCAAAATAATATGAAGGTTCTTCAGTTTTTATATCAATGGTTGATTGCAGTACCTATCTTACTGGTACTCACGGTGTTTACGGCCATCTTTACGATTCTTACGAGCCCATGGCGCAATGCGGAGTTCGTGCATCGCGAACAGCAATTTTGGAGCCGTTGTTTTTTCTGGCTCTTCGGCAATATCCCTCAGGTAGAGGGTGTAGAAAATTTGCAGAAAGGGCAGTCGTATGTGTTTGTTTGCAACCACGTATCGCTCTTTGATGTATGGTTGGTTTATGGCTGGCTGCCGGTGGTGTTCAAGTGGATTATGAAGCAAGAGTTGCGCAAAGTGCCGTTTGTTGGTTCGGGCTGCTATGCTGCTGGCCATATCTTCATTGACCGCCGCAATCCTCGCGCAGCTAAAGAGAGCCTTGAGCGCGCCAAGTCCATCCTGAAAGATGGCGTTTCGCTGGTGGTGTTCCCCGAGGGAACGCGCAGTAAGAACGGCGAGGTGCAAGCCTTCAAACGCGGTGCTTTTCAGATTGCGTTCGATCTTGACCTGCCCGTTGTACCCATCTCCCTTTCGGGCATGCACGATATCATGCCTAAGGGCACCTATTTCGTGCACCCCTTCGTGCGCACAAAGATGAAGATCGGACAACCGGTATCGCTCCATGAGTATATGAAAGCAGATCCCTCTGATTCCGCTGCCGTACGCCAAGAGCAACTCCAAGTGATGGAAGTGCTGCGTGAGAAAGTGATTGCGGGCAAAGAGTGGTAAAGAATAGTGGTTAAAAAAAACAAAGCCCTTGAAAAACAGTATTTTACGCATATTAAGTTTGCTGTTTGTAATTGCCGCCTTGGTGATATCCCTATGTATCTGGCGCTGGGACATCTTCTTTGGTCGCACCACCGAGTGCGCCTATGTGTTGCCTGACGAGCCGCACTATGTGCAGATGGGGTTAGGAGAAAATGGTTTGTCCGATCGTACGTTCACCTGGTCAACCGCTTCACCAGACACTTGTCTGCTGAAGCTGATTAATATGGATGCTAACAGGGTAGATACCATTGTCCGCTCTGCAGGAACGCTGGTGCAGACGATGGGCGGTGAGCAATACATGCATGTCGTTCGTTTGCAGCACCTCATTCCGGGAACGTATTGCGTGTCGCTCGAATCATCATTCACAAGTCATCCTTTTAGTATAAGCAGTCCGTCTGACACGGCCCTCTCTTTCACCATCTTCGGCGATCTTCTGATCAACGATAGCATTGCGAATAACGCCATCGCTAATGCCATCGACAATGCCAATGCTATCGCTATTTACACCGGAAATATTCTGCATGAATCTACAGAGCAAAACTACCAGCGTTGGCAACAGCAGTGCGCAGATATGCCGCAACTGGTGCCGCAGATAGCTGTACCAGGCAGCCGCGATTATGATCGCGGTATTGGCCGCATCATTGACCCTCGTTGGCCTTTCCATTTTGCCCTGCCGCTCAATGGTCCCGATCGTTTCCTCGGCACTACCGCATATATCGACTTTCCCCTCTGCCGACTGATTCTGCTCGATACTGAAACGCTCGAGTGGTTGGTGGATTATACCGTCTTGCAGACTTGGCTCTGTCGTACGCTTCAAGAGGCAGGCGAGCGATGGAAGATTGTAGTGATGCACCACTCCGTACATTCGGCTTCCGCGGGCTTTGATCATCCCCGCCTGCATGCAGCCCTCCATCCTACGCTCGATGATGCTGACCTCATTGTTTCTGGCAATGATCTCACCTATGGCAGGCGGGCAGACATCAGCTTGAGCGACTTGATCAACGAGCAGCATACGGTGCCCGTTTATGTGGTGCTGACCTCTGATTCGGCTGAGTCTGCTGTACCCAAATGCAGCCCACTCGATCATCGCATTGGCAGCAATAGAGCTTTCTTCGCGACTCTCCATGTAGAACCTTCTTTGCTCCGCTTCACTACGCGTTATCTCGCTTATCCTGACAGCATATACGATGCGTTCACTATAGATAAGTACACGAAGATCGTGAGCGAGCAACCAGGCTTGCCCGAGGAGGTGATTGAATTGCCTGCCCGACATGCTGACTCCGGCTTGCGCGCCCGCCGATTTGAGCAACTTAGAGCCGCTCGTCAGAGCCAATGAAAACCCACCTCTCCCTGATACTACTCTGCCTTTGCTGCATGTTTGCTCACGCCATGGAGCAACCTCCGCGCGCGGTAGAGGATATTATGGAGTCTATTATCGAACGCAGCCCTGAGGCAGACTTGGAGCAGATTGAGCAGCAACTGCAAGAACTTCAGCAGCATCCTATCAACCTTAACACCGCCTCGCCCGAGCAACTCAGTCAACTTTTTTGGCTCACCCCTGAGCAACAGGAGCAGATTCTCCTGTATGTGTATCACCATCCGATGCAGACGCTTTACGAGCTTCAACTCGTTCCCGGTTTGCACGACTATGATATTCGCAACCTCTTGCCGTTTGTATGTCTGCAAGGGGCTGCGGAAAAGCCGTCTCTGACGCAGGCGATGCGTAGGGCGCGTCATGAACTGCTTCTACGCTTCGATGCTCGACATATAGAGCAGACGCCTACCGACCCTTACTATGGGCAGATACGCTATTCAATGCGAGCGCGCGACAGGATTCAACTCGGGGCAGTCTTAAAGCGGGAGCCCGGAGAGATTCCCAATGCGAGGAGCAGATATGGTGCTTATGTGGAGCTGCACGATATATGGAAAATTCGTACGATTGTGGCAGGTGATTATCGAGCTAGTTTTGGTTTGGGATTGGTAATGAATGCATCGTTGCCCATTAGCAAATCGTTTCGCACGACCCAATTGGGGCTGGAGGAACAAGGTTTGCGAAAATATAGTGGAGCGAGCGATGATTTCCTCCGCGGAGCGGGGGTGACGATGCGCTTCGGACCAGTAGATGTCTCTGCGTTTTATTCTGCTCGTCTGCCCAAGGCTCGTCTTTGGCAACAAACGGCTGGACTCAATATGCAATACCGCAGCGAGCGATGGCGAGTGGGGGTTACGGCAGTAGAGTTTTGGGCGACGGATTCCGTTCGCGTTACTCCTATGTATTATAATGCCCTGTATTTCCGCGGGCGGCAACAGTTATCTCTCTCGGCCGATGCCCAGTATCGCTATAAGCGGCTTAGCCTATTGGGCGAGGTGGCGGTTTCTGAAAACGAACGGTGGGGAGTAGCGGCTATTGCAGGAATGCGTTATGCCGGATCCGACTATTCGTTGCTGCTTCTTGGACGCTATTATTCGCCGTATTATGATGCGCGCTATGCTTCTACTTTCGGAGAGGGAAGTAGGGTAAATGATGAATCGGGCGTATATATAGGAATGGACATATCGCGATTTCACCATTGGAAACTGAATGCCTATCTCGATTTCTTCTTTTTTGAGGGCCCAAAATACCAAATCCGAGAACCCCATACTTGGGGATATGACTTGATGATGCAGGCGCTCTATCTCCCTTCTGATCGATGGGATATGCAGTTGCGCTGGCGCAATAAGCGGAAAGGTTCGCGCGATATGTATGGCGCTCGCTGGCAGCTCAATAACCATTGGCAGTCGTTCTCGCTTCGCACGCAAATAGATGCCAACCTTTCTCGCGAATCCCTCTCTCCCCTCCGCCTGCCCAACCAAGTTACCGGTTCTTCATCTGCATCCTCTAATGCCAAATTGGCTAATCTTGGTTATGGCGTTTCTGCGTTTGAGCAACTGGAGTATCGCGTCAGTAAAGTGCCTATTGTCATGCAGCTGCGGTTGCAGGGCTTCTATGCTCCTACCTATTCCTGTAGGATTTATACGTATGAAAACGATGTACTCTATAGTTTCTCGCTTCCGGCAACCTACGGCATTGGGGCGCGTTATATGCTGAATATGCGCTACCAAATTACGCCAATGATAGCTCTTTACCTCCGTCTTTCCGATACTTGGTATGCCCGCCAATGGGCCGCTGACCACCAATCCCCCACCCACAAAACCGACATCCACTTCCTTTTCCGACTGCGTCTATAACCGCCTAAACTTACTCTAAAATGTGTAACGCTCACTCCGTTCACTGTTTGTAACGTTATCCTTACTCTAAAATGTGTAACGCTCGCTTCGCTCACTGTTTGTAACGCTCGCTCCGCTCACTGTGTCTTTTCCTGAAAAAAGTAGACACCCTTACTCTAAAATGTGTAACGTTTGTAACGTTTGTAACGCTTCGTCGCTGCGCGCCTCGCTGTTTTGACGTGTATGTCAAAGCATTAATGCATTGCCGTGTTAGACGAGTAAATCCCACCGCTTTCGCGATGGGATTTTCTTATTTCTTCTCAGCAGAATTTATTCGTTGCCTTCGGAATCTTCTAACGACGATTCTGCCTTAGCAGAGTCGTGAGACTTCTTGAGCGAGCCGAAGAGGGCTGCAAGGGCTTGAAACACGGCTACTATGATTTGCCATGCGTTTACTTTCTTATCTTTCTTTGCCATGATATAAAGAACAAAATAGACAGGTTGTTTTTTTAAAAGAACAAAATTAAGCAAAATTACCAAAATTATTTTTTCCTGAAACTATCAGGAACGCGCGAAGCGCTTGGAACGCCCGCAAGGCTCTCTTGCGGTCCTTGTATTGTTTGTTGGCAGGAGATATTATCTCCGTCCTATTATCCCCTGGAACGCGCGAAGCGCAATTGGAACGGTCTTCGGCCTATTGGAACGCGCGAAGCGCAATTGGAACGGCCTTACAGGGCTGCGGGCCCCTTAGGCCCCTTCTCCCTGTAGTGGTAATCGATACCTATGAGCGCTCCTACGAAGGTGAGGGTCTCGCCATAGGCGGTCAGAACGGTAGGGTCAATCTCGCCTCGTGGCGGCAGGAAGAGCGCGATGCCCACCAGCGTCAGCCCAAACAAGGTGGCGATGACTGCTATCAGCAGCTGCACCCAAGAGCGGTAGTTTGCTTTCATAGGCGATTGAAGTTAGAACAAAATGAACATGTTGGTTTTAAATAAAGAACAAAATTAAGCAAAATTAAACAAAATTATTTCTCGTTATCGAATAAAAAATAATCTTGAAAAATCTTGAGAAATCTTGTTCTTCTTTTAACGCTCTTTAGCGCTTGGAACCGCCAGTCGCTCCTCCCTCCACCTTGCCTATGCGCAGCCTCGCAGAAACGAGCGTAGCGTCGGTTTATGCGACACGGCCCTGAAGGGCCGATTTTAGCGGCATCGCACCCCTCTGTGCAGGAGGGGTAGCCCGTAAGGGCGGGGAGGTGTCCTCGACGACAAACTAAAAGTTTGGAGGAGAAGAGGAGCGCTAATGCTAATGATGGAGCGCTACATTTCGATTTATCGAAATCTTTTAGCGAAATCCATTCTGACGATAGATTACTCGAATCCAGCGTCTTCATCGCCGCTACTGCCACCTTGCGAGCCGGAGCCGCCTGCCGAAGGAGTCTGCGAGCCCGAAGTGGAGCCGCTACCGCTACCGCCTGACGGGGCGTTAGCAGGGTCATCAGGGAGCTGTACGGTGCCACTGACGGTGGCGAAAGAGGTGTTGGCGTTGGGGTCAACCACTACCGCACCATCAACCACCTTGTACATACCCTTCGCCATCATCATACCACGGAGAGTGGAGTAACGAGTCTGGCGGTCGAAGGCGAGCTTCACCTTCTTGAAGTCATCG